>NZ_AP022332.1:2545635-2888770 GCF_009936375.1 Methylosinus sp. C49 | reverse complement strand
GAGCCGCACGCGCCGCGCTCTCGCCGCGCACGGCTTTGCGCGCCTTTTCGAAATAATCGCGCGCCTTGCCGCGCAGCTCCGCCATAGCTGCGGCGAGCGCGGGCGTGAGCTTCGCCTCGACGAAATCGCTCTCGGCGCGACGGCGCGCGAGCAGATCGAGAGGCAAAAATCGCTGTCCTAGCGCCAAATGGCGGGGCAGGGCGCGCAGAATCGCCGTGAGGCCATAGGCGCGCCCGGCGAGTCGAAGCGCCTCCTCCTGCCTTGCCGCATCCTCGGCGTCGATGACGCGCGCGCGCCAGCGCAAAGGCGCGCCGAAAACGCGGTCGCAATAGATCTCCAGCGCCGCGAGACTCTCCATCTGCTCGTCATAGAGGTCGAAGCTATGGGCCTCGAGCAGCTCGACGACCTCGTCCCGCGGGATGGCGGAGCGGTCGAGCGTATCGATAAGCGCGTCGGCGATCGGATGGGCGCGGGCGCCCTCGCTATCGGCGGGCGCCTCCAGCGAATCGTACCACCAGCGCAGCCGCATCTCGCCGAGAATCGGCTGCGAGACGCGCGCCCGCACGCTGGAAATCTCCGCGCAGAAAGCGCCGATCGCATGGAGATGCGGCCGCGCTTGCGCCGGCGCGAACAGGCAGGCGAGCCAGAGGTCGAGATCCTGCTCGCGCAGCGCCGCCTCGCAATGGCGGTAGTGGTCGGCGAGCTCCGTCTCGCGCTCGGTCGTCGCGGCCTCATCCATGGGCGAAAAACCTCGGCTCACACCACGATCAGCACGGCGGCGACGCGGCGGTCCTCGTCGAGCAGCATATTATAGGTGCGAACGGCCGCGCCGGTGGCCATGGCCTCGACCATGATTCCCGCCTGCTTCAGCCGCGCGCGCAAGGCGGCCGAAGGCGGTCGCAAATTCTCGCCCGAGCCGAAGATCAGCAGCTCGACCGCGCCGGCGCTCTCGTCGAAGAGCGGCGCGAGCGTGGCCTCGTCGATCTCCGCCGCGGAGACGGCCTCCAAGGCGTGAATCCCGGAGGGCAGGGCGAGCAGCGAGCCGCGATGCGACATTTCCGCGAAGCGAAAGCCGCCGCCGCCATAGGTCTCGATCCTGTGGCGGCCCGGAACGAAGCCTCGACCCTGCTCGGCCATCAGGCCGCTTTGGGCTTGGCGCGCGTCGTCGCCTTGGCGGCGGCTTTGCTCGGCGTCGCCTCCGGCGCCTTGTCGGCATCCTCATTGCGCAGGCCGAGATAGATCAGCATGGGTGAGCAGATGAAGACCGAGGAATAAGTGGCGACGAAAATGCCCCAGATCATCGCGAGCGAGAAGGAGCGGATCACATGGCCGCCGAAGATCGCCAGCGAGAAAAGCGCCAGAAACACCGTCGTCGCCGTCATGATCGTACGCGGCAGCACGGCGTTGATCGAGAGATCGATCATTTGATCTGTCGGCATCTTCTTGTATTTGCGCATCATCTCGCGAATTCGGTCGAGCACGACGACGGTCTCGTTCAGCGAGTAGCCGACGATGGTCAGAATCGCCGCGATCGACGTCGTGTTGAATTCGAGATGGGTGAGCGAGAAGAAGCCGACCGTGAGCAGCAGATCGTGCATCGTCGCGATCACCGCGCCGACGGCGAATTGCCATTCGAAGCGAAACCACAAATAGGTGAGCACGGCGACGATCGACAGCACGACGCCGAGCGTTCCCGATTGCACCAGCTCGCCGGAGACGCGCGGGCCGACGACCTCGACGCGGCGCAGCTCATAGTCCGAGCCGACCGAGCCGCGAACCTTTTCGACCGCCGCCTGCTGGGCGGAATCGCCGCCCTTCTGCGGTCCGAAGCGGACGGTCGCATCGGATTGATTGCCGAAGGATTGCACCTCGACGTCGCCGAGCTCGAGCTTCTCGATCGTCTGGCGCAGCGTCGCGATCTCGGCCTGGCCGGCCTTGGCGCGCAATTCGATGACCGTGCCGCCGGCGAAGTCGATGCCGAAATTCATGCCGCTGAAGATGAACAGCAGAATTGAGCAGATCGAGAGCACAGCCGAGAAGGGGTAGCTCACGCGGCGGAACCGCATGAAGGGGAACTTGGTGTTCTCCGGGGCGAGACGCAGCAGCTTCATCTGTTTCACCCTCAGATCGGCAGGCGCGTCGGGCGCGCGTAATGATACCAGATCGCGATCATCATCCGCGTCATGGTGACGGCGGTCACGATAGTCGTCAGAATGCCGAGCGCGAGCGACACGGCGAAGCCGCGTACGGGGCCGGAGCCGAGGAAATAGAGGATCGCCGCGGCGACGAACATTGTGACATTGGAGTCGACGATGGTCGCGAAGGCGCGGTTGAAGCCCGCGTCCAGCGCGGCGAGGATCGAGCGGCCGCCATGCTGCTCCTCGCGAATACGCTCATAGATCAGCACGTTGGAGTCGACCGCCATGCCGATCGTCAGCACAATGCCGGCGATGCCCGGCAATGTCAGCGTCGAGCCGAGCAGCACGAGGCCGGCGAAGATGAAGGCGATATGGACGAAGAGCGCCAGATTGGCGAAGATTCCGAACACGCCATAGGTGATGAGCATATAGACGACGACGAGGCCGGCGCCGACATAGGCCGCGCGTTTGCCGGCGTCGATCGAATCCTGGCCGAGGCCGGGGCCGACTGTGCGTTCCTCGATGATGTCGAGCTTGGCGGGCAGGGCGCCGGCGCGCAGCAGGATCGAGAGGTTGTTGGCCTGCTCGACGGTGAAATGGCCGGATATCTGGCCGGAGCCGCCGGTGATCGGCTGCAGGATGCGCGGCGCCGAAATCACCTTATTGTCGAGCACGATGGCGAAGAGCCGGCCGACATTCTTGGATGTGACCTCGCCGAATTTCTGCGCGCCGCGAATATTGAAGCGGAAATTGACCACCGGCTCGCCGCCGCGCTGCTGGTCGAAGCCGGGCTGGGCGTCGGTCAGATCCTCGCCCTGCACCATGACCTGCTTCTCGATGGCGATCTTGCCGGATTGATCGGCCTGCTCGAGCTCCTCCAGCTCCGAAGGGCTCTGGCCCGGCTCGGCGACGAGGCGGAATTCCAGCTTGGCGGTCTGACCGAGGATGGTCTTGAGCTGCTCCGGGTCCTGCAGGCCCGGCACTTGGACGATGATGCGATCGTCGCCCTCGCGCTGAATGCTGGCCTCGCGCGTGCCCAGCGCATCGACGCGGCGGCGGATCACCTCGATCGACTGATCGACGGCGTGGCGGACCTTGTCGGTCACGCCGGAGTCGGTGACGACGATCTGCACGAGGCCATCGCCCGAATCGCGCACTTCCAGCGGCGGCGCGCCGCCGATTTTCGCGCCGAAGCCCTGCGCCAGATTGCGGAACTTCGGCAGCACCTTGGCGCGCTCGGCGGCGTCGGGGATGCGCAGCTGCACGCCGCGCGCCTGCGCGCCTATGCCGCCGGTGATGGCGACCTTCTCCTCGCGCAGAATGCGGCGCACATCGTCGCGCAGATTGGTCACCTGCGTGTGCAGCACCGAGGCCTTGTCCACCTCGAGCATCACATAGGAGCCGCCCTGCAGATCGAGGCCGAGCACGATGGTGCGGGGCTGCGCCCAGGAGGGCAGGGCGTTTTCGAGCGCCTTGACGCTCGCCGGCGCGAGCATGCTGGGGACGACGACGAGAACGGCGGCGAGCGTCAGCGCCAGAATGGCGATGATCTTCCAGGTGGCGAAGCGCAGCATGGATCGTCGGTCCTGTGGGGCGGTCCTAAAAGAAAGGTCCCGGCGCCGGGCGCGGCGGCCGGGATGCGAGGCGTCGCGTTCCGAGCAGCGGCTAGCGCGAGGCCGCCTGATCCTTCACCGGCTCGCCCTTGGCGCGCACCTCGGCGATGGCGGAGCGCAGCACGCGCACGCGGATGTTCTGCGCGATCTCGACCTCGACCTCGGCGTCGTCGATGGTCTTAGTGACCTTGCCGATCAGCCCGCCGCTGGTGACGACCGTGTCGCCGCGCCGCACATTCTTGAGCGAGTCCTTCTGCTCTTTCGTGCGGCGCGCTTGCGGACGCAGCACGATGAAATAGACGATCAGCGTGACGAACAGCAGCGGCACGAGCTGCGTGATCATGTCGGGAGCCGGAGCCGCCGGGGGCGCGCCCGAATCCGGCGCCGTCTGCACTGTCGTGCTGGGCGGGACGGGCGGCGCCGAGGTAGCCGTCGGCGCGAGGGGAGCGGCGGGGACGGGCGGAGCGGGAGGCGCCGCAGGAGCGTCGGTCTGAGCAGGGGCCGTCTGAGCTTGGGCGGTCTGGATCAATTTCATGTTCGATCTCTTAGAAGCGGCGCGCGCGCCTTCGTGCCGGCAGGAAGCCGCCTTGCAACGGGCGCGGACTATAGCCGGCCTTATCCCGAAATCAATGGCGGCCGGCGCCGCGCTGCGGCGCCTTCGGCGGTAGGAATTGGGCTAGGTCTGTGCGACAACTCACAGTCGGCGGCCTCGGCGGGGGATTATGTCGCTCTTGGAAGCATCGGGGCGGAGGGGCTCCGCGCGCTTCGCAGCGAAGTGAGGAGAATTCCGATGTTCAAGAAATTATCGCTGGTCGTCGCGCTGGGCGCCGCGCTCGCGCTGCCGTCGGAAGCGTTTGCTCAGCATCACGGCGGCGGCGGTCATGGTGGTGGCCATGGCGGCGGCTGGCACGGAGGCGGCCATGGCGGCGGCGGCTGGCACGGAGGCGGCCATGGCGGCGACGGCTGGCATGGGGGCGGCCACGGCGGCGGCTGGCACGGAGGCGGTCACGGCGGCTGGCATGGGGGCGGCCATGGCGGTGGCGGTTGGCATGGCGGCGGCTGGCACGGCGGCGGCTGGCACGGCGGCCCCGCCTATGGCCACGGTGGGCGAGGCCGTTACTGGCATGGGCGCTGGTATAATTATGGCGTCGGGCCGTGCTGGCGCTGGGTCGGCCATTGGGTCTGGGCCTGCTACTAAAGGCCCGAGCCCGCTCGGCGCTCTCAGGCGCCGAGCTCGCGGGCGAGCCCGCGCATGAAGTCGACGCAGGCCGCGAGCTCGCCGACTTCTATATATTCGTCCGGCTGATGCGCCTCGTCTATGCGGCCGGGCCCGCAAATGACGCTGGGAATGCCGGTCTGCTGGAAGTGTCCGGCCTCTGAGGCGTAGGGGACCGCGATGGTGCGATTGGCGCGGGCGAGCCGTAGCGCCAGAGTCTCCGCCGGTGAGCCCGGCTGCGGCGCGAGGCCCGGAACGGCCACCTCCATTCGCGTCTCTATTCCCGTTCCCGGGAAGGGAGCAAAAAACTTCTGCGTCAGCTCCGCCGAATAGGCGGAAAGCCTCTCCTCGACGATTCGGGCCGCGTCGGTTCCCGGCACGCCGCGCACCTCCCAATGGAAGACGCAGTCCTTGGCGACGATGTTGCGCGCCGTGCCGCCCTCTATCACGCCGATATGCAGAGTGGAGTAGGGCGGGTCGAAGCGCCCGGTGGGGTCGCCCGCCGCGGCCAGTTCCTCGCCGATTCGCAGCAGCTCCGCGCCGAGCAGCAGAGCGACATGCACCGCGCTGACGCCGCGATGCAGATTGGCGGAATGAATCTCATAGCCGCGGACCCTGGTGACGAAGGTCGTCACGCTCTTATGCGCGTCGGCGACCTGCATGGAAGTCGGCTCGCCGATGACGGCGGCGGCCGGACGCGGCAGGTCGTAGCCGAGGCGCCCCAGGAGATCGAGCGGGCCGAGGCAGGTCGTCTCCTCGTCATAGCTGAGGAAGATGTGGATCGGCCGCGTCAGCCCCGCCGCCTTGAACTCGGGAATCATAGCGAGGCAGACGGCTCCGAAGCCCTTCATGTCGACGGCGCCGCGCCCGAGCAGCCGGTCGCCCTCGCGACGCAGGGTGAAGGGATCGGCCGTCCAGCTCTGGCCCGTCACCGGCACCACATCCGTATGGCCGGAAAGCACCACGCCCCCGGCGATCGGCGGGCCGATCGTCGCGAAGATCGCCGCCTTGTCGCCCGTCGCGTTGGGCGCGCGAATGCAGGGCACATCCTGCGCGCGCAGATAGGATTCGACGAAATCGATGAGCGCCAGATTGGATTTGGAGCTCTCCGTGTCGAAAGCGACGAGCCGCCCGGTCAGCTCGATCGCGCGCTCGATCGTCGAAATGTCCTCTGACATGCGTCGCGCTCAGTTCAGCGTCGGCTTGGAGAGCGGGCTGTCCAGCGAGAAAGCCGGCACCTCTATGTCGAAGGTCTCGCCGTCGGTGGTGATCATCGTGTAGCTTCCCTTCATCAGTCCCGAGGGCGTCGCGAGCGGACAGCCGGAGGCGTAGCGGAACGTCTCGCCGGGCTCGAGAACCGGCTGCTCGCCGACCACTCCCGGCCCCTTCACTTCTTCCTTGCGCCCGTACGCGTCGATGATGATCCAGTGACGTGACAGGAGTTGGACACGCTCCTTGCCGAGATTGGCGATCTCGATCGTGTAGGACCAGACGAAGCGATCGTTGGCGGGGTCCGACTGCTCGTGGAGAAAGTCCGGCAGAGCAGTGACCTGAATGTCTCTTGTGATGGCTATATACATGGGGCCTACTCTAGGACGCATCGCGCCGAAGGGAAATGTGGAATGCGTCGCCGCCCACTGGTGAAAGCCGGCGCCGAGCCTCTCCGCGTAGCAAAATCTGTGACATAATTGACACGGGTCAAGGAAAAGCTCCTCGGCGGCGTATCGGCTCGATTGCCCACGCCTTTGGCTGCGCGTAGCTTCGGCTACGGGAAAAAGTCTTTCCCGGCGGCGATTGGTGGCGATGCGTCGATTTTCTCTCAGTGGCTTGCTGGCGGCCGTCGCCTTGGCGCTTCAGGCGCTGAGCGCCGCCTATGCGCTCGGCGTTCCCCCGGCGACCGCGCATGGACGCGGGGAGTCCGCGTATTGCGCCGCGGTCGACGGAGCCGGCGATCGCCGCGCGCCGAGTGGCGGCCACAGGGACGCCGGCGCCTGCATCGCCTGCCAGAGCTGCCTCGCCGGCTTCTCGCCTTTCCTTCTCTTCTCCGTCGCGGGTCATGGGCTCGGCCGGCGCAGCGTCGCCGAGGCGAATTGGACATTCGGCGCGCGCATCGGGCTCGGCTTCGGTCTCCCCCAGGCGCAGCGCGCCCGCGCGCCTCCCGGCTTTTTCTGAAGCGAAACGCTGCGGCCCTTTGGCCGACGGCGTGAGCCCGTGAGGCGTTTCGCCGAGGCGCATGGCGCTTCGTTGGAACGCTCGCCTTCACAATCCCGTCATCGTCGAGACTGCGCGCGCCGGCCCTCGAGAGGCCGCGGCCGCGATATGTCCGAAAGCGCCCGTCCGAAGGCGCAGGAGGAAAAAAAATGATTCATCACCATCTGCTGCGCGGCGTCTCCGCCTGGGCGCTGGCTTTCTCGCTCGCTGCTGCGGCGCAGGCGCAGGAGGCGCTTCCCGGCATCGATATCGCCGGCGCCCCGAACGGCGCCGAGGGACATGCGCCGGCTCCGGCGGCGGCCCCGGTCCGTCGCGCCATTCCCGAGAACATCCCCGCCGTGGTGGAGAGCGTCACCCGCGCCGACATCGATCGCACGGTCAATGTGATGACCACGGCCGAGACGATGAAATATCTGCCGAGCGTGCTGGTGCGCGAGCGCTTCATCGGCGATCGCAACGGCATATTGCAGACGCGCGTGAACTCGCCGATCGCGGGGGCGCAGAACCTCGTCTACGCCGATAATATTCTGCTCTCCAATCTGTTCGGCAACACATTCAGCACCGCGCCGCGCTGGGGCATGGTGTCGCCCGGCGAGATCGATCGTATCGACCTCATCTACGGGCCTTTCTCGGCGCTCTATCCCGGCAACTCCATGGGCGGCGTGATGACGATCACGACGCGCATGCCGGAGAATTTCGAGGTTCACTTCTCCGGCAACGCCGGCCTGCAGCCCTATTCGCTCTACGGCTCCAAGGAGACCAATCTCGCCGGCGACATGAATCTTCTCGTCGGCCACAAGATCAACGATCTCTCCTTCTGGGTCAGCTATGATCGGCTCGACGCGCAGGGCCAGTCGCAGACTTTCCCGGGCGGCAACGTCAAGACGGGAAAGGTGAGCGGAACGCCGATTTTCGGCGGCTATGCCGATGTCGATCAGGCGGGCAATCCCCGCTTCGTCGGCGGCGCCAATCAGGCCGATCATTCTCAGCAGCATATGGGCAAGATCAAGCTCGACTACGAGCTCGCGCCCAAAATCCACGCCACTTATCAGCTCGGCTTCTGGTCGCTGATCGACGACACTTTTCCGACGACCTACATACGCGACGCCAATGGCGTGCCGATCTACAACACGCAGAACGGCAATGTGCAGGTCGGCAACGCCGTTTTTCCCTTCACCGTCAATCCGAGCCATGGCAACGCCTCCCATCTGATGCAGGCGCTGTCCCTGAAGTCGGACACCAAGGGCGTCTTCGACTTCGATATCTCTGGAACCTCTTACAATTATCTGCGCGACTACAATAATACGGCGCGCGCCTATGGCTGGCTGCCCAACGCCGCCGGAACCTCCTATTCGATCAATCCGCGGGGCTCGAACGTCAATCAGACCGGCAGCTTCTGGCATACGCTCGACATTCGCGGCGTCTGGCGTCCCGAATGGACGGATTTCGGCCGGCACGAAGTCTCGGTCGGCGCGCATTGGGACATTTACTCGCTGGCCCAGACGCAGACCAACACCAATCTCTTCACCGACAACTATTACAATTCCATCCAGGCGATAAACCTCGGCAAGACCGAGACCAAGGCGCTCTATCTGCAAGATGTCTGGTGGCTCGCGCCCAAATGGAAGCTGACATTGGGCGGCCGCCAGGAATTCTGGAGCGCCTTCGGCGGCGTCAATAACACGCTCGGCCAGAGCTATGCGCCGGGCATCGCCGGCTGGCCGCCCGTGCTGGTCACGCCGCCGACGCTGCCGGCGGTTTTCAAGCCGACCTTCTCGCCCAAGGCCGCGATCGAATATCAGGTCTTCCCCGATCTCACGCTGCGCGGCTCGGTCGGACGCTATTATCGCTTCCCCACCGTGCTCGAGCTGTTCCAGAACATCTCGGGTCCCAACTCCGTCTCGATCAGCAATCCGACGCTGCAGCCGGAGAGCGGCACCTCCTATGATCTGACCGGCGAATATGTGACGCAGGACGTGTTCGACGGCATCATCGGCGAGGCGCGGCCGCGCATCTCGCTGTTCATGGACCATCGCTGGAACGCGATCCTCTCGCAGACCGACTTCACCACCGGCGTCTCCGTGTCGCAGAACTCCAATGTCGGCAAGGCGATCTTCCGCGGCGTGGAAGGCGCCGTCGTGCTGAAGGACATTGTTTGGAAGGGGCTCGACTTCAACGGCAGCGTGACCTTCACCGACGCCAAGATCGTGTCCGACTATCAGCAGCCCTGGGTGCAGGGGATGCAATATCCGCGCATTCCGCGTATTCGCATCCGCGCCGTCGCCTCCTATGCGCCGACCGAAGAGTTTTCGATTGCCGCCGGCATGCGTTACGGCTCCGCGGCATTCGTCAGCCTCAATAACTCTGACTTCAACCATAATAATTATGGCAGCGTGGACAGCGAATATCTCGTCTTCGACGCCAAGGCGACCTATAAGATCAGCAAGGAATGGACGCTCAACGCCGGCATCGACAACATCGGCCGGTGGAAGTATTACGTCAATCCAAACCCCTATCCGCAGCGGACCTATTTCCTCGGCCTGAAATACGACTTCGGCGGTCCGGCTTCGGGCATGTTCTCCGATGTGAAGCTGGGCGCGAAATAGCCGAATGCGCGATGATGGCGGGGGAGGGGATGCTGCGGCGCATCACATTCCCCGCTGTCCGCTCTCTTGCCCCGCGGGGTGAATTGCGACAGACTCGCGTATCGTCGCAGGCAGGAGCTTTCATGCGTCGGAATTTGGCGGGCATATTGCTGTTTTCGTTGGCGCTGGCCATTCAGGCCCTCGCGCCCGCGACGGCAGGGCTCGCCCATTCCGCGCTCGGCCCGGCGCAGATTTGCGCGACGCTCGCCGTCCAAACCTCTCTCACCGAAGCCTCTGACGCGACCTCGGCCGCTCCGATCGGCCATGCCGACGCCGGCCTCGGAGCGTGTGATCTCTGCGTTCTTTGTTGCGGTGGCGCGGGACCGTTGGCGGCGCGACCGGAGGTCTCCGGCGTCCTCTCGTCCGATTGGGCCGCGGCCCAATGGCGGGCGTCGGTCGCGCGCCCCGTGGTCTTTGCGGCGGATCATGCGCGGCGCGCACGGGCGCCGCCTCTCTCCATCTGATTTTCCAACCGAATTCGACCGTCCGCGATAGCGGGCGCCGATCATCGCTTCGAAAAGACGATGCGTCGCCAAAGCGGCGCGGGGAGGGGAAAAAGTGTTTCGACTTTCAATGAGCAATCGCGCTGGGGTGGGCGCATTCTTTCGTGAGTTTTTGCGCACGCTCGCCGGCGAGCGCCGCGCCTTCGGCGTGTTCGAGACGCGCGGGGCGATCGTCGTCCCGGTCGCGATCCCGCAAGCCGAGCAGGAGCCCGAGCCGTCCCCGGCGCCCGTGATCGCCGCGCGGCGCAGCGGCCGACTCATCGACCTCGAGCGCCGCGCGAAATTCGGTCAGTTCTGACCGCGCTCAGCCGCGCGCGGCGGCGAGGCCGCGCGCCAGATCGTCGAGGAGATCATCCGTATCCTCGAGCCCGACCGAGAGGCGCAGCAGCCCATCGCCGACGCCGATGAGCGCCCGCGCCTCTGGCGTCAGCCGCTGATGCGTCGTCGTCGCCGGATGGGTGACGAGGCTCTTGGCGTCGCCGAGATTATTGGAAATCTTGACGATCTTCAGCGCGTTGGCGAGGCGGAAGGCCGCCGCCTTGCCGCCGGCGACATCGAATGTCACCAGCGTGCCGCCGCCCGTCATCTGCCGCCGCGCCAGTTCCGCCTGCGGATGATCGGCGCGGAAAGGATAGAGGACGCGGGCGATCTCCTTCTGTTCGGCGAGGAAATCGGCGATCCGCGCCGCGCTGGCCGTCTGCTGCGCGATGCGCAGCGGCAGAGTCTCAAGCGCCTTCAGCATGGTCCAGGCGTTGAAGGGCGACAGAGCCGGCCCCGTCTGGCGCAGGAAATTATGGATATTCTCCTCGATCAGCGCCTGCGACGCCAAAATGACGCCGCCCAGGCACCGACCCTGGCCGTCAATATGCTTGGTCGCCGAATAGACGACGACATCGGCGCCCAATTCGAAGGGCTTTTGCAGCAGAGGCGTGGCGAAGACATTGTCGACCACGAGCCGCGCGCCCGCCTCATGGGCGATCTCGGCGATGGCGCGAATGTCATAGACCTCGAGCCCGGGATTGGTCGGGCTCTCGAGGAAGAAGAGCTTGGTCTCCTCGCGGACGGCGGCCTTCCATTGCGAAAGATCGGCCCCTTCGACCAAGGTCGAGGCGACGCCGAATCGCGGCAGCAGATCCTCCACCACATAGAGACAGGAGCCGAACAGCGCCCGCGCCGCGACAATATGATCGCCGGCGCGCAACTGCGCCAGCAGCGCGGCGGTGACGGCGGCCATTCCGCTCGCCGTGGCGCGCGCCGCCTCGGCGCCCTCGAGCAGGCACATGCGCTGCTCGAACATCGCGACGGTCGGATTGGAGAAGCGCGAATAGATGAAGCCCGGGTCCTCGCCCTTGAAGCGCGCCTCGGCGGCCTCCATCGTCGGATAGGCGAAGCTCTGCGTGAGGAACATCGCCTCTGACAGCTCGCCGAATTGCGAGCGCAGCCCCCCGCCATGCACGAGCCGTGTCGCGGGGCGCAGTTTCTTCTCGTCGTCGCTCAACTCGAGGTCTCCCCTGCGGCGCGCGGGGCGCGCCACGGCGACAAAAAGCGGATTTCACGAGGAAACCCGGCCTTTTAGCGCCTTGTTTTACGTGGCGGCAAGCCGGCCGGCTCAAAGAACCACGCGTTCGTTTAACAGAATGAACCGAAGGATGCGGTCAAGTCAACACTCTGCCGCATCCTTGCGGCGCGCCGATTTGATCGCCACTAGAACACGATGGCGTCGGGCGTGTAAGGTCCCATGACGACCGAACCGTTGTAAGACGACCGAACCGTTGTGATAGGAGTTTCGATGGCGTCCGCCGTCCATGGCGTGCTCTCCTGCGAGCAGATCCGAGAATTGGCGGCTTCCGGCGCGATTGTCGCGACGCTGCCGATCGAGGAGGGCCAGCACCAGCCGGCGAGCCTCGATCTGCGCCTCGGCCCGACGGCCTATCGCGTCCGCGCCAGCTTTCTGCCCGGCAAGCGCCGCAGCGTCGAGGCGCTGCTCGCCGAGCTGACCTATGACGAGATCGACCTGCGCGGCGCTGGCGCGGTGCTCGAGCGTGGCTGCGTCTATGTGATTCCGCTGCTCGAGAGCCTGCATCTGCCGGAGGATATCTCCGGCGTCGCCAATCCCAAGAGCTCGACCGGGCGGCTCGATATTTTCACCCGCCTCATCACCGACGACACCGAGATTTTCGATCATGTCGCGGCCGGCTATCGCGGGCGGCTCTATGCCGAGGTCTCGCCGCGCAGCTTCAGCGTGCGGGCGCGGCAGGGTTCGCGGCTCGATCAGCTGCGCCTGCGTCGACGCGCGGTCGTCGGCGAAGCGACGCTCTCCGACGCCGCGCTCGCGGCCGAGCATTCGCGCGCGCCGCTCGCCGATGGCGAGCTGACGCTGCGCGACGGCGTGATCCTGCGCGTCGCGCTGGACGGGCTCGGCGACGTCGTGGGCTATCGCGCGCAAAAGCATACGGATGTGATCGATGTCGATCGCGTCGACCATTACGCCATAGAGGATTATTGGGAGCGTCTCGCGCCGCGTCGCGGCAAGCTCATCCTCGATCCGAACGAGTTCTACATTCTCGCCTCGCGTGAGCGCATCCGCATTCCCTCGCATCTTTCGGCGGAGATGATGGCCATCGACCCCGCAATGGGCGAGTTCCGCGTGCATTACGCCGGCTTTTTCGACCCCGGCTTCGGCTATGGCGCGCAGGGCCTGCCCGGCAGCCGCGCCGTGCTGGAAGTGCGCAGCCATGACGTGCCCTTTATTTTAGAGGACGGGCAGGTCATCGGCCGGCTCGTCTATGAGCGAATGGCCGCCGAGCCGAAGATTCTCTATGGCCAAGGCGGCGTCTCGAATTATCAGGGACAGGAGCTGAAGCTCTCCAAGCATTTCAAGGCGCCGTGAGCGCGTCCGAGAGCGGCTGATCGGAGACTAAGATGTCGTTCCAGAGCGTTCATCACATTTTTGTGATCCCGGGATGTCTGCTGCTGGTCCTGGCGGCATTCAATCTCCTCCGCTACAGACATTGGGGGCGTGTGACGGGAACGATTGTGGAACGTCAGACGCTGCCTGGTGAGATCATAGAAGATAAGATCGAGGTCGCGTACGTCATATCCGATCGCCGATATGTTTCCGACGTCCAGCAAACCTTCGGTCAAGTACGTATTGGCGCCGAAGCGAACGACGAAGTCGAAATAAGCTATGATCCGCTGAACCCGAGCCGATGCATGGCTTATGCGCCGACGGAAAATATCTGCACAGTCGCCATTGCGATCGTCATGATTCTCGTCTGATGCGGCGCGACAGCGCGTCGCGTCGATTTTTGTCGGGAAACTGCAATAATTCGATGAGATCAAAAGCGGCGGCGCCGTCGTTATCATCCGCGACGCTCGCACGCCGTTCGTCATTTTGAACGCTAGATTCGAGACAATGGACAAAGGCATGGCCGAGGCCCGTTCCATCGTCGACGCCGCCGGCCTCGAGGCTTTGCTCGAGGCTCTGCGCGGGCAGGGCTATGCGCTCATTGGCCCGACCGTGCGCGACGAGGCGATCGTCTATGACGAGATCGCCACGCTGGACGATCTGCCGCGCGGCGTCGGCGATGAGCAGGACGGCGGCCATTATCGGCTGACGCGCCGCAATGACGAAGCCTTGTTCGGCTATGTCGTCGGCCCGCAATCCTGGAAAAAGCTGCTGCACCCGCCCGTGCTGCGCCTGTGGCGCGCGCGGCGTGAGGGCGATGAGCTGCGCGTCGAGGCCGAGCCGGCTCGCGTCGAGAAATTCGCCTTCATCGGCGCGCGCTCCTGCGAGCTGCACGCCATCGCCATTCAAGACCGCGTGTTCCTCGGCGGCGCTTACGCCGATCCGCATTATCGTGCGAGGCGCGAGGACGTCTTCATCGTCGCGGTGAATTGCGGCGTCGCCGGCGGCGCCTGCTTTTGCGTCTCGATGGATACGGGGCCGAAGGCGACCATGGGCTTCGACATTGCGCTCACCGAGATCGTCGCCGGAAGCTCCTTTCTCGTCGAGATCGGCACGGATGCGGGGAGGGCGCTTCTCGACTCTCTGCCACATCGCGCGGCGAGCGCGAGCGAGACAGAGGAAGCGGAGGCTATTCTCGCGCATACGGCCGAGAACATGGGCCGCAGTCTCGAGGCCGGCGATGTGCGGGAATTGCTCGCGCGCAATCTCGAGCATCCGCGCTGGGACGATGTCGCGGCGCGCTGCCTCGCCTGCACCAATTGCACAATGGTCTGCCCCACCTGCTTTTGCACCAGCGTCGAGGATGCGAGCGATCTCACAGGCCTCGAGAGCGAGCGCTCGCGGCGCTGGGATTCCTGCTTCACGCTGGATTTTTCCTATATTCACGGCGGCAGCGTGCGGCAGAGCGTCAAATCGCGCTATCGCCAATGGATGACGCATAAGCTCTCCACTTGGTACGACCAATTCGGAAGCTCCGGCTGCGTCGGCTGCGGACGCTGCATCGTCTGGTGTCCCGTCGGCATAGACTTGACCGAGGAGGCGCGCGCCATTCGCGAGAGCGACGCGCAGAAAGGCGCGACATGATCGAGAGCATCGAGCATATCGTCAAAGAGCATCGCTTTTTTGCCGGCATGGATGCAGGATTCGTCGCGCTCGTCTCCGGCTGCGCCAAGAATATGCGCTTCGATCCGGGCCAATATCTTTTTCATGAAGGCGACAGCGCCGATTGGTTCTTTCTGCTGCGCAATGGAAGCGTCGCCATAGAGCTGCGCGATCCGGCGCGCGGCGCCGTCACCGTGCAGACGCTGCATGAGGGCGATCTCTGCGGCCTCTCCTGGCTCGTGCCGCCCTATCGCTGGACATATGATGCGCGCGCGATCGATCTCGTCCGCGCCATCGCCGTCGACGCCGCCTGCCTGCGCCGCAAGAGCGAGGCCGATCCACGGCTCGGCTATGAGATGATGAAGCGTTTCATGCCGCCGCTGGTCGAGCGATTGCAGGCCGCGCGAATGCAGATGATCGACATTTATGGCGCCCATGACTGATGCATTTTCCGCGGCGAGCATCGCCGCCCCCATGATTCCGCGTGTCGCGCGCGTCGTGAAGCGAAAGCGCGAGATCGAGGATGTCGTGACTCTCGAGATAGAGGGCGGCGCTTTCGATTTCGCGCCGGGGCAATTCAACATGCTCACCGCTTTCGGCGTCGGCGAGGCGGCGATCAGCGTCAGCGGCGATCCGGCCGATAGCGCGCGGCTCATTCACACGATCCGCGCCGTCGGCGCCGTCTCGCGCGCGCTGACTGAGCTGCATGTGGGCGAGCCGATCGGCCTGCGCGGACCCTTCGGACGCGGCTGGCCGATGGCGGAGGCGGAGGGGCGCGATGTGATCGTCGTCGCCGGCGGACTCGGCCTCGCGCCGCTGCGGCCGGCGCTCTATCGCCTCTTCGCCGAGCGCGAGAAATACGGCCGCATCCTTCTTTTGTTCGGCGCGCGCAGCCCGGCGGATATTCTCTTTCGCGACGAGCTCGAAGCCTGGCGCGGGCGGCTCGATATAGAGGTGGAGGCGACGGTCGATCATGCGCGCGGCGATTGGCGCGGCAATGTCGGCGTGGTGACGACGCTGCTGTCGCGCGCGCAATTCGACGCCGCCAATGCGCTCGCCATGCTCTGCGGACCGGAGATCATGATGCGCTTCGTCGCCAATGCGCTGCTCGAGAGGGGCGTCGCGCAAGAGCGCGTCTATCTCTCCATGGAGCGCAATATGAAATGCGCGATCGGCTTTTGCGGCCATTGCCAATTCGGGCCGGTCTTCATCTGTCGCGACGGGCCGGTGTTTCCCTATTCGCAATTGCGCGGCCTCATCGCGAAGAAGGAAATCTGAGCATGAGCGGGCAAGGACATCGGACGCCGTCTGCGCCGCGGCTGGCTGTATGGAAATTTGCCTCTTGCGACGGCTGTCAGCTCAGCCTGCTCGATTGCGAGGACGAGCTGCTCGCCGTCGCGCAGGCGCTCGATATCGCCTATTTTCCGGAGGCGACGCGCGCGCCGATCCGTGGCAATTACGATCTCTCGCTCGTCGAGGGCTCGGTCACCACGCCGCATGACGCCGAGCGCATACAGGATGTGCGGCGCCGCTCGCGTGCCCTCATCACCATCGGCGCCTGCGCGACATCGGGCGGCATACAGGCGCTGCGCAATTTCGCCGATGTGCGCGACTATGCGTCGATCGTCTATGCGCGGCCGGATTATATCCATACGCTCGCGACATCGACGCCGATCTCCGATCATGTGAAGGTCGATTTCGAGCTGCGCGGCTGTCCGATCGACAAGGTCCAGCTGATCGAGGTGATCTCGAGCTTTCTCGCCCGCCGCAAGCCTACGACCCCGTCGCATAGCGTCTGTCTGCAATGCAAGCTGAAGGGCAATGTCTGCGTGATGGTGGCGCGGGGGACGCCCTGTCTCGGCCCCGTCACTCATGCCGGCTGCGGCGCGCTGTGTCCTTCATATGATCGCGGCTGCTACGGCTGCTTCGGTCCCGCCGAAACGCCCAATGCGCCATCGCTGAGCGCGCAGCTCGCGGCGCTCGGCATGGATGAGGACGCGTTGCGGCGCGTCTATCGCACATTCAATGCGCAGGCGGAGGCCTTCCGCGAGGAGAGCGAGCGCCATGACGAGTAGAACCATTTCGGTCGGCGCGCTGGCGCGGGTGGAAGGCGAGGGCGGGCTCGAGATCGTGCTGCGCGACGGCGAGGTGAAGAGCGCCGCGCTGACGATTTTCGAGCCGCCGCGCTTTTTCGAGGCGCTGATGCGCGGGCGCGCCTTCACCGAGGCGCCGGACATAGCCGCGCGCATTTGCGGCATTTGTCCGGTCGCCTATCAGATGAGCGCCGTGCATGCGATGGAGGATGCGCTCGGCGTCCGCGTGACGGGACCGCTGCGCGATTTGCGGCGTCTGCTCTATTGCGGCGAGTGGATCGAGAGCCACATGCTGCATGTGCATATGCTGCATATGCCGGACTTTCTGGGTTACGCCGGCGGCGTCGACATGGCGCGCGACCATGGCGATATCGTGCGGCGCGGGCTCGCGATCAAAAAGGTCGGCAATGAGATCATGACGCTGGTCGGCGGGCGCGAGATTCATCCGATCAATGTGCGCGTCGGCGGCTTTTATCGCGCGCCGCGCAAGCGCGATCTGCGCGCGCTGGCGGAGCGGCTGGAGCGCGCGCTGGAACAGGCGCTTCAGGTCGCGCGCTTCGTCGCCGGATTCGACTTTCCAGATTGCGCGCGCGATTACGTTTTCGTGTCGCTGCGGCATGCGGATGAATATCCCTTCAACGAGGGCCGCATCGTGTCGAGCCGCGGGCTCGACATCGCCGCGCGCGATTTCGAGACGCATTTCGAGGAGTTTCACGTCCAGCGCTCGACGGCGCTGCATGCGCGCATGCGCCATTGCGACGCTCCCTATCTGGTCGGCCCGCTCGCCCGCTACGCGCTCAACGCCGATGTGCTGTCGCCGCTGGCGAAGGAGGCGGCGCGCGAGGCGAGGCTCGAGTCCGTCTGCGTCAATCCCTATCGCAGCATCATCGTGCGCGCGATCGAGACCATTTTTGCGCTGGACGAAGCGCTACGCATCATCGCGCGCTATGAGGAGCCGGATGCGTCCTGCATTGCGATCGCGCCGCGCGCAGGCGTCGGCCATGCGGCGACGGAGGCGCCGCGCGGCATGCTCTATCACCGCTATCGGCTCGAGGCGGATGGAACGATCGCCGATGCGATCATCACCCCGCCGACCTCGCAGAATCAAGCGATGATCGAAGAGGATCTGAAGCGCCTCACCGGCGCCTTTGTGCATCTGCCGGAGGACGAGCTTCGCCACCGCTGCGAGCAGACGGTCCGCAATCACGATCCCTGCATCTCCTGCTCGACGCATTTTCTGCGGCTCGAAATCGATCGGGGCTGAGCTTGGGGCGTCGCATCCTCTTGGGCGTCGGCAATCCCGATCGCGGCGATGACGGCGCCGGGCCGTGCGTCGCGGCTCTGTTGCGCGAATCGGCTGCGCTGGACATTGTGGAATGCCGCGGAGAGGCGGGCGCCATTCTCGCGGCGCTGGAGGGCGCCGTGGAGGCGATCATCGTCGATGCATCCCTTTCCAGCGCGCCGGCCGGGACGGTGCGGCGCTTCGATCTCGCCGCCGAGGGGGCGCCGCTGTCGCTCGACTGCGGCTGCTCGAGCCACGGCTTCGGCCTCGCAGAGGCCATAGGCCTGGCGTGGACGCTCGGCACGCTTCCGCCTGTTTGCGTTTTGTTCACGATAGAGGGAGAGAGCTTCGCTCCGGGCGCGCCCCTATCGTCTGCGGCGCAAGCCGGCGCGGCGGCGGCGGCGGCCCGGATTCTCGCCGAACTCGCGGCGAAAGAGCGCGCGGACGGCGCTTCTTTTTTCACCGCGGGATAAATTGTCCCACCTTGCCCACAGAGCTGAAAAACCTTATAGGAATAGCTGTCTTCAGGCGGCACGCGGGCGTAGTTCAGTGGTAGAACGACAGCTTCCCAAGCTGTATGTCGTGGGTTCGATTCCCATCGCCCGCTCCATTTCGCGCAGTCCGTTTCAACAGCGCTCGCTTTTCGGCCGCCTCGCTCATATGCGTTCTCCACTCGCATGGCGGAGTCGGTCGGAAAGTCTCATCCGGATCGTGTGACCATGGCGGATTGTCTCCCGACCTTGCTGCTGATGAATTCGGCTGTATTCGCGGTCCTCGGCGCTTTTCTCTATCTCGTCTGGCGCGAGGATCCCGAGGCCGTCGAATATCGCTGGTGGTGCTCGGCGCAGCTCATGATCAGCGTGGGCATTGCTCTGCTGTCCTTGCGTGAACCCTATCCGCTGCTCGCGATCGGCCTCGGCAATGCGCTCACGCTCTGGGGCGTCGGCCTCGTCTGGGGCGGGTCGCGCGTGTTCAGCGGCCGTCCTGTGGACATGCGGCTCGTGCTCGCCGGCGGCGTCATCTGGCTGCTCTTCTTTTCCCTGAGCGTCGATTCGGTCCGCATCGTCGACCGCTGCGCCATATCGGCGGTCTATGCTTTTCTGCTCGCCGACGAATTCTCCTCGTTGCGTCGCCACAGAACGCGCACGCAGCAGGCGACGATCGCGCTCGCCGCCGCGCATGCCTGCTTCGGGGCGGTGGTCGCGGTCATCGTCGTCATGATGATGGCGCGCGGCGCTCCTTTCGATCCGAAGCCCTTCTTCATCTCCGTCGCGCTGGAATCCGTGAGCTATGGGCTGCTGATGGGCTTTGCTCTGCTGGCCGTGACCAAGGAGCGGGCGGTCGCGCGGCAAAAATTCATGGCGGCGACCGATCCGCTGACCGGCCTCTCTAATCGGCGCAGTTTCGATCACAATGCCGATGCGGTGATCCGCAGCTCGCGCGGCCAGGGCGATTCGGCGCTGCTCATTTTCGATCTCGATCGACTGAAGGCGATCAATGACAGCTTCGGCCATTCGATGGGCGACCGCGCGCTGACCACTTTCGGCGAAGTGGCGGCCAAGAGCATTCGCAATGAGGATTTTCTCGCGCGCATCGGCGGCGATGAATTCGCGCTGCTGCTGACGCGGGTCGACAGCGCGCGGGCGATCGCTGTGGCCGAGCGCATTCGTTCGGCCTATGTTTCCGCAGCCGCGGCGCTCGGCGACGGATTGTCCTCCGTCAGCGTCGGCATCGCGCTCTCCGGCCAGGAGACGAGCGATCTCTCCGCGCTGAAGGAGGTCGCCGACAAGGCGCTCTACGCCGCGAAATCCAGCGGCCGCAATCAGGTCTTCGTGGCGCAGGCGTGAGGCCGCGGGCTCATCGCGCTTCGGCGCGGTTGAGGCCGCCCATTCGCTCGATAAAGCCGGCGATCGTGTCGAGCCCGATATTCTCCTTCAGATTGGCGAAGACGAAGGGCCGCTCGCCGCGCATGCGGCGGGCATCGCGATCCATCACCTCGAGCGAGGCGCCGACCAGAGGCGCGAGATCGATTTTATTGATGACGAGAAGATCGGAGCGCGTGATTCCTGGGCCGCCTTTGCGCGGAATCTTGTCGCCGGCCGAGACGTCGATCACATAGATCGTGATATCGGCGAGCTCGGGGCTGAAGGTCGCCGCGAGATTGTCGCCGCCGCTCTCGATGAGAATGAGATCGAGATCAGGAAATTTGCGATTCATCTCGGCGACGGCGGCGAGATTGGCGGAGGCGTCCTCGCGGATCGCCGTATGCGGGCAGCCGCCCGTCTCGACGCCGATGATGCGTTCTGGCGCGAGCGCGCCGGAACGCGTGAGAAATTCCGCGTCCTCCTTCGTGTAAATGTCATTGGTGATCGCGGCGAGGCGATATTTGTCGCGCAGCGCTTTGCACAGCCGGTCCATCAGCGCCGTCTTGCCGGAGCCGACTGGGCCGCCGACGCCGACGCGCAGCGGACCGTGAGGAGAATGGGGCGCGGTCATGAGCGGAACAGCCTCGTATATTGTGTTTCATGGCGCATGGACGCGATGTCTATGCGCAGGGCGGAGGTGGCGAGCCTATCGAGCGGAGTCGTCTCTGCGGCGCGCGCCGCGCGCATGATGGTGGGCGCGAGCGAGGCGAGCGCCAGCAGCCCATCGGTCTGGCCGAGCGGAATGAGCCGCACGCCGGCCGAAACGAGATTGGCGGCGAAGGCGTGAGCGTAGGCGCGCAGAGCAGCGTCCAGCGGCGCGTCCACGACCGCCGCGCTGACAGCGACGGGAAAGGCGATCTCGCCATCGCGCCGCGCGGCGAGCGCATCGAGCGGAGAGCCGGGAAAAGCAGCGCATGTCGCGCGAGCGAAGGCCGCGCCTTGATGGCGCGACTCCAGCGCCGTCTCCGCGCTCGAGCGCCAGGCGGCGGAAAGATCGGCGATCGCGTCCAGCGCGCCCGCGTCATTGGCGCGCGCGGCGCGCCACGCGGCGGCGAGAAAGACGAGATCGCACCAGCCGCCGCCCACTTCCAGCGCTGCGCCGATATAGGCTTCGAGGTCGCCGCGGTCGCTGACGTCGCCCGTTTCCACGGCCCACTCCAATCCGTGGCTGAAGGCGAAGCCGCCGACAGGATAGGACGGCGACATGAATGTCAGCAGCGACAGCAGCCAGTCACGCGGCTCAGCCATTTCCATGGTCATGCGCGTGATGGTCATTGCGATGATGATCGTGATTATGATGATCGTGGCCATGCGCGGAATGCCCGCCATAGGCGCCATTTTCCGCATCGAAGGGCAGATTGCGCCGCGTGACGATCCCTCCCAAGCCTTTGACCATGTCGGCGATGACGGAATCGTTTCGAATGACGAGCCGATCCACGAAAATCTGAATGGCGAGATGGCGATTGCCGAGATGATAGGCGAGGCGCGCGAGGCCGGCTGTTCCCGCTTCTATCACCAGAACCGGCTCTGGTTTTGCGACGACGCGGATCACCGAGCCGTCCTCGAGCGCGAGCCCATCGCCCTCGCCGAGCCGCGCGGCCTCCGCGAGATCGAGCAGGAAAGCCTCGCCCTGATCGCTGGTCAGGCTGCGGCGTCGGCGATGACGCTCGTCCCAATCCAGCGTCGCCGTTCCGCGTTCGAGACCCTTGTCCCAGCTTCCGGCGGGAAGCCTATGCGCCGCACGCATCTTTGTCTCCTCAGAACAGGAAATAACGCTGCGCCATCGGCAGCACTGTGGCCGGCTCGCAGGTCAGCAGCTCGCCGTCGGCGCGCACTTCGTACGTCTGGGCGTCGACCTCTATCTTGGGCGTCGCGTCATTGAGGATCATGCTGCGCTTGGAAATGCCGCCGCGTGTGTTGGTCACGACATGCAGCGGCCGCTCGAGCCCGTATTTCTGCGCGATGGAGGCCTCCCGCGCGGCGCGGCTGACGAAGGTCACGCAGCTCTGCGTGAGGCTGCGGCCGAAGCCGGCGAACATAGGCCGATAACGCACGGGCTGCGGCGTCGGAATGGAGGCGTTGGGATCGCCCATCGCCGCCATCGCAATGCTGCCGCCCTTCAATATGAGATCGGGCTTCACGCCGAAGAAGGCCGGCGACCACAGCACGAGATCGGCGAGCTTGCCCGGCTCGATCGAGCCGACGAGATCGGCGATTCCGTGCGCTATGGCGGGGTTGATCGTATATTTCGCCACATAGCGGCGGGCGCGGAAATTATCGTTGCCGGCGCCGTCGCCGGCGAGCTTGCCGCGCTGGCGGCGCATCTTGTCGGCCGTCTGCCAGCAGCGGATGATCACCTCGCCGACGCGCCCCATCGCCTGGCTGTCGGAGGAATACATGGAGAGCGCGCCGAGATCGTGGAGAATATCCTCCGCCGCGATCGTTTCCTTGCGAATGCGGCTCTCGGCGAAGGCGATGTCCTCGGGAATCTTCGGGTCGAGATGATGGCAGACGAGCAGCATGTCGAGATGCTCGTCGAGTGTGTTGATCGTATAGGGCCGCGTCGGATTGGTGGAGGAGGGGAGCACATTGGGCTCGCCCGCCACCTTGATGATATCCGGCGCATGGCCGCCGCCAGCGCCTTCCGTATGAAAAGCGTGAATGGTGCGGCCCTTGAAGGCGGCGATCGTCGCCTCGACGAAGCCGCTCTCATTCAGCGTGTCGCTGTGCAGCGTGACCTGCACGTCAAATTCGTCGGCGACGGTCAGCGCGCAATCGATCGCCGCCGGGCTCGAGCCCCAATCCTCATGCAGCTTGAGGCCGATGGCGCCGGCCTCGATCATCTCGACGAGCGCGCGTGGCCGGCTGGCGTTGCCCTTGCCGAAGAAGCCGAGATTGACCGGCAGCCCCTCGGCGGCCTGCAGCATGCGCCTCAAATGCCAAGGGCCGGGCGTGCAGGTCGTGGCCTTCGTGCCTTCGGCCGGTCCTGTGCCGCCGCCGAGCATCGTCGTGACGCCGCTCGCCAGCGCCTCTTCGCACTGCTGCGGGCAGATGAAATGAATATGCGTGTCGATGCCGCCCGCGGTGACGATGCGGCCTTCGCCGGCGATGATCTCCGTGCCCGGCCCGATGATGATATCGACGCCGGGCTGCACATCGGGATTTCCCGCCTTGCCGATGCGCGCGATGCGGCCATTGACGATGCCGATATCGGCTTTGACGATGCCCCAATGATCGAGGATCACCGCGTTGGTGATGACGGTGTCGACCGCCCCTTCCGCGTTGGAGCGTTGGCTCTGGCCCATGCCGTCACGGATGACCTTGCCGCCGCCGAATTTCACCTCTTCGCCGTAAATCGTGTAGTCGCGCTCGATCTCGATCAGCAGCTCCGTATCGGCGAGGCGAATGCGGTCGCCGACTGTCGGTCCGAACATTCCGGCGTAGGCGCGCCGGGAAATCTTATTCGCCATCGCGCGCCTCCAGCGGTCCCATCACCGCGCCGTTGAATCCATAGACGGCGCGCTCGCCACCGTAAGCAACGAGCGTGACGATGCGCGTTTGTCCCGGCTCGAAGCGCACCGCCGAGCCGGCGGGAATGTCGAGCCGCATGCCGCGCGCCTTGGCGCGATCGAATTGCAGCGCGCTATTGGTCTCGCCGAAATGATAATGCGAGCCGACCTGAATTGGCCGATCGCCGGTGTTGGCGACGGTGAGCGAGAGGGTCGTGCGCCCTTCGTTGAGGGTGATCTCACCCTCGGCGGGAATGATCTCGCCTGGTATCATCGGATCGGCTCGTGAACGGTGACGAGCTTCACGCCATCCGGGAAGGTCGCCTCGACCTGCACCGCCTCGATCATCTCGGCCACTCCCTCCATCACCTGATCGCGCGTCAACACGCTGGCGCCCTGCGTGCGCAGCTCCGCCACCGAACGTCCGTCGCGCGCGCCTTCGACGACGAAATCGGTGATGAGCGCGACCGCCTCTGGATAGTTGAGCTTGGCGCCGCGCTCGAGGCGCCGGCGCGCCACCATCGCCGCCACGGCGACGAGCAGCTTGTCTTTTTCGCGCGGCGTCAGATGCATTCCGCGTCCTCCCTCTTCAATTGAGCCACAGGCGTGGCGCGCCGCCGCGGCCGCCGGTGGCGAGCGGCCGTAGAGCCGCCAGCGCCTCTACGAGCATGTGGCGCAGCCGTGACGCATCATCCTCGAGAAAGCGCAGTAGCAGGATGCCATTGACGAGGCTTGCGGCGCCGGCCGCGCAGTCGCGCGCCAGCGGCAGCAAATCCGCGACCGTTGGCCCGGCGACGACAACCGTCGCATAGCCTGCGGCGTCGCCGAGCCCGAAGCGATCTTCGCGATGCGCGGTCATGTCGCCCTCGAGGCCGATTGCGTCGGCCCAAACTGGCTTGCCGTCGATGCGTAGCATCCAGGCGTCGCGCAAGGCGCCATGGCTCAGCCATTCTCCGCTCGCGCGGCGGCCGAAAAGGATGATCTCGACGCCGAGAAAGCGCGCGCTCGGCGCGAGCTCTATGTCGATGCGTCGGCGCAGCCGCGCGCCGTCGAAGAGGATCGTCTCCTGCGGCAGCCATTCGAGTTGCGCATCGGCACCGCAACGAAGATGCGTGACGATCTCGGCGTCCGCGCCGGCGGAGCGATAGATTTTCTCGGCGGCCGGCGTCGTGACCGTCAAGGCGGCGCCGGCCTCGATCTCTATGTCCAGCGCATAGTGATCGCCGCCGACGACTCCGCCGCCGGTGTTGACGATCGTCGCCTCGGGCGCCTCATGAGGCTCGACGGCGGGAAACAGCGCCCTCAGCGGCGCCTCCTGCGCCAAATGTCGCAACCGGCTCGCTCCCTGAACTTGCGCATAGCGCAATTCTATTCGGCCCCTCGCGCGTTGAGGACCGTTCACAACGCCACGAAATCCCTGATGTTGTCCTTGTCCATATCGGCTCCGAGACCTCGCTTGACGATCTGACCGCGCGACATGACCATGTAATGATCCGCCAGCTCGCGGCCGAAGTCATAATATTGCTCGACGAGCAGAATGGCGAGATCGCCGCGCCGGCTCAAGCTCTTTATCACCTCGCCGATGAGCTTGATGATGGAGGGCTGAATGCCTTCCGTCGGCTCGTCGAGAATGATGAGCTTGGGATCGGAGACCAGCGCGCGGGCGATGGCGAGCTGCTGCTGCTGGCCCCCCGAGAGGTCGCCGCCGCGGCGCCGTAGCATCTCCTTCAGCACGGGAAACATCTCATAGATTTCGCTCGGCACTCTGGCGGCTTTGCGCGCCGGCTTCACCGCCATGCCCATCAGCAGATTTTCCTCCACGGTGAGACGAGAGAAAATCTCGCGGCCCTGCGGCACATAGGCGACGCCGCGCGCGGCGCGCTGATTGGGCGACAGCTTGGAGATATCCTGGCCATTGAAGTGAATGCCGCCGCCGCGGATCGGCGTGACGCCCATTATGCTGCGCAGCAGCGTCGTCTTGCCGACGCCATTGCGCCCGAGCAGCACGGTGCAGGCGCCTTTGGGCGCGGTGAAGGAGACATCGCGCAGAATATGGCTGCTGCCGTAATATTGATGGAGGCCGCTGATTTCGAGCATGTTCCTAGCGCCCCAGATAGACTTCGATGACGCGCTCGTCGCTCTGCACCTCGCTGAGCGGGCCTTCGGCGAGCACGGCGCCTTCGTGCAGCACCGTCACCTTGCGCGCTATGGCGCCGACGAACTCCATATCGTGCTCCACCACCATGATCGAATGCTTTCCCGCGAGCGTCAGCAGCAGCTCGGCCGTGCGCTTCGTCTCGTGATCGGTCATGCCGGCGACCGGCTCATCGAGCAGCAGCAGCAGCGGGCGCTGCGCGAGCAGCATGCCGATCTCCAGCCATTGCTTCTGCCCATGCGAGAGCAGGCCGGCGCGCTCCTTGGCCTTGTCGGCGAGCTCCACTGTCTCCAGCAATTCGCCGATGCGGTCGATCTGCTCGCCGCTGATGCGGCGAAACAGCGAGGCGCGCACGCTCTTGTCGGCCTTTATGGCGAGCTCGAGATTCTCGAACACGGTCAAATGCTCGAAGACGGTCGGCTTCTGGAATTTGCGGCCGATGCCGGCGGCGGCGATCTGCGGCTCGTTCATTTTGGTGAGATCGAGCGTGCGTCCGAAATAGACGGTTCCCACATCCGGCCGCGTCTTGCCGGTGATGACGTCCATCATCGTCGTCTTGCCGGCGCCATTGGGGCCGATGATGCAACGCAGCTCGCCCGTGTCGATCGACAGAGAGAGACCGCGCAGCGCGCGATAGCCGTCGAACGTGACCTGCACATCGTCGAGATAGAGCGCGACGCCGCTGGAGATATCCGGCTCGCCGATCATCGCGTGCGCTCCTTGCGGAAGGAGGCCAGCGTGTCGAAGAGGCCGATGACGCCTTTGGGCAGCAGCAGAGTGACGAGCACGAAGAGGAGTCCTAAGAAGAACAGCCAATATTCGGGAATGGCGGCGGTGAAGAAGCTCTTCGCGCCATTGACGAGAAAGGCGCCGATGAGCGGGCCGATCAGCGTGCCGCGCCCGCCGACCGCCGCCCATATGGCGATCTCGATCGAGGCGGCCGGCGACATTTCGCTCGGATTGATGATGCCGACCTGCGGCACATAGAGCGCGCCGGCGAGTCCGCAGATCGCGGCCGAGAAGGTCCAGATCGCGAGCTTGTAGGAGAGCGTGTCATAGCCGCAGAACATCACGCGGCTCTCCGCCTCGCGGATCGCCGTGAGCACGCGGCCGAATTTGCTGGAGACGAGAAAGCGCGAGACGAGAATGAGCGCGAGAAGAAAGGCCCCGGTCAGCGTAAAGAGGATCATGCGCGTTCCCGGCGTCGCCAGCGGATAATCCAATATGCGCTTGAAATCGGTGAAGCCGTTGTTGCCGCCGAAGCCGGTCTCGTTGCGGAAGAAGAGCAGCATCATCGCATAGGTGAGCGCCTGGGTGATGATGGAGAAGTAGACGCCTTTGATGCGCGAGCGAAAGGCGAAATAGCCGAAGACGAAGGCGAGCGTCGCCGGCGCGAGAATGGCGAGCGCGGCAGAATAGGCGAAATGATCGGTGAAGGACCAGAACCAGGGATAGGCCTTCCAATCGAGGAAGACCATGAAATCCGGCAGATCGGAATGATAGCTGCCGTCCTGACCGATCTGGCGCATCAGATACATGCCGAAGGCGTAGCCGCCGAGCGCGAAGAAAATGCCATGGCCGAGGCTGAGGATTCCGGCATATCCCCAGACGAGATCCATGGCGAGCGCCAGCATGGCGTAGCAGAAAAGCTTGCCGATGAGCGCGACCGAGGCGTCGGAGAGATGGAGGAGGGAGCCCTCCGGCGCGACGAGATTGGCGAGCGGCGCGGCGATGAAGATCGCGAGCGCGGCGGCTGCGAAGCCGAGCCAGCCGCCGAGGCCGAAGAGCCGCGTGGAGAGCGATGGGGCAGGCGGGATGTAGAGCATGTCTTTAACTCAATCGGCCTGCCGGCCGCCGAGCGCGAACAGGCCCTGCGGACGCTTTTGTATGAAGACGACGATGAAGATCAGCAGAGCGATCTCCGCGAGCACGGCGCCGGCCATATTCTCGAGAATCTTGCCGGCGACGCCCAATCCGAGCGCGGCGTAGACGGCGCCCGCGAGCTGGCCGACGCCGCCGAGCACCACCGCCATGAAGCTGTCGACGATATAATGTTGGCCGAGATCCGGCCCCACATTGCCGACCTGCGATAGCGCGACGCCCGCGAGGCCGGCGAGGCCGGAGCCGAGCGCGAAGGCCATTGTGTCGATGCGGGCGGAATCGACGCCGACGCAGCGCGCCATTCCGCGATTCTGCGTGACCGCGCGCACGAAGAGGCCGAGGCGCGTTCGCGCCAGCAGGAAGGAGACCAGCAGCAGCACGCCGACCGAGAAGATCAGTATGACGATGCGATTATAGGGCAGCTCGAGATTATCGGTGACGAAGACGCGGCCGGACATCCAGGCGGGGTTTTCCACCTGCACATTCTGCGCGCCGAACAGGCTGCGCACTCCCTGCATCAATATGAGGCTGACGCCCCAGGTGGCGAGCAATGTCTCCAGCGCGCGGCCATAGAGAAAGCGGATCACTGTGCGTTCTATTGCGACGCCGACGAGAGCGGCGACGAGGAAGGCGACCGGCGCGGCGGCGGCGAGATACCATTGGAAATAATCGGGCAGATGCGCGCGGAAGAAATTTTGCACGACATAGGTCGCATAGGCGCCGATCATCATCATCTCGCCATGCGCCATATTGATGACGCCCATCAGCCCGTAAGTGATGGCGAGACCGAGCGCGGCGAGCAGCAATATGCTGCCGAGGCTGAGGCCGGAGAAGACGACGCCGAGATTCTCGCCGATGGCGAGGCTCGACTCGACATTGCGCAGCGAGCGCGTCAGCGCGACGCGCACCTCGCCGTCTTCCTCGGTGGCGAGGCGCGTCTTCAGCGCCTCGCGCACGCGGCCGGAGATGGCGGTGCGCAGCGCCTGCGCGGCGGCAAGGCGCTGCATGCGATCGGCGCTCTGCAATTCACCGAGCGCGCGCATTTGGCGCAGCGCGTCGCGCACGCCGGCGTCGCGTTCCTTTTGTTCTGCTTTGGCGAGCAGCGAGACGCGGGCGTCGTCGAGATCGGCGCTCTGCAGCCGCTTCACCGCATCTAGGCGGGCGCCGTGATCGGGCGAGGCGAGCTCGATCAGCGCGATCGTCTCCTCTATCGCGAGACGCAGGCTATTGCTGGTCGAGGCGTCCTCGGCGTCGGCGGGAAGCTCGGCGGGCGTGCGCTCCAGCGCGTCCACGGCCTTGTCGCCATCGACGATGAACGCCTTGTCGCCGGAGAGCTTCACGCGGTCGGCGAGGAGATCGCGCAGAAAGGGGATGGCGGAGAGATCGCCGCGCGCGGCGGCGGCGTCGAGCGCCCTGTGCTGCTCGTCGGGATCGCCGCCGGTTAGCTGGGCGATGGTCTCGCGGTCGAGCGCCATGGCCGGCGCGACGGATATCGCCAGCAGCAGTCCGACGATAAGTCTGAGCATACGCAAGTTTCAACGCTCCATTTCAAGCCGCATCGGGCGGCCCGATCGCCGGGCCGCCCGCTTTTATTCGTCAATGCGTGTCCGGCTCGTCCTTTTTCTTGTCATTGCCGGGAATGAAGGGGCTCCAGGGCTGCGCGCGCACCGGGCCGGGCGTCTTCCACACGACATTGAACTGGCCGTCCGCCTTCACTTCGCCGATGAACACCGGCTTGTGGAGATGGTGGTTCTTCGCATCCATCTCTGCGGTGAAGCCCGATGGAGCCTCGAGCTTCTGACCGCCGACGGCGGCGATCACCTTATCGACGTCGGTGGTCTTGGCCTTCTCGACCGCCTGCTTCCACAGATTGACGCCGATGTAGGTGGCCTCCATCGGATCATTGGTCAGCGGCTTGTCGGCGTTGGCGACGCCATGCGCTTTGGCGTAGGCGGCCCATTTCTTCTTGAACTCCGTATTGGCGGGGTTCTTCAGCGACATGAAATAATTCCACGCGGCGAGATGGCCGACGAGCGGCTTGGCGTCGACGCCGCGCAACTCCTCCTCGCCGACCGAGAAAGCGACGACCGGAACTTCCGTCGCCTTGAGCCCGGCGTTGCCCAGCTCCTTGTAGAAGGGCACGTTGGAGTCGCCATTGATCGTCGAGACCACCGCCGTCTTGCCGCCAGAGGCGAATTTCTTGATGTTGGCGACGATCGTCTGATAATCGCTGTGACCGAAGGGCGTGTATTCCTCCATTATGTCGGCGTCGGCGACGCCCTTGGAATGGAGGAAGGCGCGCAGGATCTTATTGGTCGTGCGCGGATAGACGTAATCGGTGCCGAGCAGCACGAAGCGCTTGGCGCCGCCGCCGGCCTTGCTCATCAGATATTCGACCGCGGGAATGGCCTGCTGGTTCGGCGCCGCGCCCGTGTAGAAGACGTTCTTCTCGAGCTCCTCGCCCTCATATTGCACCGGATAGAACAAGAGGCCGTTCAGCTCCTTGAACACTGGCAGCACAGATTTGCGCGACACCGAGGTCCAGCAGCCGAAGACGACGGCGACCTTGTCGGTAGCGAGCAGTTGGCGCGCCTTTTCGGCGAAGAGCGGCCAGTTGGAGGCCGGATCGATGACGACGGGCTCGAGCTTGCGGCCGAGCACGCCGCCCTTGGCGTTGATCTCCTCGATCGCCATCAACGCCGTGTCCTTCAGAACGGTCTCGCTGATGGCCATGGTGCCGGAGAGAGAATGCAGAATGCCGACCTTGATCGGCCCTTTATCCTCCGCGCGCGCCGGCACGAGCGCGGTCGACGCGAGCAACGCGCCTGCGGCGAGCATGCCGAGGCTCTTCACCAGAACTCTACGTTTCATTCGTCTCTCTCCCAGGTCGGATAGGTCGCGCCGCGCTCAGAACTGGATCTGAACGCCGAGGATGAACTTGTCGATGTCCTTGCGCGCGGTGAATTGGTTGATCGCGTAATTGGCCGTGATGCGCAGATTGTGTCCGTCGATCACATAGGAGACGCCCATGTCGTATTGACGCTCCCATGTCGCGGCGAGCGTGTCGCGGAAGGATTGGTAGCGGAAGTAAGGCTGGAAGCGGCCCCATCCGATCACGTAAGGGATGAGATAGCCGGCGCCGACCATATAGGCTTCGCCGGGGCGAATGCCGCCGACGAGATCGGTCGAGCGGGCGTTGTTGAAATTGGTGGCGACGTCGTTCACGCCATGTGTGTAGTAGCGGTAATAGGCGCCCTCGAAGGTCGCCGCGCCGAACTCGCCGAGCTTCTTCTCGAAGAGAACGTCGACGTTCCAGGCGGTGAAGTCGGCGCGCTGGAGCTGATTGCCGACGCCGTCCTGCTGATATTGCGCCGCGACGCCGATCGCCAGCACATCTGCGCCGCCGAAATAGGTGCTGCTGGTGTAATAAGCGGGATCGGGATCGGGATCGAGCAGATTGAGATTGAGGCGGCCGGCGAACAGCGGGTTGCCGGATTGGTTGGATGCGCCGATGATTTGATTGTGGCCGTCATAGACGCCGAATGAATAGGTGAGGCGTTTCTCGAACAGCTTGCCCCAGACCGTGCCGCCGTCCATGCGGCCGGAGACCTTGCCGGGATAGCGCGAGACGACGCCGGGATATGACCAGCCGAGCAGATAATAGGGACCGTCGAGATTGGCGCGGTCGCTCGGCGGCAGCATGCGGCCGCCCCAGACGTTGATCTCGTCCAGCGGCTCGAACTGGCCATAGCCGTCGAGCACCTGGATCGTATTGTTGCTGGAGACTTCCGTGTTGAAGGTCGCCTTCAGATATTGATTGAAGGACGCCGAGGAGAAGATGCGGAAGCTCTCGAGGTCGACGCGGTCGGGATTGGTTCCCGCTGCGTGGTTGCGCGTCACATCGCTGAAGAAGGGACGCAGGCCGAAGCCGACGCTGACCCATTGATCGTCGCCGAACGGAACCACCACACGGGCCTGCGCCGCCTGATCCCCCATCAGACAACAGACCGCCAAGGCGAGCGTCGGCGCGGCCTTGGCCGCGAGCTTGGACCGACGGCGCGCCGTCCTTCGCGCCGTAAGTGCTTCGTGGGATTGGTTCATCTGTCCCCCTCGTGTCGTCCCCCCGGCGATTCGCGCCGGTTTCGTCACGTCAAGGACTAGTCGCGCCAACCCCTAGGTAGGAATACGCTGAAATGCGTATTGCTCCGTTCGCGCCAAGTCGTCGAATAGGGCATGAGAGCCGGCAGGGGATTCGCCGGCCCGGGGGAGTGAGGCGAATGCGCAAGACCACGGCATTGGATATTTTTGGATTGACCGCGGGAGCGCTCGCGCTCGTCGTCGCGGTCGGACAGGCGAACGCTTCGTCGAAAAGCCATAAGGCGCAGGCGGCGGCGCCGATCGCCGAGCAGCGCTACGCCGTCGACATGTGGTGGAACATCGGCGGCGATATGGGCGGCCTGAAGAAAGCCACAGACGCCTGCGTGAAGAAGCTCGGCGAGTCCGAGCGGCCGACGCTGGTGTCGCCGCCGCCTTCGACGACGATCCTGAGCAAGCCCATGCTAGACTGTCTCGAGGCGCAGGGCTGGCGACCGGCGGGCGAGCCTCGGCCGGTCTGACGCGGGCGACGCCCCAACGTAAAGTGAGCATGCGCGAGCAGCAGCGAATTTTCCCGGTCCGTCGGACCTACAACAAGTTCGTCGCGGACCAGACGCTCGAGGATTATTCGCTGCGCTACACGGCGGAAGCGGCGCGCCGCTTCACGCCTTGGCGAGTCGCCAACACAGCGCTCGGGGCGATTTCCTTTCTCGCCTGCGAGGCGCTGGGCGGCGGCGTCACGCTGATGTTCGGCTTCACCAACGCAATGGCGGCGATCCTCGCCGTCGGCGCGCTGATCTTTCTCGCCAGCCTGCCGATCGGCCATTACGCGGCCAAATATGGCGTCGACATGGATCTGCTGACGCGCGGCGCCGGCTTCGGCTACATCGGCTCCACCGTCACCTCGCTGATCTACGCCTGCTTCACTTTCATCCTCTTCGCCATTGAGGCGACGATCATGGCCGATGCGCTGCAAATGTGCCTCGGCGTTCCGCTCGGCCTCGCTTACGCAATTTCTTCGCTCGCAATATTGCCCATCGCCGCGCTCGGCATTCGCTTCATCAGCCGCTATCAGCTGTGGACGCAGCCGATCTGGCTGGTGCTGCAAATCGCGCCTTTCGCCTACTCGATCGTGGTCGGGGCGCCGGCGATCTCCGGCTGGATGTCCTTTCCCGGCGCCGCCGGCGCGCTGGACGGCTCCTTCGATCTGAGGCTCTTCGGCCTTTCCGCCTCGATCCTGCTGTCGCTGCTGCCGCAGATCGGCGAGCAGGTGGATTATCTGCGCTTTCTGCCGACGACTGCGCGCATCGGCGCGCGCAGCTGGCGCTTCGCGCTCTTCGCGGCCGGGCCGGGCTGGGTTTTGATCGGCGTCGCCAAACTCGCGGCCGGCTCGTTTCTCGCCTATCAAGCCTTGTCGCTCGGCGTCTCGCCCGAGCGCGCGGCGCAGCCGAGCGAGATCTATTATCTTGCCTTCTCGAGCCTCGTCCATTCGCCCGGCCTCGCGCTGGCGCTCACCGGGCTCTTCGTCGTCGTCTGCCAGACGAAGATCAATGTCACCAACGCCTACGCCGGCTCCATCGCCTGGTCCAACTTCTTCTCGCGCATCACGCACAACCATCCCGGCCGCGTCGTCTGGCTGGTGTTCAACGTCACTCTGGCGCTATTGTTGATGGAGTTCGGCGTCAGCCATGTCATCGACAGCATTCTGGCCTTCTATTCCAATTTCGCGGTCGCCTGGATCGGCGCTCTGACCGCCGATCTCGTCGTCGACAAGCCGCTCGGGCTGAGCCCGCCGCAGATCGAGTTTCGCCGCGCCTATCTCTATGACGTCAATCCTGTCGGCTGCGGCGCCATGCTCGGCTCGCTCATCGTCTCGACGGCGGCGCTCTATGGTCTGCTCGGCGACACTCTGCAGCCGCTGTCGGCGCTCATCGGCTTCGTCGTCGCTTTCTCGCTCGCGCCGCTCATCGCCTACGCCACCGGCGGGCGCTATTATATCGCGCGCCCGCAGACCGTCTTCCGCGAGCCCATGCGCTGCATGATCTGCGAGAACGAGTTCGAGCCGCATGACATGGCGTCCTGCCCGGCCTATGGCGCGGCGATCTGCTCGCTGTGCTGCTCGCTGGACATGCGCTGCAAGGACGCCTGCAAGCCGCAGGCGCGGCTCGCCGCGCAGGCGCGCGCGCTTTTCTCCGCTCTTTTGCCGAGATTCTCGCTGCCCTTCTTCTCGACGCGCGCCGGCCGTTTTCTCGTCGTGCTCGGTCTGCTCGCAGTGACGAGCGCGGCGATCCTCGGCGCGATCTATTTCCAATACGCCGCCGTCGTCGGCCCGTCGGCGCGGCCGATCATTCGCACGACGCTGGAGATCGTCTTCGTCGGCCTCTTGCTCGTCATGGGCGTCGCCGCCTGGACATTGGTGCTCGCGCAGGAGAGCCGCCGCGTGGCGGAAGAGGAGACGCGCCGCCAGACGGAAATTCTGCAGGAGGAGATCACCGCTCACGAGCGCACCGACGCCGAGCTGCAACGCGCCAAGGAGGCGGCGGAGGCGGCCAATATCGCCAAGACGCGTTTCATAGCGGGGCTCAATCACGAGATACGCACGCCGCTCAACGCCATCAACGGCTATGCGCAATTGCTGGAGCGCGACGCCACCGATCGCCCGCAGGACGCGGTGCGCGTCATCCGCCGCAGCACGGAGCACATCACCAATCTCATCGACGGATTGCTCGACGTCGCCAAGATCGAGACCGGCTCGCTCGATGTGGCGCGCGACATCTTCCGCATCGACGAGACGCTGGACCAGCTCGTCGACATGTTTCGCCTGCAGGCGGCGGCCAAAGGCGTCGCCTTCCGCTATGAGCGCAGCCCAGATCTGCCGCGCTATGTGCGCACCGACAGGAAGCGCCTGCGGCAAATCCTCATCAATCTCGTCTCCAACGCCGTGAAATTCACCGAGCGCGGCCATGCCGGGCTGAAGGTCTCCTATCGCAACGACATTGCGGAATTCATCGTCGAGGACACGGGGATCGGCATCATGCCGGAGGATATGCAGCGCATTTTCGCGCCCTTCGAGCGCGGCCGCATGGCGGCGGTTTCCGCCATTCCCGGCACTGGCCTCGGCCTCACCATCACCAAGCTGCTGACGCAGATCATCGGCGGCGAGATGCGCGTCGAGAGCGAGGTCGGGCGCGGCAGCCGCTTTGTCGTGCGTCTTTATCTCACCGCCGCGACGTCGCCGGAGGAGGGGCAGCAGCCGCCACAGATTCGCGGCTATGCCGGGGCGCGCAAAACCATACTCGTCGCCGACGACACGGCGACGCATATCGATGTGATGCGCCAATCGCTGGGCGGGCTCGGCTTCGACGTGCTGACGGCTTCCAATGGCGCTGATTGCGTGGCGCTCGCCATCGAGCGCAATCCCGATCTCGTCATGCTCGATATCGCAATGCCGGGCATGGACGGCTGGGAGGCGGCGCGACGTCTGCGCGACGCGCTCGGGCCGGAGACGCCGATCATGATGGTCTCCGCCAACGCCCATGAGCTGATGGAACGGCGCGGCCCCGATTCGCCGCATGATGATTTTCTGGTGAAGCCGATCGAATTTTCCGAAATGCTGGATCGCATCGGCAATCTGCTTGGGCTCGATTGGTTCTATGTCGCGGCGCGCGCCACGCCCGGAGCGGAGCCTTTCGCGCCGGCAGCGCTCGCTTTGCCGCGCGAGAGCGTCGAGAAGCTGCTGCATCTCTGCCGCGTCGGCCATAGCCGCGGCATAGAGGCGGCGCTGCGCGAGATAGAGGCCGCGGCGCCGGAGCGCGCTGCCGCGATCGCCCAATTGCGCGCCATGGCGCAGAATTTCGAGTTCGAGGAGCTGGCGCAGACGCTCGAGGCCGCATTGACGCAGGAGGTCGAGCATGTCGGCTGATCTGCGCCAGCGCGACACGGCGCTTGTCGTCGACGATAATCGCGACGAGCTGAGCCTGCTCGTCGAGGCGCTGGAGCGCGCCGATTTCACCGCGCTCGCCGCCACCAATGGCGAGGCGGCGCTGGCCCTGCTCGAGCGCGTGGCGCCGAATGTCGTCGTGCTCGACGCGGTGATGTCCGGCCTCGACGGTTTTGCGACCTGCCGGCGCATAAAGCAGAATCCGCGCTTCGCGCATCTGCCGGTGATCTTCCTCACCGGACTCAAGGACACGAGCCATGTGCTCATGGGGCTCGAGGCGGGCGGCGTCGATTATGTGGTGAAGCCGGTCATCATAGAGGAGCTCGTCGCCCGCATTCGCATTCACGTCTCCAACGCCAAGGCCGCCTTCGGCGCACGCGTGGCGCTGGACGCGACGGGGCGCCATCTCCTGGCCACGGATCGCGACGGACGCCTGCTCTGGTGCACGCCGCAGGCGGCCGATCTTCTCGCGGCGCGTCTCGGCCCCTTCGAGATTTTGCGCTCGCAGCCGCCGGAGGCTTTTGCGGCGTTGTTGCGCGAAGCGGCCGAACGCCGCGACCATGATGCGTCCGCGGCGGCGGGGCCGGTCGCCATCTCCTTTCTCTGCGAGATCGGCGGCGACGAGCTGCTGTTTCGCCTGACCGAGCCGCAGAGCGTCAGCGACGAGGCGCTTCTGGCCCAGAAATTCGCGCTGACGCTGCGCGAGGCGGAGGTGCTGAGCTGGCTCGCGCGCGGCAAGTCGAATCACGACATAGCCGAGATTCTCTGCATCTCGCCTCGCACGGTGCATAAGCATTTGGAGCGCATTTTCGTGAAGCTCGGCGTCGACAGCCGCTCCTCCGCGACCTCCGTGGCGCTGCAGACGCTGAAGGCGTTGGCGGCGGATTGAGGTGACGAGGGCCGCGGCGGAACGGAGCTCTTGTCTTTCCGCGCGATCGAAGCTTGGATGCGCGCGCCGGCCGATGGGACGCGCGGCGCAATGGAGCCCTCATGAGCGGTGAGCTTTCGGATTTGTCCTCTCGTCTCGTCGCCTTGGAGACGGCGCTCGCGCATCAGGACAAGACCGTCGCCGAGCTGAACGACGTCATCGCCTCGCAATGGCGACGGATCGACACGTTGGAGCGGCAGATCGCCCGCCTGCGCGAGGAGTTCCAGACGCTCGGCCACCGCGACGCGCCGGAGCGACCGCCGCCGCATTATTGAGATGCGGGCGCGGTTCTATCTACTTGAATTATTAGGCTATTGGTGCCCCTGGCCGGAGTCGAACCAGCACTCCTTGCGGAACTCGATTTTGAGTCGAGCGCGTCTACCAATTCCGCCACAGGGGCGCGGGCCGGCGGGGCCGGCGTCGCGGCGCGGATATTAGCCGGGCCGAAGCCTCCGTCAAGGCGAGCTTGCGCGTTTCGCACGGCCGATGCGCGGCCAGCCTCGCCTCCGGCGCCGCGAGATGGTAAGCGAGGGGCGCTTCGCCCTTAGAACCGGTTGGAAAATGATCAAAAAGCTCTACGACTGGACCATGTCGCTCGCCGGCAGCCGGCATGCGCCTTTCGCGCTCGGCGCCATAGCTTTTGCGGAAAGCTCCTTCTTCCCGGTTCCGCCGGATGTGATTCTCCTGCCCATGTCGCTGGCCGAGCCCAAGCGCTCCTGGCTCTATGCCGGCATCTGCACCGTGGCCTCCGTGGCCGGCGGCGCGCTCGGCTACGCCATAGGCGCGCTGTTCTACGACACGATCGGCCTCTGGCTCATCGATCTCTATGGCTACGCCGCCAAAATGGAGGCGCTGCGCGCATTCTACGCGCAATGGGGCGCGCTCTTCATTCTGGTGAAGGGGCTGACGCCCATTCCCTATAAGCTCGTCACCATCGTCTCTGGGCTGATGGATTATAATTTCGGCCTGTTTCTCGCGCTCTCGCTGGTGACGCGCGGCCTGCGCTTCTTCATCCTCGCCGCCGCCATCAATCATTTCGGCGATTTTCTGCGCGACAAGCTGGAGGCGCATTTCGGCCTGTTCATCGGCGGCATGGCGGCGATCGTCGTCGTCGGCTTCGTCGTCGCGGCGAAATTCCTGTGATAGCGGCGCTGCTCTCCACGCGACAACGCGCGGCGCTGGCCGTTCTCGGCGTCGCCGTCGCCACCATCGGTGGCGCCTGGATCATCGAGGCGATGGGCTTCGCCCCCTGCGAGCTGTGCCTGAAGCAGCGCATTCCCTATTACGCCGGCATTCCGCTCGCCGCCTTTGCGGCCATAGCGCTGCAGCGGGGCGGGGAGGGCGCCGCGCGCGTCGCTCTGGCGCTGCTCGGGCTTTTGTTCGCGGCGGGAACGGCGCTGGCGCTCTATCATTCCGGCGTCGAGCTGAAGCTCTTTCCCGGCCCCTCCGAATGCACGGGCGCGCTGAGCAAGGCCGGCTCCTTCGACGATTTCCGCTCTTCGCTCGACAAGATGAAAGTGGTGAGCTGCGATCGTCCGGCGCTGCGCATCTTCGCGCTCACGCTCAGCAATTGGAATGTGCTGATCTCCGCCGCTCTCGCCGCCATCGCCTTTCGCGCCGTGCGCGGCGGGCGCTGAAATTCTCCGAGCGGCCTTGTCGCAAGGCCGGCTCGCGCCATCCTCTGCCCGATAGAGAATTGACCATTCTCAATCGGCGGCGCGGCCCGCTCGCGACCAATCGGAGAATTTCCATGCGAGTCTTCCAGCAATACGACATGCAGACGCAGGGCGTTCAGACCAGCCCGGACGGCTCGCCCAACACGCGGGCGCTCGGCCGGCATCTCATCCTATTGGAGAATCGCTTCAACGAATTGGCGAATGACGTCAATCTGATGCAGGACAAGCTGACGAAGATCCTCATCACGCTCGACAAGCTCGCCAATAAGGGCGCGCCGGCCAATGGCCCCGTCAACAGCGCGGAGGCGCTGCGCCGGCTGCTCGGCTGACGGCTCCGGCTCGGCTCACTCCACCGCGAGCCGCGCCCTTGCGCGCAGCTTCTCGGTCTCGCTCTTCAGCTGACCGCAGGCCGCGAGTATGTCGCGGCCGCGAGGCGTGCGCACCGGGCTCGCATAGCCGGCGTTGAACACGATGTCGGAGAAGCGCTCGATCGTCTCCCAATCGGAGCATTCATAAGGCGCGCCCGGCCAGGGGTTGAAGGGGATCAGATTGATCTTGGCCGGAATGCCCTTCAGCAGCCGCACCAATTCGCGCGCCTCCGCCGGGCTGTCGTTGACGCCCTTCAGCATCACATATTCGAAGGTGATGCGCCGGGCATTGGAGGCGCCGGGATAGTCGCGGCAGGCGTCGAGCAATTCGCGGATCGGATATTTCTTGTTGAGCGGCACCAGCTCATTGCGCAGCGGATCGCGCACGGCGTGCAGCGAGATCGCCAGCATAGGCCCGCATTCGGCGCCGAGCTTCTCGATCTGCGGCACGACGCCGGAGGTGGAGACGGTAATGCGCCGCTTCGATAGCGACAGTCCGTCGCCGTCGGACATGATCTCGATCGCATCCTCGACCTGCTCGAGATTATATAGCGGCTCGCCCATGCCCATGAAGACGATATTGGAGACCGCGCGCGCATCCGGCCCCGAGGGCACGAGCCCGTCGGTGGGCGGCTCGAGGCCGGGAAAATCGCCGAGCCGCGAGCGCGCGACGAGAAGCTGCGCGACGATCTCGCGCGTCGAGAGATTGCGCACCAGCTTTTGCGTGCCGGTGTGGCAGAAGCTGCAATTGAGCGTGCAGCCCACTTGGCTGGAGACGCATAAGGTGCCGCGGTCGCTCTCGGGAATATAGACGCATTCGATCTCCGCGCCTTTGTCGTTGGCGTCGACAGGATCGAGCCGCAGCAGCCATTTGCGCGTGCCGTCGGTGGAGACCTGCTCCGCCGCGATTTGAGGCAGCGCGAGCGTGAAGCGCTCGGCAAGCTTTGCGCGCACGACTTTCGAGATGTTGAGCATCTCGGAAAACTCGCGCGCGCCGCGGAAATAGATCCAATGCCAGAGCTGCGAGACCCGCATTCTGATCTCGCGCTCCGGTATCTCTATGGCGCGCAGCGCATCTGCCAGCTCGGCGCGCGTGGCGCCGGCGAGCGATGGCCTGGGATCGGAAGCGGAAGCGGCGGTCATCTGGGTCCTCTTTCTCGGGAAGAAATCAGTATAACATGCGTGCCGGCCGACTCCATGGGGCGGAGAGGGGAACGAAGCGGATATGGGAGACGGGCGGAAAATCGTCATAGCGACCTTCGGCTCGCTCGGCGACCTCAATCCTTATGTGGCGCTCGCGCATGCGCTGAAGCGCCTCGGCTTTCGCCCGGTGCTCGTCGCCAGCGCCTTTTATCGGGAGTGGATCGAGAGCGAGGGGCTCGGCTTCGCCGTCATGCGGCCGGATATAGACGAGCTGGCCGCTCGGCTCGGCATGGATATCGGCAGGCTCGCCGATCGTGTCGCGCGCGAGGACGGCTTCATGTTCCGCGAGCTTATCTTTCCCTATCTGCGCGAGAGCTATGAGGATGTCGCCGCCGCCAGCGAGGGCGCGGCGGCGATCGTCGCGCATAGCATCTGCTTCTCGGCCAAGCTCGCGGCGGAGCGGCTCGGCGTTCCGCTGTTCGACGGCGTGGTGTCGCCGCTCTTTCTGCTCTCCGCTTATGATCCGCCGCTCGGCCCGCGCTCGCGCTTTCTGGCGCGGCCGCGCTCGGGGCTCGGGCTCGCCTATAATAAGGCGCTCGGCTTCGTGCTGACGCATTTTCTGGCCTTTCAGGGGCGGCCGATCGCGCGGCTGCGGCGTGAGCTCGGCCTGCCGCGTCGGCGGGGGCGCGCGCTCTTGACCGGAAGCCCCTATGCGTTGGGGACGCTCGGCCTGCTCAGCCCGCTGCTGGCGCCGCCGCAGCCCGATCATCCGGCCGATCTCCTTGTCGCCGGCCACACTTTCCACGATCGCTTCACCGATGCGGCGGAGGATTTGCCGGCGGGGCTGGCGGAGTTTCTCGCCGCGGGCGAGCCGCCGATCGTCGTGACGCTGGGCAGCTTCGTCGTCCGCGCCCGCTCGGATTTCTACCGCGCCGCCGGCCGCGCGGCGATGCAGCTCGGGCGCCGCGCCGTGCTGCTGGTTGCCGATGAGGAGCGCGAGGCGCTGGCCGAGGGATTGCCGCCGCAGCTCTTCGTCGCCGGCCATATCCGCCATTCGCTGCTCTTCCCGCGGGCTGCGGCGATCGTGCATCACGGCGGCGCGGGAACCTGTGGGCAGGCGCTGCGCGCCGGGCGGCCGCAACTCGTCGTCCCCGTCTTCGGCGATCAGCACGACAATGCCGCTCGAGTGGCGCGTCTCGGCGTCGGGCGGCGGCTGCCCTATGAGCGCTGCGCCGCCGACCGCCTGACGAAGGAGCTGGGCGCGCTGCTCGCCGACGCGCGTCATGCGCAGAAGGCCCGCGAGGCCGCCGATCGCATAGGCTGCGAGGATGGCGCCGCCGCGGCTGCGGCGAAGATCGCCGAGCTGATCGGATGTGCTGCAATTGCAGTCGAGGCTTTACGATGACAAAGTCGATTCTTGTCGCGATCGCGATGATTTTGCTCGAATTATCTGCGGTTCAGGCCGGGGAGGGGCGTCTGTCGCTGACCAAGGGCGAGACGCGGACGATCGAATTCGTCGAGAATCCCTCCACCGGCTATGTCTGGCGCTTCGATCGCGAGGCGAGCGAAAATCCAGCCATCGTGCGGGTCGTGGACGGCGGTTTCGCCCCTTCGGGCGACGAGTCGGAGCCGCCGCGCGCCGGCGCCCCCAGCCTGCGCATTTTCCGTATCGAGGCCGTCGTTACGGGCAGAGCGCGTCTCGTCTTCGTCGAGGAACGGCATTGGGAGAAGCAGGCGGTCCGCCGCCGCGAGGTCGAGGTTCGAGTGCGTTAGCGCTCGGCGAGCTCGGGTTTCGAGCGCCCCCTGGGACTGCGAGCCTTCGGGCTAGTCCGAACTGTCCTTCGCCTTCAGCGCATCGGCGAGGCGCATTTGCGCCGAGCCCGGCTGCAGCGGCTTCTGCTGACTCTCATGCGGCGCCCAGCCGGAGAGCCAAACCAGCTCCATCGTCGCGCGCACGCGGCCGTCGGCGTCGGAAAAGCGCATCGCGTAGATTTCCGCCGCCCGCAGCAGAATGGCGCGCCGCAGTGGCTTGTGGGAGCGCTGCGTCAGCACATTGGCCGCGCCCATGGCGCGCAGCTCGGCGCAGAGCGCGAACATGGAATCATAGCGCAGCGTGAAGGAATCGACATCCGTGACCGGCAGGGCGAAGCCCGCCCGCTGCAGCAGCCCGCCGAGATCGCGCAGATCGACGAAAGGCGAGACGCGCGGACTGGCGCCGCCGGAAATCTCGTCCTCCGCCTGGGCCAGCGCGGCGCGCAGCTCTATGAGGCTCGCGCCTCCCGGAAAGCAGGCCAGAAACAGCCCATCCGGCGCCAGCATGCGTCGCGCCTGGGCGAGCGCGCCGGGCAGATCGTCCACCCATTGCAGCGCAAAGCCGGAGACGATCAGGTCGAAAACCTCGGCCGCGAAGGGCAGCGCCTCCTCCTCGGCGACGAGATCGACGCCCGCCTCGTAGAAACGCCCGGCCCGCAGCGGCGCGGGGCGCCCGCCGGCGACGATGGTCTGCGCGAAATGCGTCGCTGGGGTGCAGAGATCGAGCGAGCGGGGGAAGGGGCGCTTAATGCCCGCCAGCCGGTCGGCGAGATCATCGGCGGCGCGCGCCAATAGAAAATCTGGCGCGCCGCGCGCCGCGGCCCGCGCCAGCCGGCGACGCAGCAGAGCGCGATCGAAGATCGCCGGCGCTCGCTGTTCTTTCTCCATGCTCCGTCATGCCCCGAACGCGCGCTCCGCGCAACCGCCGCCCTGCGCGCCGGAAACGAGGCGGCCGAAATAAGGCGGGGATTTCTCGGCATTTGTCGCGCTTTAGCGAGACAGGTAAGGAAATCTTAGTGTTAAACCGTAACCGCAACTATGGGATGGCTGGCGCGGAATATGGCCCGAGCTAGAATGCGCGACATGTTCGAATGCGACGCCGGCCATTCGGAGAAGGTGAGTCATGTGCATTTCGTTTCGTCAGCGTATTTCGCGTTTCACGGCTGCGGCGGCGTTCGCCGGCGGCCTCGCTCTGCCGGGGGCGGCGAGCGCGGCGCATAATGTCGTCTCCTACAGCGCCCCGGTCCAGGCGGGCACTGTGGTCATCAGCGCCCGCCAGCGCAGCCTGTTCCTGGTCAATGGGGATGGCACCGCCATTCGCTATCCGGTCGCCGTGCCCAAGGCCGGCAAGGAATGGTCCGGCTACGCCCATATCGACGGGAAATATGTGAATCCTGATTGGGTTCCGCCGGCGGTGGTCAAGCACGACCATCCCGAGCTACCCAATTTCATCCATGGCGGCTCGCCGCATAATCCGATGGGCGTCCGCGCCCTGACGCTCGACCGCAACCAGGTGGCAATCCACGGCACCACCAATAAGATGCGCGCCTCGGTCGGCACGGCCGCCTCCTATGGCTGCATTCGCATGCTGAACGAGGATGTCGTGGACCTCTATGAGCGCGTCGGCGTCGGCACGCCGGTGGTCATGACGCCCTGATCGCGCGTTTCGATCGATCAGAACTCACGCCCCAATAGAGAATAGAGCGCGTCATCCGATCGGATCAGAGGGGTGACGCGCTCGAAAGACGAAAGCGGAACAGCTCCAAGGCCATCGCGCAGCTTCGCGCAAGCCGAGCGGCGGAGACTTGTCCCATGGTTTTTCGTTCCGTGAATGCTTCAGCTTGTGGACGTCGGCCCGCCGCCTGTAGACCGGCCGGAACGAATCCACCACTGTGCGACAAATCGACGAACGCACTTGAGGTTCGCGCCCACGAAGAGTTGAGTCGGCGGCATTTCAATCGTTTCGAGTATAGTGAACGAGCAGGACGATTCGTTATCGTCGGCGGTTTCCGAGCAATGGGAACGCGAGGCTCGCAGTCAGCGTATGCGTCTCTGAAGAGAGAAGCGTCCGTCGCCCTCGTCTGGCCGACCCTCACATTAGGTTTCGCTCATGCTGATCGCACCTGACAAAGACTTCGACCGTCCCCTGCATCCCGTCGACATTGTCGAGCAATTGGCGGCCACCAACGACTGGAGCTTCGATCGTGACGCCGAGGACGAGATTTCCATCTCTGTCGCCGGCGGCTGGACCGACTATCATGTCGCCTTCACCTGGCTGGCGGAGCTCGAGACGCTCCATGTGAGCTGCGCCTTCGATCTGCGGGTGCCGGAGCGCCGCCGCACCGAGGCGCAGGCGCTGATCCGCACCATCAACGAGCAGCTTTGGGTCGGCCATTTCGACCTTTGGCCGACCGAGGGGGTGGTCATGCACCGCCAGGGCCTGCTGCTGACCGGCGGCGCTCAGCCCTCCGGTCCGCAATGCGCCGCTCTGCTGGACCATGCGCTGGAGACTTGCGAGCGCTATTATCAGGCGTTCCAGTTCGTGCTCTGGGCCGGCAAGGGCGCCAAGGAGGCGCTCGAGACCGCGACCTTCGAGACCAAGGGAGAAGCGTGATCCAAATGGCCGAAGCGGCCGAGCTGCCCCGCTCCATCACCCTGGTCGGGGCCGGAAAAATGGGTTTCGCCCTGCTGCAGGGCTGGGCGGCTCGCGGGCTTTCTGGCGCGGGTGTGACCATTGTCGAGCCGCAGCCATCGCCGGCGCTCGTCTCGCTCGCGCAGGAACGCGGCTTTCGCCTCAATCCCGAACATCGCGAGGCCCCGCGCGCGCTTCTGCTGGCCATCAAGCCGCAGGCGCTGGATCAGGTTGCGCCGACGATCGTGGGAGAAGCCGGCGCAGACACGCTCATCGTCTCCATTCTCGCCGGCAAGCGCGTCGCCGATCTTTCCGCGCGGCTGCCGCAGGCGCGGCTTTTCGTGCGCGCAATGCCCAACACGCCGGCCGCCATCGGCCGCGGAATCACCGGCGCCTTCGCCGCGCCCGCCGTCGATGCGGAGAATCACGCGCTGGCCGAGGCTCTGCTCGCCGCCGTCGGCGAGGTGGTTTGGGTGGAGAGCGAGCCGCTGGTCGACGCCGTGACTTCCGTGTCCGGCTCCGGTCCGGCCTATGTCTTCTATTTCGTCGAATGCCTCACCCGAGCGGGGATCGAAGCCGGCCTGCCGGAGGTGACGGCGGCGCGGCTCGCCCGCGCAACCGTTTCTGGCGCCGGCGAATTATTGCGGCAGAGCGCCGATACGATGCCGGCGACGCTTCGTCAGAACGTCACTTCGCCCGCCGGCACCACCGCCGCTGCGCTCGAGGTTCTGATGGCGGGCGACGGCCTCGCGCCGCTGCTGGAGCGCGCGGTCGCCGCGGCGAAGCGGCGGGCCGGGGAATTGTCCGGCTGAGCGGCGCGAGGCGCTTCCGATTTGGCGAAATCACCCTAAATTAACTTGGAAGCGGCTGGCTTCGAGCGATGTGAGGAGGCGGCGATGGCGACGAGCGGCAAGACCAACGAAACGGGCAATGGAAGCGGCTCGGTCCGCGACCGTATCGTCGAATCCTTGATGCGGCTGGCGGCGCGCCGCGCCTTCGAGGATATCGCCATCTCCGACATTGCCCAGGACGCCGATGTCTCGCTCGCGGATTTCCGCGACAGCTTTCCCTCCAAAGGCGCCGTGCTCGCGGCTTTCTCGCGCAAGATCGACCGGCAAGTGCTGGAGGATTTTTCCGGCCGCTACGCCTCGGAGCCCGCCAAGGAGCGGCTCTATGAGGTGCTGCTGCGCCGTCTCGAGGCGCTGGAGCCCTATCGCAATGCGCTGGAATCGGTGTCGCAATGGGCCTCGACCGATCCGCTGGCGGCGGCCGCGCTCAACCGCGAGACGGTCAATTCCATGCGCTTCATGCTGGAGGCCGCCGACATAGACAGCGAAGGCGCGCTCGGCGCGTTGAAGCTGCAGGGCCTCGCCATCGCCTGGTGGCGCGTGCTCGGGACCTGGTTCGACGATCGCGACGTCGAGCTCTGTCGCACCAAGGCCGCGCTCGACCGCGAGCTCTCGCGCAGCGAGGCGGTGATCGAGCGGATCGAGGATGTGAGCCGCTTGACCTCGCCGCTGCGCGGTTTGGCTCGGGCGGTGTTCCGTGGAGTGACCGGCCGCCGTCGTCATCGCCATCATGCGCGCGACCGCGACGATGAGTTCGAGGAAGACTATGAGGAGGCGCGTCGGCGTCACCACCACGCCGAAGACCATCCTCACGCCGAGGGCCATCACCAGGGCGAAGGCCATCGCCGGCATCAGGACGACGCCACCGCCTGACGGCGGCGTCGTCCCGCTTTCATCAAAAGCCGATGCGCACGGCCGTCGTCACCGAATGGGCGACGGCCCCATTGCGAGTCGCGACATCGGCGTCATAGCCGATGCGCCAGCCGATATTCGGCGCGAGATCGCCTTGCGCGCCGACGCCGACCGTGACGGAGTTGCGATCATAGGTCGGAATGAGGATCGTTTGCGTCGCCATTTGGCTGAGCACGCCGGCGAGGCTGACGTTCACGCGTCTGGGATCGCGGTCGAGCATCTCATTATAGGCGACCCGCACCCAAGGATTGACGCCGAGAAAAGAGGCCGAGAGCTCGCCGCCGAAGCGCAGCGTCGTCGCATAGGTCGAGTGCTCTGGATAAACGACATTGCCGCCGGCGGCGCCGCTCTCCGTATAGCCGCGAATGGTCGCATGGGTCTGCGTCACGCCGAAGAAGGGCGTGAATTGGAAGGCGTCTAGCTTGAGCTTGGCGCCGATCTCGCCGCCGAACGCGTAAGAATCGACGCTGGTGCGGCCGACGCCGGTGAGCCCATAGGCGCCGAGGCGGCGAATGTCCGAGAAGCCGACGTCCGGCGAGAAGGTCGCCGTTCCGTGCAGATAGAAGAGATCGCCGAAATAGCCGGCGTAGAGGCTCGGCGAGACGGTCGGCGAAATGTCGAAATAGCCCAGCGCGCCGCCGCCATATTGGCCTGCGCGCACCGTCGCCGCGACGCCCACGCGAATCTCCTTCCAGCCATAATCGACGCCGAAGGAGCCGCCATAGAGCGTGCGGTCGCCGTCGAGCCCGGGCCGCGACGAAGTGGGGCCGAAATCGACATTGCCGCCGAGCCAGGTCGAGAGGCCCTGCGCCGCGAAGACGCCGCTCTGCGCGCGTCGAATCGATTGCAGCTGCGCGATGACCGGCGCGGCGGCGCTGGAGGCGAGGCCGAGAGCGCCGGCGTCGATGCGTCCGAGCACCTGGGGCGTCGTATCGCGCATGGATTTGAGGAACAGCGGATCGACGGCGGTCGGCAAAGTGAGCTGATAGACGAGGACCATATTGTCGTTGTTCTGGCCGGAGTTGTAGCTCTGGCCCTGCATCACGCCATTGGTCGTGGTGAAATCATTGTCATTGGAGACGAAGAGATAGAAGTCGTTCGGCCGGCCCTCGACGAGCGTCGGGACGAGCGCCATGCCCTCCCATTTCTCCGACAGGGTGAGCTGCGATTGCGCCGACTGGCCGGGCGCGCCATTGTTCAGATTGAGGCCGAAGCGGGCGAGCTGCGTCGGGTTGAGCATGTTCACGAGCTCGACAGACTGCGCCGGCGTGATCGCCGGATTCAGCACGCCATTGGGCGCGACCTGGCCGCCCGCCGTCGTATCGGCGGCCGTGCCGGCGACATTGGTCGCCTGTCCGATGTCGACGAGATAGATGGATTTGACCATGATCGGATTGCCGCCCGCCGAACCCTGGCCGGTTCCGTCGCGCGCCAGCACGAGGAACTGCTTGTCGTTGAGCGCCACCATCTCGCTCTGCGCCGCGGTGCGATTGGCGCTGCCGCCATCGCCGTTCTGCCTGTAGGTCGGCAGCTGCAGCACATAGGTCTCGATCGGCGCCGCCGGCGTCGGATTGAGCGAAATATCATAGACCAGGATGCGCGTATTGTTGCGCGTTTGCTGTCCAGAGGCCTGGTCCTGCATCGTCGCGCTCTGCAGGATCGCGAAAAGCCGGTTGCCGTCCGGGCTCACCGAGACCGCCTCGAGGCCTTGATTGTTGCGGCGTCCCGTCGTCGGCGCGACGGTCGAGTTGAAGTCGATCGCGCCATTGGTTCGCGGCAGCAGCGAAGAGGGAACGCCGACCGAGCCGACGAGATTGCCATTGGCGTCGAAATAGAAGATCGACGGGCCATATTCGTCGCTGACGTAGAAGCTGCGGTCGGTCTTGAAGGCGAGGCCCTCCGCGTCGAGCGATATCTTGCCGGCGCCTATGCCGGCGGCAGGGCTCGGCGCGAGGCGGCCGAAGAGAGTGACGGCGCCCGACCCAGAATCGGCGCCGGTGAAGGTCTTGCCCTGATTGTCGCGCAGCAGGACGCCGCCGTCGGGCGATATCTGCACCTGGTTCTGCGAGCTGGTGGAGGCGGGGAGATTCGCGCCCGAATAGGGCGAGAAGGCGATGTTGAAGCGCAGCAGCCGTCCCGCATAATCGGAGAAGACTCCATTGGCGGGATCGTTGAGGCCGCGGTCGGGCAAAGCGAGCATGGTCGCGACGAAAGTCGAGCCGCTGCGCCGCCAGGAATAAGGGTCGATGGCGAGGCTCGAGAAGGAGCCGAGCGTGTCGCCGAGGAAGTCGATCGTTCCCGCCGGAAGACGCCCCGTTCCGACGAGACCTTGATTGGTGAAGGTCACGCCACCCAGGCCGACGGAGGCGGCGCCGTCGTTGGCGACGACATTGGGCGTGCGGTAGGTCTGCGCCATTGCAGCGCCGTGCAGCGCCAGCGTCGAGATGGACGCGAGCAACAAGTTACGAAAAGGCATTTTATCCCCCGGCTTTAGCTTGGCCGGAGGTCTATGGCCGCCTGTTAACGATTCCGTGACAGTCTGGTCACGATCGCTAACAGGACGGAAACATTCTCAGGCTGTGGCCCTTCCGCCACAATTCGCGAGCGTCACAAGGAGACGTAGACGAATTTGAGGCCCTTGAGCGTTGGATAGTTCTCGCGCAGCGCCTTGGCGATCTTGCCGACGAGTTCCTTGTCGCCGGCGGCCGAGGGGCCGACGAAATCCGTTCCCTGCATCCAGGTTTCCAGGAAGCAGTGGAGCGTGTTGTCATAGGCGTCGTCGGTCGGATGCGCCGTCTTGTCGGCGAGCGAGGCGATTCCGTCCGTGCTGACCTCGAGGCGCCAGTCGCGGTCGTCGACGACCGAGCCGATCAGCTTCGCAATGTCGGCGTCGGTCCAATCGCCCTTCAAATCAACGGCCATTTTTTTCGCTCCTTGCTGCGCGCGGCTTCGGCGGCGCGGGACAAAATGGACGAAGGGCCGGGATCGCCTGTCGGATAGCCGACAGGCGCACATCGCGGCCCTTCCCGCAGGCTCACTTCTTGGTGAGCTTGGCCACCGCCATGTCGATCGCGGTCGTCGCTTCGCCGACGGTGAGCCACGCCTCGGCGCGGTCCTCGTTCTTGAAGGATTTGCCGAGATTATACGGCTCCTCGCCCGGAACGTGCAGGAAGCAGGCCCATTTCCCGTCCGCCTGCTCCTCGACCGTCACTTTGTAGTCCGCCACGCGGTCCTCCTGTTGCTTTGCTGCGTCTGTTCTCACGGTGCGTCGGTCCGTCTCCGGCGCGGCCATGAAGAAGCAGTTTGGGCGCCATATGGCGAGACTTGCGGCGGCACGCTTATTGAACCTCGCTTTATGACCGGCGTGGGCGCCGGCGCGAGGAGGACGCACCCCATGACCGACATTGTGGAAGGGCCGGCGCTGGCCGCCCTCTCCTGCGGCAAGCCCGCTTTTCTCGTCGTGATGCTGCATGGGGAGGGCGCGGACGGCCAAACCATGGTCGATCACGCGCTCAATTGGGCGCCGACCATGCCCAAGGCCGAGTTTCTCTCCGCCGAGGCGCCCGCCGGCGCCGATGGCGTGAAGCGCTGGTTCGACGCCGCTGATCCAGAGGGGCTGGCCAAAGGGCTGGCGGCGCTGGAGCGCTTTCTCGAGGCGGCGCTGGCCCAGCGCCGGCTGCCGGCCTCGCATCTGGCGCTGGTCGGCTTCTCACAGGGGGCGACGCTCGCGCTGCTGGCTGGCGTCGCGCGGCCGGGGCCGGCGGCGGCGGTGGTGGCTTTCGCTGGCGGTCCCTATGGCGCGGCGCCGTCCATCGGCCCGGATGGCGCGCCGCCCGTGCTGCTGATCCATGGCGACGCCGACGCGATCTCGCCGCTCGCGGCCGTGCGCGAGACCAAGGCCGCTCTCGCAGGGCAGGGCGCCAAGGTCTTGTCGATGACGCGCAAGGGCCTCGATCATGCGATGGACGACGACGGGGTGATCGCCGCCGGCGATTTCCTCACCGAGCATGTCGTGCACAAGAAGAGCGCGGCGCATGAGGACGATCACGATCATGACCACGACGATCACGATCATGCGCATTGAGGCTCGGCACGGCTCTTGCGGGACGAGGTCAGGCACATTGCGAAAGGAGATCAGAACATGGCCCTGACCGCCGAGGACATAAAAGAAGGCAAATGCTACGCGACCCGCGGACCCGAGCGATACAAGGTGATCGCCATCAATCCGCGCGGAATCGTGACCTTCCTGACTTGGGAAGGCAATCAGAAGCCGAGCCCGCTGCGCGCCAATTGCGGCATGAAGGCCTTTCTGGAAGGCGTGACGAAGGAAATCCCCTGTCCGGCGGAGGGCTGACCGTCACACCGGCAAGGTGACGGTCGCGCGCAAGCCGCCGAGCGGCGAGCCCTCGAGCGTCACTTCGCCGCCATGCGAGCGCATGATGTCGCGCGCTATGGCGAGGCCGAGACCCGAATGGCTCTCGTCCTGATTGCGCGACTCGTCCAGCCGGTAGAAGGGCCGAAAGGCGTCTTCTCGCCGCTCGACCGGAATGCCCGGGCCATCGTCGTCAATGTGGATGGTCAGCATATGGCCGTCATTGACGGCGGTGAGCGATATGTTTTGCGCATAGCGTTGGGCGTTGCCGACGAGATTGGCGAGGCAGCGGCGAAAGGCGGCCGGGCGCACGGCGACCTGCCTGCGGCCAAAAAAGCTCGTCTCGGCCCGAAGGCCGCGCCGCTCCGTATCGGTCTTCAGCTCGTCCAGAATGGCGGTCACATCGGTCTCCGCCGTCGCCTCGCCGCCATCGCCTCGCGCGAAGGCGAGATAGGCCTCCACCATGCGCTCCATCTCGTCGACGTCCTTTTTCATCTCGGCCGTCTCCGCCGTCTCGCCGATGAGGGCGAGCGAGAGCTTGAAGCGCGTGATGATGGTGCGCAGATCATGCGACACGCCGTTGAGCATGGTGGTGCGCTGCTCAATGGCGCGCTCGACGCGGCGCTTCATCTCCAAGAAGGCGGCGCCGGCCTGCCGCACCTCGCGCGCGCCGCGCGGGCTGAAGGCGACCTCGCGGCCCTTGCCGAACTCCTCCGCCGCGCGGGCGAGGCGCAGAATCGGGCGGATCTGATTGCGCAGGAAGGAGGTGGCGATGGCGATGATGACCAGAGACGCGATCACGGTCCAGATGAAGAAGATTTCCGAGTTCGACGCATAGGCCTGGGTGCGATGCGCGAGTAGCCGCATCACCGAATCGTCGAGCGCGACTCTGATTTCCACTATGTTGGAGCGCCCCACCGTGTCGATCCAGAAGGGGCGTTGCAGGCGCAGCGACAATTCCCGCGACAGCGTATGGTCGAGCAGCGAGAAGAAGGGCTTGGCGGCGGGCGGCGGCAGCGGCTCCTTGGGCAGGAAATGAACGTCTATGCTCAAATCCTCGCCGGCGATGCGCTGGATGATGTCGCGATGCTCGTCCTTGGGAAAGGCCTCGTAGAAATCGATCAGCCCGGCGACGTCGCGCGCCACGGCGGCGGAGAGGCGAGACGTCACCGCCTGCCAATGCCGCTCCATGAAGAAATAGGCGACCGCCGATTGCAGCAGCACGATCGGTAGAATCACGATCAGCAGCGAGCGGGCGTAGAGGCCTTTGGGCATGCGCTCGTGCAGCCAGCCGGCGAAGCGCCGCCAGAGCTGGCGCGGGGCGTCGAGCGCGGCGGGGAGGGCTGAGGTCATTGCGCTTTTCCGTATTCCTCGTCCGGTCCGATGACGGCGTCCGCCCACAGCCTGTAGCCGCGGCCGCGGATCGTCTGCAAATGGCGCGGGCCTTGCGCGTCGCTCTCGAGCTTGCGGCGCAGCCGCGCCACCTCGACATCGACGCTGCGCTCGCCCGCGCTCTCGACTTTGCCATTGACGAGGCGTTGCGCCAACCTCTGCCGTGACACGATCTCGCCCGCATTCATTGCCAGCACGCGCAGAATCTCCTCTTCGCGAGTCGTCAAATGGACGATTCGATCATGCTCGCGCAATCGGCCCTTTTCGAGATCGAAGCCGAAAGCGCCGAAGCGCACGCTCGCGGTCGCCGGGGCGGGGCGGGTGGCGCGGCCGGCGCGGCGCAGAATGCTGGCGATGCGCAGCGACAATTCGCGCGGCTCGAAGGGCTTGGCGAGGTAATCGTCGACGCCGGCCTCCAGCCCGGCCACGCGATCGGCCGTCTCGCCGCGCGCGGTCAGCATGAGAATGGGGGAGGAGCGCAGCGGCTCCGCCTCGGCGCGCAATTTGCGCGCGAATTCCGGCCCGCTCTCGCCCGGCATCATCACGTCGAGGACAATGAGGTCGAAGGTCATGTCCGCGAGCCGCGCGCGCGCCTGGGCGGCGTCGGCGGCGGCGCTGACCAGATAGCCCTCGGCGGCGAGATAGCGCGACAGCAGCGAGCGTATGCGCCTGTCGTCGTCGACGACGAGAATATGCGGGCCGGGCTCGGCCGCGGTCTGCGCCGCCGGCGCGCTCATGCGGCGTCGTCTTCGGCGAGCGGCCGCCGACGCCGGCGCGGCGGCAGATGGGCGCGCACTTTCTCGCGGTCCGGGGCGTTGACCATGGCCAGCAGAAAATCGACGGTCGCCTCGCGCGCCTCCGGCGGCAGCTCGCCGAAGACGCGGCGGAAGCGCTCCGATTGCAGCGTCGCCAGCTCCTGGGCGAGACGCGCGCCCTTGGCCGTCGGATAGAGGAGGCGCTGGCGACGATCGGTCGCGCCCTCGCGCGCCTCGACGAATCCGGCGTCGAGCAATTGCTTGAGCACGCGGTTGAGGCTCTGCTTGGTGATTTTCAGAATATCGAGCAAAGCGGCGATGGCGAGGCCGGGGCGGCGATAGACGAAATGCAGCACGCGGTGATGAGCGCGGCCGAACTGATAATTCTCCAGCAGCCGGTCGGCGTCGCCGACGAAATCGCGATAGGCGAAGAAGAACAGCTCGATGAGATCGAACATGGGCTCGCTCTCGGGCGCGGGCTCGCGTCCGACCAGCGTTTGCGCCGAGGCCGGGCGCAATGGCTTGCGTTCGATGGATGTTTTCACGTCGGGAACCGCTATATGTCGGTGCAAGCGAAAAACCGTGAACCGTGCCCAAAGAGGGCGCTCGCGGGGCGAGACGCTTCTTTCGGCGCCGCGCGAACGCCCTGAACTTATACGTCAGCTATATTGACATATTTCTGACCGATGGCTAGTGGTTCGGAGAAGGCCGGCTCGAGACCGGCCGCCGCATGGGACGGCCCCCCTTTTTCGCCCTTGACCTCATCGGAGTGTCGGATGTCGGTTTTGCCCTTCGACCAGCGCGACGGCTACATCTGGTTCAATGGCGCGCTCATCCCCTGGCGCGACGCCAAGCTCCATGTTCTCTCGCACGGGCTGCACTACGGCTCCAGCGTGTTCGAGGGCGAGCGCGCCTATGGCGGCGTGATCTTCAAATCGACCGAGCATTCCGAGCGCTTCAAGCGTTCTGCGCAAATCCTCGACTTCGAGATTCCCTATAGCGTCGCCGAGCTCGACGCCGCCAAGGCCGCGGTGGTGAAGGCCAATGGCTTCGACAGCTGCTATGTGCGGCCGGTGGCTTGGCGCGGCAGCGAGATGATGGCCGTCGCCGCGCAGAATTCGACGATCAATGTCGCGATCGCCGTGTGGGACTGGCCGAGCATGTTCGACGTCGCCACCAAGATGAAGGGCATTCGTCTCGACGTCGCCGATTATCGCCGGCCCGATCCGCAGACCGCGCCCTCCCTGGCCAAGGCGGCGGGCCTCTATATGATCTGCACCATCTCCAAGCATCGCGCCGAGCGTCGCGGCTACGCCGACGCTCTAATGCTGGACTGGCAGGGCCGCGTCGCCGAATGCACCGGCGCCAATATCTTCTTCGTGAAGGACGGCGTGCTGCATACGCCTCTCGCCGATTGCTTCCTCGACGGCATCACCCGCCGCACGGTCATCGATCTCGCCCGTCGTCGCGGGATGGAGGTGGTCGAGCGTCGCATCATGCCGGAGGAGCTGCCGGAGTTCAGCGAATGCTTCATCTGCGGCACGGGCGCCGAGGTCACTCCGGTCGCAGAGGCCGGCCCCTATCGCTTCACGCCGGGCGCCATCTCGCGCACGCTGATCGAGGACTACACGCGCGAGGTCGATCCGAAAGCGGCCGCCGCCTGAGCTTCGCCGCGTAAAAGCGCGCGCTAAAGAGACATTCGCGCGCCGGCGACGGGTCGAGAAAGCGATATCCGAGACGATTTGCTTCGTGTCCTACGCGTCTTCGTGGTAAAAAATCCCTCGAAGACGCCATTGACGCGACGGGCCGAGGGGTTGGCGAGGCATGGGAAAGGTCACTGGGTTTCTGGAAGTCGACCGGCAGGACCGCAAATATAAGCCGGCCGCTGACCGTATCCGCCATTATGACGAATTCGTCATTCCTCTCTCCGAGGAGGCGACGCGCAATCAGGCGGCGCGCTGCATGGATTGCGGCATTCCGTTCTGCCACAATGGCTGCCCGGTCAATAATCAGATCCCGGATTGGAATGATCTCGTTTATAATGGCGAGTGGCGCCGCGCGCTGGCCAATCTCCACTCGACCAATAATTTCCCGGAGTTCACCGGCCGCGTCTGCCCCGCGCCCTGCGAGGCCTCCTGCACGCTGAATCTCGTCGACCAGCCGGTCACGATCAAGACGATCGAATGTTCGATCGTCGACCGCGGCTTCGAGGCGGGCTGGATCGTGGCCGAGCCGCCGAAGACCAAGACCGGCAAGCGCATCGCCGTGGTCGGCTCCGGCCCCGCCGGCCTCGCCGCCGCCCAGCAGCTGGCGCGCGTCGGCCATGACGTGCATGTCTATGAGAAGTTCGCCAAGGCCGGCGGCCTGCTGCGCTATGGCATTCCCGACTTCAAGATGGAGAAGCACCTCATCGACCGCCGTGTGGCGCAGATCGAGGCGGAAGGCGTGGCCTTCCACTATAATGTGCATGTCGGCGTCGATCTCGAGACGGAAAAGCTCGTCGCCGAGCATGACGCCGTCGTTCTCGCAGGCGGCTCCGAGCAGCCCCGCGATCTTCCCATTCCGGGGCGCGATCTGCGCGGCGTGCATTTCGCCATGGATTTCCTGCCGCAGCAGAACCGTCGCGTCTCCGGCGAGCCGCTCGTCACCAATGAGCCGATCCTCGCCTCCGGCAAGCATGTCGTCGTCATCGGCGGCGGCGACACGGGCTCGGACTGCATCGGCACTTCGGTGCGCCAGGGCGCGCTTTCGGTGACGCAGCTCGAGATCATGCCGCGTCCGCCGGAGAAGGAAGCCAAGCTCGTCACCTGGCCGGACTGGCCGCTGAAGCTGCGCACCTCCTCTTCCCATGACGAGGGCTCGACGCGCGAGTTCGCGGTGATGACGCGCGAGTTCATCGGCGCCGACGGAGCCGTCACAGGCCTGCGCTGCGAGCGCGTCGACGGCAAGCTGGCCGCCATTCCCGGCAGCGAGTTCACGCTGAAGGCCGATCTCGTGCTGCTGGCCATGGGCTTCGTCTCGCCGGTCCGCGAGGGCCTGCTGGAAAAGCTCGCGGTCACACTGGACCCGCGCGGCAATGTGGCCGCCGACGTCAAATCCTATCGATCGTCACGCGAAAAAGTCTTCGCGTGCGGAGACATGCGGCGCGGGCAATCGCTCGTCGTATGGGCGATCCGCGAGGGCCGGCAGTGCGCCGCCTCGGTGGACGCCTTCCTGATGGGCGAAACAAATCTACCGAGGTGAGGAAATATGCCCACGGCCCTGTGGTACTGTGAGAATATCGGAAACTCCGCGCTTCCCTATCTGCTGCTGGCCATGCCGATCGGCGGAGCCTATCTCTATGGGCAGAAGAAGACGCGCATCGCCTGGGCGCTGATCGGCGTCTGGGTCGTCGCGCAGATCATCATGTCCGGCCTGACCAACGCCAATTGCGTCGGCTGACGCTGCGGAACCAGAAATAACGCCGGCGTTCGTCGTGAGACGAGCCGCCGGCGATTCTCGTTCAGAGAACGCGGACCTGCGTGCCGACCTTAACGCGGCTATAGAGGTCGCTGACGTCGCCATTCAGCATGCGGATGCAGCCGGAAGAGACGCCATGGCCGATCGTCCAGGGCTCGTTGGAGCCATGGATGCGGAACATAGTGTCGCGGCCGCCCGAATAGAGATACATGGCGCGTGCGCCGAGCGGATTATTGGCTCCGCCGCTCATATGGCGCGGCAGATCCGGGCGGCGGTGCAGCATGGCCGAAGGCGGCGTCCAGGCCGGCCAGGCCTCCTTGCGGCCGATATGCGTATGGCCGCGCCAGGTGAAGCCCGGACGGCCGACGCCGACGCCATAGCGGATCGCCTGGCCATCGTTCATCGACAGATAGAGAACGCGATTCTGCGTGTCGACAGTGATCGTGCCCGGCCGCTGGCGGGTCGGATCGGCGACGACCGAGCGCGTCGAGGAATATTCGCCGGAGAGCTGGCCGTCCGCGGAGGACGGAGCGCTTGCCGCCGAGCGTCCGCTGAACAGAAAGGCGAACGGGTTTTCGAAAGCCTGCGCGGCGGGCGCGGCGCAGCCGAAGCCCAGCGCGAGCGCGACAGAAAGAGACGAACGACGAAAATACATGATGGATACTCCCTTCGAGGCCCTCGGGCCTTTCGAGCGGGAGAAAAATGCAGCGCCGGGGCGGCCGTTCCCTCGAGCCGCCGGCGCCGGCGCGCTTCATTCGAGACGAATTGAATGCGGAATTGACGGTTTCCGCGCGTTTTGAGCGAACGGTCCCGCTCAGCGCGTCTCGGCGGCCGCGGAGGGGACGACGGCGGGCGCCGGGGTCGAAGCCTGCGCAGGAGTCGGCGTGGAGACCGGCGTGACCTTGGCGCCGCCTCGCGGCCAGGAGAAATCATCGGCGCGGCCGGGCTGGCTCGGCTGCTCGCCGCCCTCGACGAAGATATGATCGACCAGCGCGCGCGCCGCGGCGGCCTGGGCCTCCCCGGTCGTGGACGGGGATTTCACGCGCCGCGCCAACTCGCCGTCCGCCGCGACGGCGGCGCTCGTCAGCGACTGCGTCTGGCCGATCGCCGGCCGATCCGCCGGCAGAGTGGGCGCGACCGCGGGAGCCGGGCCGCTCGGCGCGATGATCTGGACCGGCGGGGCGACGACGGCGGCCTCTGCGGGCGGCGTTCCCTCGGCCGGGGGCAGGGCGGCTTCCGCCGGCGCGGCGTCTGGCGCAGGGTGGCGCGCGTCGAAGAGCCGCTTGATCTCGCCCTCGACGAAATGGGCGAGCTTTCGCGCGCCGACATCGGTGAAATGGACGCCGTCCGCCGACCGCAGCTTGACGATGCGCCCGTTTATATCCGGGCCGAAGGCCTGATATTGGTTGCGCTCATCGGCGAAGGCCTCCCAAATATCGATGAAAGCCGCGCTGTCCTGCGCCGCCGCCTGGCGATAGATGTCGTTGAGCTTCGCCATATCGGCGGCGAAATGCTCGCTCTTGGTGACGGGCAGAGAGACCCAGACGAGCGGAATCTTCTTCTCGCGAAACGCCGCGCGCACAGTCTCCACCCGTTGGGCGTAGCGCTCGCGCCAGCGCGGCGACAAGGTCTCGATCGTCTCCGCGCCCTCGTGAATGGCCTGACGATCATTGGAGCCGATCATGATGACGGCCATGTCGATCTTGTCGCCGCCGGCGAGCAGCTCGCGCGCGGCCTTCGGCCAATCGAAATAATCCTCGCGCACGAGGCCGGTGCTGTCCTTGGCCTTGTGCAAAATGCGAATGTCGGCGCGGTCCGAATAGGCCTCGTCCAAGCCGTCGGCCAGCATTTGGCCCAGGCTGTCGCCGATCACCGCCACCTGGAAGGGCGGCGGGGCGTTGGGGTCCTCGGGCTTTTGCGTTTTGTCCTTTTTGGCCGCCTTGCTCTGGCCGTGCCAATAGGCGGGCGCGCTATATTCGCGATGCGGCACCAGCCGGCGCATGCGGCCGGTCTCGCGCGCAGCCGGGCGCGCCTGCGGGGGATGCTGTCGGCCGCCGAACAGCCCTTGAAAGAAATCCCCGACCGCATCCTGCGCCCGCGCGCTGTCCACGCCGCTAAAGAGCAGCGCGAGGAGAAGAATCGCGAAAAGGCCGAGGGTGCGGGAGAGGCTGCGCATATCGCCAATATAGCGCGGCCCCGGCGCCAAAGCGATCCGGCGCCGCGCTGAGGCGCGCGGGGCGGATCGCTTCGCCGTTCGCGGCTGCGCTCGCGCCATTATCGCAAATGGGCGGGCGCTTGCGGATTATGCGCCGGATCGGTGTCGTGCTTGGAAAGCTTCTCCACGACGCCGCCGCCGACGAAGGGCGCGAGATCGGCTTCGAGCGCGTCCGCAGCGGCCTTCGGATAGACCTCCTCGCCTTCGACATAAAGGGAGAAGGATTTGACGTGCTTGGCTTTCTTGACTGGGTCCTCGATCGTCGCCTTGGTCCATTTGTAGAGCGGAAAATGTTCGACGCCCTGCTTCTCCGCCTCGGCGACATAATGGGCGAAAGCGTCGAATTGATTGCTCAGCGCGGCGTGATGCTTGGCCAAAATCGCTGCGATCGGCGCGAGAGCGGCGTTCTGCGGATCGGTGCGGGCGAGCTCGGCGTAGTCGTCACTGATGTTCAGCCGGATCTGATAGCGCAATTCTTCGCTCATCTTCATGCTCCTGATTTCGGGACGCCCGGACGCCGCGCCGTCCTGGCCGTCGATTGTCGCTGCGGGCGCCGGCTCGGTTCGCGCCGCTTCGGCGAGCCCGAGCAGCGCCATTGCGGCGAAGAGCGTGTGAATTGCGCTCGGCATGTGGCGTTTCTCCGTGGCGTCGTCCCAATATCCTAGTGAATAGATAGGTTACGTCAACGCCTGTCGGCTTTCGCCGAGCCGCCGCTTGACGCGGCGCCTCGCGCTCCGGCATCAATCCGCATCCGGGCTTTTTCGGAGCGGGCGCATGTTCGAGCAAACGACCCAAGTCGGCGCCGTCCTGGCGCTCCTGTCGCTTTTCGCGCCGATCGGCGCCATGGCGGAGCCGGAGCGGAGCGCGGCGATCGATCCGGCGGCGGCGCGCGGCGCCGGCGGCTTCGATTTCTACGTGCTGACGCTCTCCTGGTCGCCGGCCTTTTGCGAGAGCGGCGGCGGTCGTGAATATCGTGCGCAATGCGAGCCCGGCCTCGGCAAAGGCTTCGTCACCCATGGCCTATGGCCGCAATATGAGCATGGCTTTCCGAGCGACTGCGACGGCGCCGCGACGCCCTCGCGCATGGCGCTCGAGCATGTCGCCGGCGTCTACCCCGACGAGGGGCTGGCGCGGCACGAATGGCGCAAGCATGGCCGCTGCTCGGGCAAGAGCCCGACCGATTATTTCCTCGACGTGCGCCGCGCGACGGAGAGCGTGACCATTCCGGCGCCGCTCGAGCGGCCGCGGCAGGCGCAGAGCTTCGCGCCGCTCGACATTCAGCGCGCCTTTATCGCCGCCAATCCGCGGCTGCGGCCGGGCATGCTCGCGGTCACTTGCCGCAAGGGCGCGCTGCAGGATGTGCGCATCTGCTTCTCGCGCGATCTGCGCGAGTTCCGCCCCTGTCCAGAGATCGCGCGCGGCGCCTGCCGCGCGGGCGAAATCTCCGTGCCGGCGCCCTTGTAGACGATGAATTATCGCCATGGGTTTCATGCCGGCAATTTCGCCGATGTGCTCAAGCATGCGCTGCTGGCGCGGCTTCTCCTCTATCTCACGCGCAAGGAGACGCCGTTTCGCGTCATCGACACACATGCGGGAGAGGGCGCCTATGACCTTTCCGCCGACGCCGCCGAGCGCACGGGCGAGTGGCGCGGCGGCATAGGTCGGCTGGCCGACCTCTCCGGCGCCGATGCGCGGCTGCGCGAATTGCTCGCGCCCTATCTCGATATCGTCGGCCCGCTCGGCGCGGAGGGGCGGCCGGCGCTCTATCCCGGCTCGCCGCAGATCGCGACGCGCTTCATGCGCGCGCAGGATCGCGCCGTCTTCTGCGAATTGCGGCCGGACGCTTTCGAGGCGCTGCAGACGCGCTTTGCGCGCGACAAGCGCGTGAAGGCCATTCACCTCGACGGCTATGTGGGCCTCTGCGCCTTCGCGCCGCCCAAGGAGCGGCGCGGGCTCGTGCTGATCGATCCGCCCTTCGAGCAGCGCGACGAGACCGAGCGCATGCTGAAGACTTTTCTCGACGCGCATCGTAAATGGCCGACGGGGATTTATGCGCTGTGGCGTCCGATCAAGGACGCAGGGGAATCGCGCTGGCTGATCCGCGCCTTGCGCTCCAGCGGCGTGAGGAAAATTCTGCGTCTCGATCTCTGGGTCGGCGAAGCCGAGGCGGATGCCAAGCTGCGCAGCACCGGCCTCCTCGTCGTCAATCCGCCCTACACCTTCGAGGAGGAGGCGCGGGCGATCTCGGCCTTTCTCGCCGAGCGCTTAGCGCAGGGGCCGGGGGCCGGATATGAGATCGAATGGGTGAGCGGGGAATGAGCCGCTATCCTGGCATCTTTCCCGATTTTTTGGTATTTTGTTCCCGATTGGGACGTGGCCCTGCGTGGGGCGGAAATAGTTTCTTGGAACTTTCGCTCATAAGCTGAGACTGAGATTATCAAGAGCTGGAGCATGACGCTGAGGGCCCAGCCTTCGACGGCTCCGCCGACAGGGGCGCATGAGCGCTCCGGCGTCGGACGTTTGATGTCGAGCGACGACTCTTCCTTCTCCAGAAGAGGCGTATGCGTAAATGTTCGGCATTCGAGTTCTGGCCGCTCTCGTCGGCTTCGCGGGGGACCGCAAGGGCAGCGTCGTCTTTATTTTCGCCTTGGCGGCTCTGCCGCTGCTCATAGCCGCCGGCGGCGCGCTCGATTATGCGACGACCGGCAGAGTGCAGACGCAGCTCGGCGCCATCGCCGATTCCGCGGCGCTGGCGGCGACGACGCCCGCGATGATGCTGCAAACCGCGACCAGCGGTCAAACGGCGGCGACGAATATGTTCGCGGCTCAGGCGCAGCAGATCAAGACGCTGACCTATGATGCGACGAAATTGACGGTGACGGTCAATGACGCGACCTCGACCTTTTCGAAGATCAGAACCGTCAACGTCTCTTATACGGCGGAGATCGTCAACGCCTTCGGCTCGTTCTATCGCAATACGACGACGACCTTCACGGTGAAGGCGGCGACCACCGCATCTACGGCGCGTAATATCGATTTTTATCTCGTGCTGGACAATTCGCCGTCGATGGAGCTTCCCGCGACGACCGCGGGCGTGAATGCGATGACGGCCGCGACGGGATGCGCCTTCGCCTGCCATGAGAACAACTTCTCGGAGGCGGGATATACGATCCAATATCCCGGCTATGGAACGATCGACAGCTACACCTATGCGAAGAACCAGGGCATCGTTCTGCGCATCGACAATGTGCGAGAGTCGGCGAAGAGCCTGGCGAGCACGGCTCAGGCGATGATGGCGGCGAATGGCGCGAATTATCGCTTCGCCGCCTATGCCTTCAATATGGGCTTCACGCAGCTTGTGGCGTTGACCGCGGCGACGAGCGCCAATGTGAGCGTCATAGCCGCGGGGATCAACGTGATGACGCCGCCGCTGATGGAGAAGGAGAATTATCTGCCGGCGGGCGCGAGCTACACCTATCCGACCAGCGCGTCGACATGGACGTCGGCGACGATCGGCGGCAGTCCGCTCAACACGCGCAATGCGATGACCGACATCGGCATGGCGCTGACGCAGGCCAATAGCCTCATCGCCAATCCTGGCAATGGCACGAGCGCCAGCGGCGACTCCCCGCAGAAGGTATTGCTGCTGGTGACGGATGGCCTCGTCGACGGAAACTTCGTCTCCAACGCCGCCTGCAACAATTATCAGAAGAGCTATTCGAACAGCTTCGGCGCCTTCTACCGCTGCCTCGGGCCGCTCGATACGTCCTATTGCACGACGATCAAGAATCGCGGCATTCGCATCGCCGTGCTCAACACCGTCTATTATCCGACGCCGGACAATGGCGGATTCTTCGACGCCGCCGTCAAGCCGTTCCTGTCGCAGGTCGGCGACGCGCTGAAGAGCTGCGCCTCGACGGATTTGTATTTCGAGGTGGATGGCGGCGGCGACATCAGCAATGCGATGACGATCATGTTCCAAAAGGCGGTGACGACGGCGGCGCATCTCACAAAATGAGCGGCGCGCCGTCCTCCCTCGGCTTTCAGCTTTCCGGCACTTCCCGCACGGCGCCGCGCGCGGCGCTGGTGGTCATGGCCGCATAGGCGCGCAGCGCCTTCGAGACCTTGCGCGCGCGCTCGGCCGGCTTCCATGCCTCCTTGCCGCGGGCTTCCTCCGCCGCGCGGCGCTTCGCCAACTCGTCATCGGAAACGGCGAGGCGGATGGAGCGCGCCGGAATGTCGATCTCGATCTTGTCGCCTTCCTTCACCAGGCCGATGAGGCCGCCCTCGGCCGCCTCCGGCGAGACATGGCCGATGGAGAGGCCCGATGTGCCGCCGGAGAAACGCCCGTCGGTGATGAGCGCGCAGGCTTTGCCGAGGCCTTTCGATTTCAGATAGCTCGTCGGATAGAGCATCTCCTGCATGCCCGGGCCGCCGCGCGGTCCCTCATAACGGATCACCACCACATCGCCGGCGACGATCTTGCCGTTCAGGATCGCATCGACAGCCGCGTCCTGGCTCTCGAAGACGCGCGCCGGGCCGGCGAATTTCAGGATGGAATCGTCGACGCCCGCCGTCTTCACGATGCAGCCGTCCTGCGCCAGATTGCCGGTGAGAACCGCGAGGCCGCCATCCTTGGAGAAGGCGTGGGCCGCGTCGCGCACGGCGCCTTTCTCGCGGTCGAGATCGAGCGCGTCGAAGCGGCGGCTCTGGCTGAAGGCCACTTGCGTCGGCACGCCGCCCGGCGCGGCGCGGTAGAAAGTCGCGACGCTCTCGCTATTGGAGACGCGCACATCCCAACGCGCGAGCGCCTCGCCGAGCGTCGTCGCATGCACGGTCGGCAAATCGGTATGCAGCAGGCCGGCGCGCGCCAGCTCGCCGAGAATGGCGTAGATGCCGCCGGCGCGATGCACATCCTCGAGGTGAATGTCCGGCACGCTGGGCGCGACCTTGCACAGAACCGGCACGCGCCGCGACAGGCGGTCGATATCCGCCATCGTAAAGGGGACTTCCGCCTCATAAGCGGCGGCGAGAATATGCAGCACGGTATTGGTGGAGCCGCCCATGGCGATGTCGAGCGTCATTGCGTTCTCGAAAGCTTCGAACTTCGCGATGGAGCGCGGCAGCACGCTGGCGTCGTCTTGCTCGTACCAGCGGCGGGCGAGATCGACGATGAGATGGCCGGCCTCGACGAAGAGGCGCTCGCGATCGGCATGCGTCGCCAGCACAGTGCCATTGCCGGGCAGAGCGAGTCCGAGCGCCTCGGCGAGGCAATTCATCGAATTGGCGGTGAACATGCCGGAGCAGGAGCCGCAAGTGGGGCAGGCCGACCGCTCTATGACGGCGACGTCGGCGTCGCTCACCTTGTCGTCGCCGGCCGCGACCATGGCGTCGACGAGATCGAGGGCGTGGCTTTCGCCATGCAGCGTGACCTTGCCCGCCTCCATCGGCCCGCCGGAGACGAAGATGGTGGGGATGTTCAGCCGCAGCGCCGCCATCAGCATGCCGGGGGTGATCTTGTCGCAATTGGAGATGCAGACGAGAGCGTCGGCGCAATGGGCGTTGCACATATATTCGACGCTGTCGGCGATGATCTCGCGCGAGGGCAGGGAATAGAGCATTCCGTCATGGCCCATGGCGATGCCGTCATCGACCGCGATCGTGTCGAACTCCTTGGCGACGCCGCCGGCCTTCTCGATCTCGCGCGCGACGAGCTGGCCCAGATCTTTCAGATGCACATGGCCCGGCACGAATTGGGTGAAGGAATTGGCGACGGCGATGATCGGCTTGCCGAAATCATCATCCTTCATGCCGGTGGCGCGCCACAGGCCGCGCGCGCCCGCCATATTGCGTCCATGAGTGGTGGTGCGGGAGCGGAACGGCGGCATGGGCGGCTCTCTTCTTCTTTCAAAACGCGTGTCGCAGATGCACTATCCCAAGGAGCCAGACCCCGCAACCGGCCGAGCGTGAGCGTCGGCCACGCCAGTCTCGAAGAGGAAGCCCATGGCGCGCGCATTGATCGTCGGCGCCGGCGTGGTCGGGCTCGCGGTCGCCCGCAGCCTCGCCTCGCAGGGCCATGAGGTCATCGTCGCCGAGGCCGGCCCCGTCATCGGCGGCGGCGTCTCCTCCCGCAATAGCGGGGTGATCCACGCCGGGCTCTATTATCCGACCGGCAGCCTGCGTCATCGGCTCTGCGTCGAAGGCCGGCGCGCGCTCTTTGCTTTCGCGCAGAGCCATGGCGTCGCTTATCGCCGGCTCGGCAAGCTGATCGTCGCGACAGAGCCGGGCGAGGAGGAAAAGCTCGACGCTCTGCTGGCGAATGGACGCGCCAATGGCGTCGAAGGCCTTTCCCCCTGCAGCGCCGCCGAGGCGCGACGGCTGGAGCCGGCGCTCTCCTGCGCGGCGGCGCTGCTCAGCGCCGAGACCGGCGTCATAGACGCGCCCGGACTGATGCTGTCGCTTCGCGGCGAGATCGAGGATCACGGCGGCGCGATCGCTGTGGCGACGCCGGTTCTGGGCGCCGAGCGGATCGGCGAGCGCTGGCGCATTCGCTTCGGCGGCGCCAATGCGGGCGCGGTGGAGGCGGAGATTCTGGTCGTGGCCGCGGGGCTGCGCGCCCAGGCGGTCGCCGCCGCCATAGCGGGCCTCGATCCGGCGGCTATACCGCCGCTTATCCTCGCCAAGGGCAGCTATTTCGCCTTTTCCGGCCGCGCGCCCTTCACGCGGCTGATCTATCCCGCTCCTATCGATGGCGGGCTCGGCGTCCATGTCACATTGGATCTCGCCGGCCGCATGCGTTTCGGGCCGGATGTCGAATGGATCGACGCCGACGATTATCGCGTCCGCCCCGAGCGCCGCGCCGATTTCGAGGCGCGCATTCGTCGCTATTGGCCCCAGCTGCCGGCCGAGCGGCTCGTTCCCGATTATGCCGGGATAAGGCCCAAGCTGACCGGGCCGAGCGCGCCCGCGGCGGATTTTCGCATTCTCGGCCCGGACGATCACGGTCTCGCGGGGCTGGTCTGCCTGTTCGGCATCGAGAGCCCCGGGCTCACCTCGGCGCTGGCGATCGGCAATCATGTCGCCGCCTTGTTGGACTGAACGCATCTGTCTCGAAACAGAGCATGTGCGTGACTTGCATTGACAGAAAATTAAGCTAGATTACTTCCGAATATTTTCGGGGTTGACGAGTATGTGGTTGGATTTTTGCGACTCGCGGGACGTCGTGTGGTCCCGCAGATCGACTCGCAAGTCGAAACGAATTTCGCTCCATAATTTTTCCGCCGGATTTGCCGCCTTCGACATTTTTGCTTTGATCGTCACGGGGGTCGCATGCGCCGGGCTTTCCGGCGAGTCGGCGGGGGCCTCGCCGCAGGAGTGGCAAATCTGGGCGATTTTCTTCGCCGCCTCCCTGCAGTTCGGATTGGCGCATATTTTCGAGGTCTATCGGACATCGAGCGTGCTCGATCGCCGGCATGTGCTGCGGCGCGCTACTCTGTCCTTCCTCGCGACTTTCGCCTTGATGATCTGCATCGCCGCCGCGACGAAATCGGCGGAGAGCTATTCGCGCCTCTGGTTCTTCTCCTGGGCGGGGACGAGCACGGCGATCGCGATCGCCGCGCGCGCTCTGATCTTGCGACGCATTCGCGAGGCGCTGGCGGAGAGCGCTTTCGTGCATCGCGCGCTCTCGGTCGGCGTGTTCTGCGATCCGTTGCATCCGCGCGAGATCGAGGGCGAGACCCGCAATGAGGAGGTCGTCGTCGGCTACGCCACATATGCCGATCTCGCCGAGCTCGCGGATTTGTCGGATCGCATCGTCCAGGAAGCGATCGACCATGTCTATCTCGCCGCGCCCTGGGCCGAGATTCCGAATGTTCTGCGCCATCTCGACATGCTGCGGCATCTTTCCACGCGCGTGTTCGTCCTGCCGGCGGATCGGCGCGTGATGGCGGATGTCGTCAGCGTCGCGAAATTCGGCGACCGCATCTCCTTCTGCGGCATGGAGGAGCCGATCCACGGCTGGAACCTCTGGTTCAAGCGCCTCGAGGATATCGCGCTCGCCTCCTGCGCCCTCGTTCTGCTGTCGCCGCTGATGGCGGCGACCGCCCTGGCGATCAGGATCGACTCTCCGGGTCCGATTTTCTTCCGGCAGCAGCGTGTCGGCTTCAATGGCCGCATTTTCGAATTGTGGAAGTTTCGTTCCATGTTCGCCGAGAAGACCGATGCGCACGCCACGGTGCAGACGAGCCGCGGAGATCCGCGCGTCACGCGCGTCGGGCGTTTCATCCGACGCTCGAGCATCGACGAGCTGCCGCAGCTGATCAATGTGATCCTCGGGGATATGTCGATCGTCGGTCCGCGTCCGCATGCGCTGGCCACCAAGACCGACGGCCGCAACCTCGAGGAGCTGGTCGAATATTACGCCGTGCGCCACAGGGTGAAGCCGGGCATGACCGGCTGGGCGCAAGTCAAAGGCTTCCGCGGCGAGCTGGACACTTTGGATAAGCTACGCAGCCGCGTGGACTGCGACCTCTATTACATCGACAATTGGACGTTGCTGCTCGACGTCGGCATCATATTCCGCACCATGATGATGGTGCTGCGCGATTCGCGCGCTTATTGAGAGGCGCGGCGTCCGCTTGCCGAGCCTGGAGTGTTTTCGAGCGAAGTGCGAACCGGCTCGCGTGACGAAAACGCGACAGAGCAAGGGAAACTAGAGTCTTTTCGGTTCGATCTGAACCGGAAAGGCGCGAGGGCCGCAGCGATGAGGGCCGCGCCGGGGCGGGGCCTCTGACGCTGCGCGCTCCCCTCACCACTCCCGATTTGCGTCATTGATGATGACGACGCCGACCGCCTTATCGGCGTCCATGCCGCTCGACAGCCGATGCGGGCCGAGATTGTCCCGGCTGTCCGGGTATCGATTGAGCATCACCAGCTCGATCATAGGCATGCCGCAATCATAGAGGCTGTCGTCCTCGCCATGGACCAAGACGCGCGCGTTCGCTGGCAGCTTCTGCAAGGCCTCGATCAGCTCGCCGACCGTCTTGGGGCGCTCGCGGGTGAATTTCGGTTCCTCGGCCAAGTCGATCTCCTCTCAAGCATCGGGTGTCGCCTGCGGCGCAGGTCGGTCCATGCGAGCGCGGCCATGCAAGAAACGGCGCGCGCAGGTTCGGCCAGGGCCTCATCCGGCCGGCGCCAAAAAAGAGCCGCCCCGGATAGGGCGGCTCGAAGGAGGCTCAGGAGAAGGTGGAGAGAAATTCAGGACCTGCTGACAATGGCCCGCGCCGGATCGCGGCGATGTGCGTGAACGCACGGGCCGGCGGCCGCGGCGTCGCCGCATATTGAAGCAGGAGCGCGCGGCGATATCTGACGGTTGCGGCGCTTTGCCGAACTCCAGCCGGACGTCGCAAATGACGGCGCTGTTTTCGCTCGAAAAGTCGGTCGACTTTCACATTCGGCTGGCGCGGCGCATCGACGCCGTGCCGCTCACCCGCGACTATCTGTATCGCACGAGCATATGAGGAGACAGTCATGGCGTCCGGCGAGGAGACCAGCCAGGTTCGCGAAGCCGTCGGCGTGTTCGACACGGCCGATACGCTTCAAGAGGCGATCGACGAATTGCAGACGTCCGGCTTCGATCGCGCCGACATCAGCCTCATGGCCGGCGAGCATACGGTCGACGCCAAGCTCGGCCACGCCTATGAGAAGGCGACGGATGTGGCGGACGACGCGGATGTTCCGCGCGGCGCCTATATCTCGCCCGAGTCGATCGGCGAGGCGCAAGGCGCGCTGGTCGGCGGCCTCGGCTATATAGGCGCGATCGGCGCGGCGGGATTGATCTTCGCGAGCGGCGGAACCATGGCGGCCGCGCTCGCGGCGGCGGCCATCGCCGGCGGCGGCGGCGGACTGGTCGGAGCGCTCTTCGCCAAGCTGATCGGCGAGAATCACGCGCAATATCTGCAAGAGCAGCTGGATCGCGGCGGCATATTGCTATGGGTGCGCACGCGCGACGCCGCGCATGAGAAAAGCGCCATAGATATTCTCAACAAGCATTCCGGCCGCGACGTCCATGTGCATGGCGTGCCTGACGCGCCTTTGTGAGCGGCGCGCGGCTTTCATGGCGTCGGCGGCGAATGCGAAGATTCGCCGCCGTTTCATATGTCGTCAGTCAATTGTCAGCAGAATACGCGCGGCTCAGCTGCAGCCTGTGGTGCTGCCGCAGGTCTCGCATTTCAGGCAGGTGCCATTGCGGACGAGCGTGAAATTCGCGCATTCCGGGCAGGCTTCGCCCACATAGCCCTTCATCCGCGCTTCGGCGCGCTTGTCGGCGACGCTCTCCACCGGGCGCGTCGGCGCCGTCCAGCCGAGCTCGGACAAGGGCTGCTCCACCTCTTCCGCGGGGCTCTCGCGCAGCGCGGTCGCGCCGCCGCGCACCAGCATCAGCCGATCCGTCTTGGAGCGCAACAGTCCTTTCGAGACGACCGACGATGCGCTCTCGGGCGCCTTGCCTTCATGCTCGCCCTTGCCGAGCACGTCATGGCCGATATCGTCCGGCGAGACATGGGCGAGATCATTGCGGCCGAGATAGGAGATCGCCAGCTCGCGGAACACATAGTCCAGAATGGACGTCGCATTCTTGATCGCGTCATTGCCCTGCACGAAGCCCGCGGGCTCGAAGCGCGTGAAGGTGAAGGCGTCGACATATTCCTCAAGCGGCACGCCATATTGCAGGCCGAGCGAGATGGCGATGGCGAAATTATTCATCAGGCTGCGGAAGGCCGCGCCTTCCTTGTGCATGTCGATGAAGATCTCGCCGAGGCGCCCGTCCACATATTCGCCCGTGCGCAGATAGACCTTATGGCCGCCGACGGCCGCCTTCTGCGTATAGCCCTTGCGCCGATCCGGCAGCTTCTCGCGCTCGCGCACCACTTGATGCACCACGCGCTCGACGATGCGCTCGGCGATGGCCGCCGCGCGCGCCGGCGCATTGGCGGAGATGATCTCCTCGGCGACTTCCTCCGCCTCGTCGTCGGCGTCGGAAACGAGCTGCGAGGAGAGCGGCTGCGACAGCTTGGAGCCGTCGCGATAGAGGGCGTTGGCCTTCAGCGCCAGCTTCCACGACAGGAGATAGGCCGCCTCGCAATCCTCGATCGTGGCGTCATTGGGCATGTTGATCGTTTTGGAGATCGCGCCCGAGATGAAGGGCTGCGCCGCCGCCATCATGCGAATATGGCTCTCGACCGAGAGATAGCGCTTGCCGGTGCGCCCGCAGGGATTGGCGCAATCGAAGACGGGATAATGCTCCGCCTTCAAATGCGGCGCGCCCTCCAGGGTCATGGCGCCGCAAATGTGGACATTGGCGGCCTCTATCTCCTGGCGCGAGAAGCCGAGATGGGTGAGCAGATCGAAGCTCGCATCTTCCAGCGCCGCCGCAGGAACCTTCAGCGCGCCGGTGAGGAAATCCGCGCCGAGCGTCCATTTGTTGAAAACGAATTTGATGTCGAAGGCGGAGGCGAGCGCTTTTTCCACCGTCTCGATCTTCTCGTCGGTGAAGCCGCGCGCGCGCAGCGAGGTCGTGTTGATCGCCGGGGCGTTGGAGAGCGAGGCGTGGCCGACGGCGTAAGCCTCGATCTCGGCGATCTCGGATTCTCTATAGCCGAGGGCGCGCAAAGCTTCCGGCGCGGCGCGATTGACGATCTTCAAATAGCCGCCGCCGGCGAGCTTCTTGAATTTCACCAGAGCGAAATCCGGCTCTATGCCGGTGGTGTCGCAATCCATGACGAGGCCGATCGTGCCGGTCGGCGCGACGACGGAGACTTGCGCATTGCGATATCCATGCTCCTCGCCGAGCGCGAGCGCCTCGTCCCAGGCGCGGGTCGCGCGGGCGATGAGCGCCGCATCGGGGCAGGCGGCGTGGTCGAGCGGCACGGGCGCGGTCGCGAGGCCCTCATAGCCGGCGCGCTGGCCATGGGCGGCGCGGCGGTGATTGCGAATGACGCGCAGCATGGCTTCGCGATTGGCCTCGAAGCCCGAGAAGGGGCCGCGCTCCTTGGCCATTTCCGCCGAGGCGCGATAGGCGACGCCGGTCATGATCGCCGAAAGCGCGCCGCAGAGCGCGCGGCCGGCGTCGCTGTCATAGGCGATGCCGGAGGACATCAGCAGGCCGCCGACATTGGCGTAGCCGAGGCCGAGCGTGCGATATTCATAAGACAGTTGCGCGATCTCCCGAGACGGAAATTGCGCCATCAGCACGGAGATTTCCAGCACGACGGTCCATAGCCGCACGGCGTGCTCGTAAGAATCGACGTCGATGCGCTTCGTCTGCGCGTCGCGGAACTGCAGCAGGTTCAGCGAGGCGAGATTGCAGGCCGTGTCGTCGAGGAACATATATTCCGAGCACGGATTGGAGGCGCGTATGGCGCCGCCGGCCGGGCAGGTGTGCCAATCATTGATCGTCGTGTGGAACTGAATGCCGGGATCGGCGGAAGCCCAGGCGGCGTAGCCGATCTTCTCCCACAATTCCCGGGCCTTCAGCGTCTTCGACGGCTTGCCGTCGAGGCGGCGCGTCAGCGTCCAATCGCCGTCGGTCTCCACCGACTTCAGAAATTCGTCGGTGACGCGCACGGTGTTGTTGGAATTCTGGCCCGAGACGGTGAGATAGGCCTCGCTGTCCCAATCCGTGTCATAGGTGTCGAAGGAAATGTCCTTATAGCCCTGACGCGCGAATTGAATGACGCGCTTGATGTAATTGTCCGGCACCTCGGCGCGGCGCGCGGCTCTGATCTCACGCTTCAGCGCCGGATTCTTCTCCGGGTCGAAGCAGTCGAAGCCCGGCCCTTCGCAATTGACGCAGGCGCGCAGCACGGCTTTCAAATGCTTCTTGACGATCTTGGAGCCGGCGACGAGCGAGGCGACCTTCTCCTCCTCCTTCACCTTCCAATCGATGAAGGCCTCGATATCGGGATGGTCGACGTCGACCACCACCATTTTCGCGGCGCGGCGCGTCGTGCCGCCGGATTTGATCGCGCCCGCCGCGCGGTCGCCGATCTTCAGGAAGGACATGAGGCCGGAGGAGGAGCCGCCGCCCGAGAGCTTCTCCTTCTCGCCGCGCAGCTTGGAGAAATTGGAGCCGGTGCCGGAGCCGTATTTGAACAGGCGCGCCTCGCGCACCCAAAGGTCCATTATGCCGCCGTCATTGACGAGATCGTCCTCCACCGACTGGATGAAGCAGGCGTGCGGCTGCGGATGCTCATAGGCGGTCTTGGACTTGGTCAGCTTGCCGGTCTGATAATCGACATAGAAATGCCCCTGGCTGGGGCCGTCGACGCCATAGGCCCAATGCAGGCCGGTGTTGAACCATTGCGGCGAATTGGGCGCCGCCATCTGGCGGGCCAGCATGTAGCGGAGCTCGTCCTGAAAGGCGGAGGCGTCCTCCTCCGTGTCGAAATAGCCGCCCTTCCAGCCCCAATAGGCCCAGGCGCCGGCGAGACGGTCGAACACCTCGCGCGCCGAGGTCTCGGAGGAATAGCGCTCCGCCTTGGGCAGAAGGGCGAGCGCCTCCGCATCGGGAACAGAGCGCCACAGGAAGCTCGGAACCTCATGCTCCTCGACGCGCTTCAGCCGCGCCGGCACGCCGGCCTTGCGGAAATATTTCTGCGCCAGCACGTCGATGGCGACCTGGCTCCAATCGGCCGGCGCGTCGATATTCTCGAGCGAGAACACGACCGAGCCGTCAGGGTTGCGAATCTCGCTACGCGCCGCGCGAAACTCGATGTCCGCATAGGGAGACTGGCCGGCTGTCGTGTGGCGTCGCTCGATCTTCATCGTATTTCGATCCTCGAAAAATGCGCGCGGTGAATCGATCGCGGCCGATGGATCGGTCGCGACAAGCTCGTTCTGGCAGGGACTCTACGTCGGCAGGAAACGCAGATACGGGGGTCGGGCCGCGGCGCGGCGGAGAGCCGCTGCGACGAGCCGCAGCTTTGGCTGCCGAAAAGCGTCGCGCCGCCCGCCGGGGGCGCGCGAGAAACAGCTTTTTCGTTCATCCGCCGCTGCGTCATGAGACACCCGCACAGTGCGTCACTCTTCCGACGGCGTCAAGATATAGTGTGAGGAATAAATAATTGGACAATATCTTGCAAAATACCGTGGATAATGGGGAAAGCCGAGTCGCGCTCTGGACAGCGGGCTCGACGTGAGCCGCACTTTACGTAAGGGCGCTCGAAAGCGCGATTCTCGAGCAGGCCCGAGGGACGGCGCCTCATTTCTGCGACGAAAGCTTCGGGAACTTTGTCGCAGCGCAGCAGGATTTTCCGCCCGCAGAGATCGGGAGTCTTGACGCCGCAGGGCGCGGAGGAGTTAGTTGCGCGCCGGCGGCGCCGGGGCAATAGGCGCCTAAATGCCCTTCAGGAGGTAGTCATGTCATTCGTCGTCGCGCGCCGGGGGTTCCTGGCCGCCTTGTCGCTCGCGGCTCTCGCCTCGTCGGCCGCGCTCGCCCACGGCCCCTCGCGCCAGAAGGTGACGGAGACGATCGAGATCGCCGCTCCGGCCGAGAAGGTCTGGGCGATCGTCGGCAATTTCCAGGATCTGAGCTGGCTCCCGCCTATCGCCAAGACAGAAGGGCAGGGCGGCAACACGCCCGACAAGGCGACGCGCCATCTCACGCTGAAGAACGGCGGCGAGATCGACGAGCTGCTGACCAAATATGACGCCAAGGACTTCTCGCTCGCCTATCGCATTGAGAAGGTGGATGTGAAAATCCTGCCGGTGAACAATTATTCCTCGACGATCACGATAAAGCCGCAGGGCGACAAGAGCGTCGTCGAATGGCGCGGCGCCTTCTATCGCGGCTTCCCCAACAATGATCCGCCGCCGGAGCTCTCCGACGAGGCGGCGCTGAAGGCCGTGGGCGATCTCTACAAGGCCGGCCTCGCTTCGCTGAAGGCCAAGGTCGAAGGCAAGTGATCCGCAATTCCTGGGGCAGTGCGGCGCGCGCCGCCCTTCTCGGGCTCGCTCTCGCTTCGCCCGCGGGAGCGGACGAGGCTTTCGTCACCAATCAGGGCAGCGGCGATCTCACCATCGTCGATCTTTCGACCATGGCCCCCGTCGCGACCCTGCCGATCGGCGGCAAGCCGGCCGGCGTCGCCGTCTCGGCCGACGGCGCCCGCGCCTATGTGACGAGCCCGGAAGGAAAATTTCTTTCCGTCGTCGACACGCGTGAGCGTCGCGTCCTACGCAAGATACCGCTCGAGGGCGGCCCGCTCGGCCTCGCCGTCGCGCCGGACGGCAAGCGCGTCTATGTCGCCGACATGTATGAGCAGCGGCTCTTTGCTGTCGATCCCGAAGCGGGCGTCGTCGCCACGGCGAAAGTCGGCGTCACGCCCTCCGGCGTCGCCGTGACGCCCGACGGCAAGACGATCCTCGTCGCGATTCGCGACGCCAATAAAATCGCCTTCGTCGATGCGGCGTCCTTCGAGAAGCTCGGCGAGCTCGATGTCGGCCGCCATCCTTTCGGCGTCACCATCGACGCCAAGGGCGAGCGCGCCTACACGGCCAATGTCGAATCGGACGATGTCAGCGTCATCGATCTTTCGAGCCGGCGTGTCATCGCCACGGTGAAGGTCGGCAAGCGACCTTATTGCGTGGCGCTGGCGCAGGGCAGGGGCTTCGTCACCGACCAATATGCCGAATCGGTCAGCGTCTTCGATCTCTCGACCTTCGCGCCGGTGGCGCAGGTGAAGGTCGGGGAATATCCAGAAGGCATCGGCGCGAGCCGCGACGGCAAGACCGTCTATGTCGCCAACTGGTTCACCAATGAATTCTGGTCGATCGCCGCCGACAGCCTGAAGGTGATCGCCAAGGCCAAGACCGGCGATGGACCGCGCGCCTTCGGCGCTTTCATCCGCGCGATGAATTGACATGCTCCGGCCGCACGCCGAGGCCGACTAGCCGCGCCGGAATTTGCCGTAGGACCGGGAAGAGGTCCAGAAGCCGTAGCGCAAATGGCGGCTCGAAAGGCTTGTCCGCGGCGAGCACATTGCTGATGACGCGATCTTGAATGAAGAGCTGCAGCCGCTGCGTCATCCGCGCCGGAAACTCCCGGCGCTTCTGCACGGCGCCGACATCCGCATCCGTCAGCGTTCCATCACGCAGCTTTTCGGCGAGCAGATTTGCGGTCGCCACGGCGTCCTGAATCGCCAGATTGACGCCGACGCCGCCGACGGGCGACATCGCATGCGCGGCGTCGCCGATGCAGAGCAGGCCCGGCCGGCTCCAATTCTTCAAGCGATCGACCTGCACGGTCAGCAGATTCACGTCCTCCCAGTCGCGCAAATCCTCGACGCGATCGGCGAGAAAGGGAATGCAATCGGCTATGGCGTGACGAAATTCGTCGATTCGGCGGCCGCGCAGCGCCTGCGCTCGGCCCTTGGGGATCACATAGCCGATCTGCCAATAGGCGCCGCGCTCGATCATCGCCACCATGCGGCCGGGCGCGACGCGGCCGAAGGTCTCCTCCGGGTCGTTCGCCTCGCGCCGCATCTTGAACCACAGCACATCCATGGGCGCGCCGAAATCCTCGACCTCGAGCCCCGCCGATTCGCGCATCCGCGACGTGCGTCCATCCGCGGCGATGGTGAGATCGGCTCTGATCTCGAGCGGCCCCTCCGGCCCCGTGGCGCGCACGCCGAGGATGCGGCCGTCCTCCTCGACGAGGCCATCGGCCGCAGTCTGCATCAGCAAGCGGAAATTTTGCAGCTTCTTCGCCTCGCCGGCGATGAAGTCCAGAAAATCCCATTGCGGCATGAAGGCGACGAATTTGCACAAGGTCGGCAGGCCGCGGAAATCGGCGACGACGAATTTGCGGTCCTCCAGAAAGGCCGAGAGCTGAAACGCCTTGCGATGCGGCAGCTTCAGAAACTCCTGCAGCAGGCCGAGCTCGAACATGAGCTGAAGAGTCGAGGGGTGGATCGTGTCGCCGCGAAAGTCGCGCAGGAAATCGGCGTGCTTCTCGAGGACGATCGTCTCGACGCCGGCGCGAGCCAGCAGAAAACCCGCCATCAGCCCCGCCGGGCCGCCGCCGACCACGCAGCATCTCGTGGAGATCGTCTGCATCATCGGCCGCTCCTATATGAAAAGGCCGCGCGCGGCCGCTGCCGATCTTTATGGTCAGTTCAGCAGCGGTTTTCCATTCGCATCCTTCACATTGGCCGCCCAGCTTTTACGAATCAGCGTGACCACGGAGGCGGGCATGGGCTCGAAATCCAGCTCCTCGGCCGCCGCCGCGCCCTTGGAGAAGGCCCAGTCGAAGAATTTCAGCGCCTCCAGCGCCGCCGCCGCATCCTGTGGCTGCTTGGGCAGCAGAATGAAGGTCGCCGCCGCGATCGGCCAGGAGGCGGCGCCCGGCTGCTCGGTGAGCAGATGGAAAAAGCCCGGCGCGCCGGCCCAATCGGCGTTGGCTGCGGCGGCCTCGAAGCTCTCCTTGCCCGGCGCGACGATCTTGCCGTCGTGATTCACCAGGCTGACGGCGGCGAGCTTGTTCTGCTTGGCGTAGGCATATTCCACATAGCCGATCGCGCCCTTTGTCGTGGCGACATTATTGGCGACGCCCTCATTGCCCTTGGCGCCGAGGCCGAGCGGCCATTCCACCGCCACGTTCTGGCCCACTTTCGCCTTCCAATCGGCGGAGACGCGGGAGAGATAATCGGTGAAGCAGAAAGTCGTGCCCGATCCGTCCGAGCGGTGCACGACGACGATCGACGTCGCCGGCAAAGCGATCTTCGGGTTCAGCGCGCGGATCGCCGGATCGTTCCAGACCTTGATCTCGCCGAGAAAAATGCGCGCGAGCGTCGTCCCGTCGAGGACCAGCTCATTGGAGCCGACCCCGTCCAGATTGACGACGGGGGTGACGCCGCCCACCACTTGCGGCCATTGGATGAGCCCGGCGGCGTCGAGCTCCTTGGCGCTCAGCGGCTGGTCCGAGGCGCCGAAAGTGACGGTCCGCGCCTTGATCTGGCGGATGCCGCCGCCCGAGCCGATCGATTGATAATTGACGCGATTGCCGGTCTCTTTCGAATAGCTCTGCGCCCATTTGGCGTAGATGGGCAGGGGAAAAGTCGCGCCGGCGCCGGAAATATCGAGGGCGCGCGCGCTCCCGACGGAAAGGATTGCCGCCAGAGCGGCGTGAAGAATGAGCCTCGAGGCTTTGAAAATCATGCGGCCGTCCCTTGGAATTTCGACGCGAGGCTCTTGTTCGCGAGAGCTGGAAACCAATGGTTTCAGCTCTCTGCGGCGCGCCTTGGCGGCGCGGCGGCTGTCGTCTTTTTGTCACACTCCTCCTTTTCCACGACTTCGCGCCAAAAGCAAAGCCCACGTAATGGAAGTGGCGCGCCCGACTGGACATTGCGCTGTCTTGACGCAATAAGGGGCCACGCAAACACTCTTGGACGCTTCCGACATGTCCTACATCATTCGCTTCTTCACTTGGTGGAACCGGGCGACGCTCAGCACGGGCCTGTGGACGCTGCTCTATGGCGAGCGCGTTGGGACGGATGAGTTCGGCAACGTCTATTACCGCCGCCGCGGCGGCAAGAAGGACAAGGCGCTCGGCTTCGAGCGCCGCTGGGTCATCTATAAGGGCTATGCCGAGGGTTCGGCGACGCCGCCCGGCTGGTATGGCTGGCTGCACCACACGGTCGACACGCCGCCGACCCAGGAGAAATACGAGCCGAAAGAATGGGAGCTGACCTATCGCCCCAATCTGACCGGCACCTCGGCCGCCTATCATCCGCCGGGCTCGATCCTGGCCGAGGGGCGCCGCGCTCCCGCCGGCGGCGACTATCAGGCTTGGTCTCCCGAGGCTTGAGGCGAGGCGGTCGCGGCGCGGTCCGCGACCATCGATCCGCCACGCTCTTCCTATTCAACGACGGCGCATGAGGCGCGGGCGGCCGGCCCGAGCCAGAGATCGGAAACGAGAGCCGATATGATCTCCCGCTGCTTCCGCCTGCGTATCGCTCTTTCCGGGGCCGCCTTGCTCGTCGGCCTCGGCGCGGCGGCCGCCGATCCCATCCGCAATCCCACCGCCATTTTCGCCGGGCTCGACAAGACGACCGGCCGGATCATCAATTTCGATGTCGCTATAGACGAGACCGTGCAATTCGGCTCGCTTCAGGTGACACCGCGCGTCTGCAACACGCGCCCGCAGACCGAGGCGCCGCAGACCACGAGCTTCGTCGAGGTCGATGAGCAGGACACGGGGAAGAACGACGCCAAGCGGATTTTCTCCGGTTGGATGTTCGCTGCGAGCCCGGGCCTGCATGGCGTCGAGCACCCGGTCTATGATGTTTGGCTGGTCGATTGCCGCGGCGGCAAGGAGATCGTCCAGGCGCCGGCGGCCGATCCTGCGGCTGCGGCCACGCCCGCCGCCCCCGCGCCGGAGAAGAAGCGCTCCCGCTCCCGCAAGGTCGAGCCGGTCGCGCCCGTCCCGGTGGAGGCCGCGCCGATCGGCCCGCGCGATTCGGTTCCGCCGGAGGCCGCCAAGGCCCCGGAGAGCGCCGAGCCCGCCGCTGCGGCCCCGGCCGAAAAGCCCAAGAAAAAGAAAAAGAAGCAGCCGCCGGCTCCGGCCCCCGCTACGGCGCCTTCGCCTTTTCCATTCTGAGCTGCGGCTCTGGCCGCAGAATCGCGACGATCTCGCGGCCGGGAACGGGCGCGTCGTCCGGCCAGGCGGCGAAACGGGCAGGAACCGACAAAGCCTGTTCCAGCAGAGCATGATAGGCGTCGCGGCTGACCTCGATCGCGCCGAGCGAGGCGAGATGCGTGGTCATGAATTGCGTGTCGAGGAGGCGGAAGCCGCCCTTGACGAGCCGCGCGACGAGATGCGCCAGCGCCACTTTCGAGGCGTCGGTCTCGAGATGAAACATGCTCTCGCCGAAAAAGGCGGCGCGCATGGAGACGCCATAGAGGCCGCCGACAAGCCGTCCCTCCCGCCAGCATTCGACCGTATGCGCGAAGCCCATGTCGAACAGCTTGCGATAGAGCCGCTTGATCTCGGAATTGATCCAAGTGTTCTCGCGCTTGGGCGCGGAGGCGGCGCAAGCCGCGATCACGGCGTCGAAATCCGTGTCGACCCGCACCTCGAAGCGATCCGAGCGGATCGTCTTGGCGAGCGAATGCGAGACCTTGAACGCATCCAGCGGGAAAATGGCGCGCTCCTGGGGGTCGACCCAGAAGAGCTGCTCCTCTTCGGCGCTTTCCGCCATAGGGAAAAGCCCGATCGAATAGGCCCGCAGCAAAATCTGCGGCGTTATGGCGTAATCTGCGGAGGAAGGGCGCGACATTTCGCAGATTGTAGCGCAATGCGCGCCGGAATCGAGAGCGTTCGTCGCCGGGGCTCGGCTCGAGCCGCCGACAGGGTGAACGGGGCGGGGCGCGCCGAACGAGATTAGGTGGAAACACGTTCAAAGAGCGCCCTCGGCGCTCGGGTGGGAAGAGTTCCTCGCGTCTCACCCCACCCCGTCCGGCTATCGCCGGCCGACCCTCCCCTTGAAGGGGAGGGTAGACAGATCCTCAGCCTTCGCCGATCACCTCGAGGAAGCTGTGCGCGTCCTCCTTGCGCTCGAAGACATGCGGAGCGATGCCGCGCTTGCTCAGCGCCTCCTTGAGCTTCAAGCGCAGGAAGGCGCTGGTCGTGTAGCGCGTCGTCGTCACATAATAATTCTCGAGCATATATTGGATCATCTCTGCATAGTAATCGTAGAGATGCTCGCTGATGCGGAAGTTGTCGAGATTGACGACCTGATTGACGCGCTTGCCGATCTTCTGGCAGGCGTCGATCAGCATCTTGCGCAGGTCGTCGATGTCGCGCTTGGAGCGCGCGCTCCAGCCCTCGAGATTGAGGAACTGAATATTGCGATCGGCGTCATAGCTCACGCGATCTTGCAGATCGAGATTGAGCAGATCGGAGATCAGCCCCATCGGCTCATCGATGAAGATGCGCTTGTCCATCAATATCGGATGCTTGACGATGGGCTTGAAGTCCATATGGGGGAGGATATCCCGCTCTATGTCTATGCCCGGCGCGATCTCGATCAGCTCGAGACCCTCCTTCGTCAGCTGGAAGACGCAGCGCTCGGTGACATAGATCACCGGCTGCTCGCGCTTTTGCGCATATTTGCCGCTGAACGTCACCTGCTCGACGAATTTCAGGAATTTGCGGGCGCGGCCTTCCTTGAGGATTTTCACCTCGCCGTCCTGAATCGCAATGTCGAGCCCGCCGGCGGTGAATGTGCCGGCGAAGACGACGCTGCGTGCGTTCTGGCTGATGTTGATGAAGCCGCCGCAGCCGTTGAGGCGTCCGCCGAAGCGGCTGGTGTTCACATTGCCCTGCTCGTCGCATTCGGCCATGCCGAGGCAGGTCATGTCGAGACCGCCGCCGTCATAGAAGTCGAATTGCGTGTTCTGATCGATGATCGAATCGGCGTTGGTGGCCGAGCCGAAAGAGGAGCCGGAGGCGAGCACGCCGCCAATGGCGCCGGCTTCCGTCGTCAGCGTGATGAAGGGGGTGAGCTTCTCTTCATTGGCGACGGCGGCTATGCCCTCCGGCGCGCCGACGCCGAGATTGACGACGCCATTGGGCGGCAGCTCGAAGGCGGCGCGGCGTGCGATGATCTTGCGCGCGTCGAGCGGCATTTTCGCCATGCTCTCGACCGGCACGCGAATCTCGCCGGCCAGCGCCGGATTATACATCACGCCGTAGTTCATCCGGTGCAGCTCGGGCTGGTCGGCGACGACGACGCAATCGACCAGAATGCCCGGAACCTTGACGTCCTTGGGACGAATCGAGCCGGCCTCGACGATGCGCTCGACCTGCGCGATGACGATGCCGCCATTATTATGCGCGGCCATCGCCTGGGCGAGCACGTCCAGCGTCAGCGCCTCCTTCTCCATGCTGATATTGCCGGAAGGGTCGGCGCTGGTGCCGCGGATGAAGGCCACGTCGATCTTGGTCGCCGTGTAGAAGAGCCATTCCTCCTCGTCGATGACGACATGCTTGACGATCTCTTCCGTCGTCACTTCATTGACGCGGCCGCCGCCGAAGCGCGGATCGACATAAGTATAGAGGCCGACCTTGGAGAAGAGGCCGGGCTGGCCGGCGGCGCAGGCGCGATAGAGCTGCGAGATGACGCCCTGCGGAAGATTATAGCCGAGAATCTTGTTTTCCGCGGCGGCCTGGGCGACCTTGGGCATGCGGCCGAAATTGCCGGCGATGACCCGGCGCAGCAGGCCTTCATGATGCAGGCGGCCGGTGCCGAGCCCTTTGCTGTCGCCGGCGCCGGCGGTCATGATGAGCGTGAGGCCCTTGGGGCCGCCGGTCTCGACGAAGCGCTTCTCCAGCGCGGCGTGCAACGCCTCGGGAATGCAGCTCTGGACGAAGCCGGTGGTGGTCAGAACGTCATTTTCGCTGATGAGCGCAATCGCTTCGTCGGCTGTAATGACCTTGTTGTTCTTGTTGTTCATTTCCCTCGGGTTTCCTCTTCGCCGCCCGGCAGGGCGAAGGCTGCGGGCGTTGTCATTCCCGCGTTCCGCAATCATAGGGCGCCGGGTTCGAACCGGGCTCGACACTAGAGTTTGCGACAGGGTTTCGCAATAGCGCCAGGAAATCGCCGCAGAGCTGCAAAGGCGCGAAACGCTGCGGCTCCACGCCGCAGCTCGACGAGCGCGCTGCGGCGCCGCACGGGCGAGAGACGGCTGCTATTTGAATATTTATCTTATAGGCTTTAGAGATTATGCTGCGCTCATGGTCGGCGAGACGCGGCCGAACTGCGATATTTTCCGACGGCGTCCATAGAGCAAACCATGACCAAGCTCAGATTTCTCCTCGCGGGCGCCGCAGCGACGGCGGTTCTCGGCCAGACCCCGCCCATCGGCGCGGAGCCGGAAAAGAGTTTTGTCTACAAGACCGCCGATGAGGTTCAATTCAAGAGCCCGCTCGGCGTCGGCCCCGCCCAGGCGGTGCTGTTCGGCGATCCGTCGAAGCCCGGCGTCTATGTGGTGCGCGTGCGCTTCCCGCCCGGACACCATTCCAACCCGCATTTCCATTCGCAGGATCGCCATGCGGTGGTGGTCTCGGGCACATGGTGGAACGGCGTCGGCGAGCAGCTGGATTTCAAAAAGGCGCGGCCGGTGAAGGCGGGCTCCTATGTGCTGCATCCGGCCGGCGGCGTGCATTGGGACGGCGCGGGCGAGGAGGAGGTCGTCATACAGATCACCGGCGAAGGGCCGGTGGAAACGACGCAAGCGGAAGCGCCGGGCGCGCCGGGCTATTGGCCGAAGCCGAAGTGAGATCGGCCCGTCTCCAGTGACGCGATGGCGCGCGGCTCCATCGCGCCCATGGCGTGGGCGGCCGCGTCCGAGAGCGCCGCGACCGCGATCAGCAGAAGACCGGCCAGCGCAGCCGATGCGAGAATCCGCTGCGCCGGCGGAAGCGGCTCGTCGGCCGCCGACCGCGGGGTCACGACGACGAGCCGGCGGGGGCCCATTATGCGCGGCGCGGCGGCGTCCGCGCTCTCCGATCGCAGCACGCGCAGCGAGGCGCGCAGCTCTTCCCGGCGCGTTTCCTCTCTCATGCGAGCGTCCGATCCCATCTGATCCCTCACGCGGAAATGCGCTCGTCCGATGAAGCGATCGGCCGAGGCTCGGGCTCCGTCTCCCGCCGCTGCGGCGCGCGCAGCCGGGCGAAGATCGGCGGCGGCGCGAATTCCTCGGGGACGCCGCAGAGCCCTGCTTGCGTGAACCAATGTCCGAGCCGCGGCCAAGCGCTGGCGAGCGCGAAGGGAAATGCGGCGACATAGCCGAAGGTCAGCGGCGCCGACCACAAGGCCAGAGAAGGCGCGGAAAGTCCGGCGATCGCGAGGATCAGAGCGCCGAAAGCGAATGCCGGCCAGAGCGCGCGCGCCGTCTCCCACGCGCCGAGGCCATGCGCGTCGCGCGCCTGTCCGCTCCAGCCCGCCTCGCGCTCGAAGGGAAGGCGCGCGAGCAGCAGAGTGACGCCGAATGTCGTGACGGCGCCGATGATGAAGGAGAAGACGGTCTCGAGCGCCGCGCCGAGCAGCAGGCGAAAGGCGCCGCCATAGCGGCGCACGCCGCCCGGAGTCAGCGCTATGTCCGCATAGCCGGCGAGCTTGGGCGCGAGATAAAAGCCGAGAAACAGCAGATAGAGCGCCGCCGCCGAGCCGGACGGAAAGCGCGACACATCCTCGACCAGCGGCAGCAGCGCGCCGAGCAGGATGATCGCCGTCCAGGCCGGCGCGCCGATGAACATGCTGATGGCCCATACCAGCTGAAAGCGGCTCATCGGCAGCAGTCCCGGCAGAGAGAGCAGCTCCCAATATTGCATGTTGCCGCGGCACCAGCGCAGATCGCGGCGCATGAATTCCAGCAGCGTCGGCGGATTTTCCTCATAGCTTCCGCTCTCCACCGGCAGCACGCGCACCCCATAGCCCGCGCGCCGCATCAGCGCCGCCTCGATTTGATCATGCGAGAGAATATGTCTCTCGCCGGAAAGACGCGGCAGCTCGCAATGCTGCATGAAAGGCGCGACGCGCACCAGCGCATTGTGCCCCCAGAAGGGGCCGCAATCGGCGCCCCACCAGGCGGCGCCTATCGTGTAGCTGCGCATTCCCGCGCGCATGCCGAATTGAAAGACACGCGCGAAGGCCGAGCGCGACGGCGCGCCGACGACGAGGCTCTGAATAATGCCGATGCGCGGATAGGCTTCGCCGATGCGCACCAGGCGCAGTATCGTCTCGCCGTCCATCAGGCTGTCGGCGTCGAGCGGAATCATGAATGCATAGGCGCGGCCGAAGCGCTCGCAGAAGTCGCGAATATTGCCGGCCTTGTATCCGATATTGTCGGAGCGTCGGCGGTAATGCAGCCGTGCCGCCTCGGCGCCTTCGGCCGCGCGCCAGCGGGCGAATTCGGTCTCTTCCTGCGCGGCGATGCGCGGATCGGTGGTGTCGCTCAGCACGAACCAATCGAAGAGAGCGCCTTCGCCGGTGGCGTCGAGATCGGCCTTCATGGCGGCGAGCCGGGCGAGCGCGCGGGCGGCGTCCTCATTACGGATCGTCAGCGTGACGGCCGTGCGCGCGCGGATGCGGCGGCGCGTGTCGCCGGCGCGGGCGAAGGGCGCGACGCTGTCGAGCGGACGCGGATGGAAATGCAAGAGCCAGAAGCCGAGAGCGGCGTTGCTGACGCCGAGCACGCTCCAGGGCGCGGCGATGGCGAAGCTAAGGAGAATCGCGGCGTCGATGGCGCTCCAGCCGTCTTGCCCCAGAATATCGGCGAGCCAGATCAGCAGAGCGAGATAGATTGCGGCGTCGGTCGCGGCGACCAGCAGGCGTCGCCGGAAGAGTTCGGCGCGGCTCTGGAGGCCGGCGGGGGCGGCGGCGGACATTCGCGTCGTCGTTTCCTATACGGGCGCGGGAAAGTCGGCTGGCGCGCATCGCCGCCGTGCTCTAGCAATATCCGCGAGGCACGAGGTTTGTAAATTGGCCGAGTCGCATAAATCCTACTTTGATGGTGTGAAAGAGGCGCGCTCCCTATGGATCGCGGCGCCGCGGAGCGCGGCGCTGCGCACTTCGCGTCTCGCGACGCCCGGGCCGGAGGAGGCGCTGGTGCGGACGCTGTGGAGCGCGGTCAGCCGCGGCACCGAGCGGCTCGTCTTCGAAGGCCGGGCGCCGCGTTCGGAATGGGAGCGCATGCGCGCGCCGTTTCAGGAGGGCGCTTTCTCCTTTCCGGTGAAATACGGCTATTGCGCCGTCGGCCGCGTCGAGGAAGGGCCGGCCGATCTTCTCGGCCGCGACGTGTTCTGCCTCCATCCGCATCAGGATTTTTTCGTCGCGCCCGTCGCAATGCTGCGGCCGATTCCGAAAGAGACGCCGGCGCGCCGCGCGCCGCTCGCCGCCAATATGGAGACGGCGCTGAACGGGCTTTGGGATTCGGGCGCCGGGCCGGGCGACCGCATCGTCGTCATCGGCGCCGGCGTTCTCGGCCTGCTGGTCGCCGCACTCGCCGCGCGCCTGCCGGGCGCCGAGGTGCTGATCCATGATCGCGAGGCGTCTCGCGCTGAGATCGCCGAGAGTCTCGGCGCGCGATTCGTCGGCGCCGACGCGCTGGTGGAATTGGGCGCGGATGTCGTCTTCCACGCTAGCGCTTCCTCCGAGGGGCTGGCGCTGTCGCTCGCCGCGGCGGGGCCGGAGGCGACGATCGTCGAATTGAGCTGGTATGGGGAGGGGCAGGTCTCCGCGCCGCTCGGCGGCGGCTTTCACGCCAATCGGCTGCGGCTCGTCTCCTCGCAAGTGGGGCAGGTCGCGCCCTCGCGCCGGCCACGCTGGAGCTACGCGCGTCGGCTGGACAAGGCGCTGGAGCTGCTCGCCGATCCGCGCCTCGACGCGCTCATCACCGAGGAAATTCCCTTCGCCGACGCGCCGCGGGAGCTAGAGCGCATTCTCGCGCCCGGGGCGAGCGGCCTCGCCACATTGTTTCGCTATTGAACGGAGAAGAAAATGTACGCAGTCGAAGTTCGCGACCACATCATGATCGCCCATAGCTTCAAGGGCGAGCTGTTCGGCCCGGCGCAGCGCCTTCATGGCGCGACTTTCGTCGTCGATGTGGCGTTTTTTCGTGAGACGCTGACCGTCGACGAGGTGGTCGTCGACATCGGCCGCGCCCATGACGCGCTGAAGGCGACGCTGGCGCCGCTGAACTATCAGAATCTCGACGAGATCGAGCAGTTCAAGGGCCGGCAGACGACGACCGAATTTCTGTCGCGGCATATTTTCGACGCCATGGCCGCCGCCGCCCGCACCGGCGCGCTCGGGCCGGGCGGCGAAGGGATCTCGCGCATTCGCGTGACGCTGCACGAATCCCATGTCGCCCGCGCATGGTTCGAGGGCGCCGTGTGAGGCGTCTCGTCTTCGCCATTCCCGGAGACATAGAGGCGAGGACCGGCGGTTACGGCTATGACCGCCGCGTCCTCGCGGAATTGGCGCAGCAGGGCGTCGCGGCGGTCCATCTCGCGCTGCCGGGCGGCTTTCCGCATCCGACGGCCGAGGAGGAGGGCGCCGTCGCCGCGATTCTCGCGCGTGAATTGACGGCGGAGGATGTCGCGCTCATCGACGGCCTCGCCTATGGCGCGCTCTCCGAGACGGCGATCGCAGCCATTGCGGCGCCGATCGTGGCGCTCTGCCATCATCCGCTCTGCCTCGAGGCGTGGCTCGCGCCGGAGCGCGCAGCGGCGCTGCGCGAGAGCGAGCGTCGGGCGCTGGCCCGCGCCGCTCATGTGATCGCCACCAGCGCGCATACGGGCGAGACGCTGATCCGCGATTTCGGCGTCTGCGAGCGCAAGCTGACCATCGCTCCGCCGGGAACCGATCCGGCCGAGCGCGCAAGAGGCTCGGGCGGCGCGCCGGCGCTGCTCGCCGTCGGCTCGATCATTCCGCGCAAGGCGTTCCATCTTCTGGTCGAGGCGCTGAGCGGCCTTTGTGATCTCGACTGGCGCCTCGCCATCGTCGGCGGCGCTGGCCATTCGCCGCAGACGGCGACCGATCTCGCGCAGCTCATAGAGGCGAAGGGCCTCGGCGGGCGCATCGCTCTGCGCGGCGAGCTTTCTGGCGAGGCGCTGGACGCGGTCTTTCATCGCGCCGATGTCTTCGTCTCCGCATCGCTCCACGAGGGCTACGGCATGGCGCTCGCCGAGGCGCTGGCGCGCGGGCTGCCCATCGTCGCGACGACGGGAGGCGCCGCGGGCGACACGATCCCCGATAGCGCCGCTTTGAAAATTCCGCCCGGCGACGTGGCGGCGCTACGGGAGGCTCTGCGCGCGATCATTGCGGTTTCGGCCTTGCGGGCGCGGCTCGGCGAGGCGTCCTGGCGCGCCGGTCGGGCGCTGCCGCGCTGGGAAGAGACGGCGCGCATCATCGCCAATGTGGCGAGGGAGGCGGCATGAGCAGTTTCTCGGCCGAATGGCTCGATCTGCGCGAGGGCGCAGATCATGCCGCGCGCAATCCCGCCTTGCGCGAGAGCGTCGCGCGCGCTTTTGCGGATCGCGACGCTCTGAGCATCGTCGATCTCGCCTGCGGGGCCGGCTCCAATCTCCGCGGCCTCGCCGAATTTCTGCCGGCGCGTCAGAACTGGCTTCTCATCGATCATGATCCGGCGCTGCTCGCCGCCGCGAGAGCGCGTCTCATCGCCTGGGCCGACGCCGCGGAGGAGGGCGAGACGCTGATGCTCTCCAAGGGAGCGCGGCGTCTCGATGTCGCATTTCGGACCGCCGATCTCTCCGGCGGAGCAGGCGCGGCGCTCGCGGGAAAGATCGATCTCGCGACCTCGGCGGCATTTTTCGATCTCGTCTCGGCGCAATGGCTCGAGGCCTTTGCGGAGGAGATAGCGGCGCGCCGCCTGCCGCTCTATGCGATATTGAGCTATTCCGGCGAGGAGCGCTGGATGCCCCCGCATGCCGACGATGGGCGAATGCTCGCCGCCTTCTGCCGCCATCAGGCGCGCGACAAAGGTTTTGGACCGGCCGCCGGGCCGCGTGCGGCGGAAGTGCTGGCGCGCGCGCTGGAGAGGCTCGGCTATAGCGTCGAGACGGCGCCCAGCCCTTGGCGGCTCGGCGCGGGGGAAACGGCGTTGATCGCCGCTCTGGCCGAGGGCTCGGCGGCGGCCGTGACCGAGACTGGGGAGATTTCGGCAGAGACGATCGAGGATTGGCGTCGCGCCCGTCGGATGGCCGAAGGGTGCGAGATCGGGCATTCGGATCTATTCGCCCGGTGGGCGGCGGGCTGAAGCGCCTATGGCGCCATCTGTGCTAGAACCAAAACGGTTCCCGACATGGGGCAATCGGGCGGAGAGTCCGCTTCGGTCTCTCGCGTCAATTCTCACCTTTCACCCGGAGCCCAGCATGGCCGCCCCCAATGACACAATGCTCGCGCTCGTCCTCTCGAAGGACGGGCTGCTTCCCGAGGGGGAGGCGCTCGGCGCCGCGATCCGGCGGCATTTCCCGCAGGCGCAGACGCCGGACAAGGAAATCCCCGGCGGAACCAGCGTGTTTCTCGCCGATGGCGCCATGGTGGCCATCGGCGGCGTGGCGGCGCCGGCGCCCATCGCCGAGGATGATCCTTGCGTCGCCTACGCTTGGCATTGGAAGGACGTCTGGCCGGCGATCGAAGGCCATGCCGGCCATGTGGTGGTGGCCGTGACCGGCGCCGCCGACGCCAAGACTCGCGCGCTCCTGCTCGGCCGCGCCATCACGGCGGTCATCGAGGCGACGCCCGCCGCTTGCGCCGTGCATTTCGCCGGCTCCGACGCTCTCTGGCCGGCCGCGCTGGTCGCCGAGGTGGTGTCGAAAAGCGGCGATCAGCCGCCGATTCCCTTCTTCGTCGCGGTGGCGCTCGGTCGCGACCCGGACGGCGGCGTCTCGGCCATCACCAAAGGGCTCACGGCTTTTGGCCTGATGGAGATCGAGACCCGGGGCTTCAAGGACGATCCCAGCGAGCTGAACGGCTTTCTGATCGATATCGCCGCTTATCTCGTCGACGCCGGCGCTGTGCTGGGTGACGGGGAGACCATCGGCCCGGACGCCGACACGAAGATCATTGTGCGGCACGAGGAATCGGTCGTGGCGCCGGGGCAGAAAGTCTACCGGCTGTATTTCCCGACGCAGGGCCACGCCTGAGGGCGCGATCGGCGGGGACGCATCGCGCGTCCCCGCGATTCGCTATTTGCGCCAAGCCTCTGGAAGCATGCGCCAGACGACCTCGTCGCCGGCGATGCGATGGCGGATGACGCCGGCGATATGCAGCGCGATCAGCGCGAGCAGGACCCAGCCGAGAAACTCATGCAGCTCGAAGAGCTGTTTCGATAGCGGCTCGTCCTTGCCGAGGAGGGCCGGAAGATGGCCGAGCCAGAAGAAGCTCGGCCCGAGGCCATAGGCCGACAACGCCAGCCAGCCGACGATCGGCGTCGCGATCAGCAGCAGATAGAGCCCGCGATGCGTCGCTTTCGAGACGAGACGCTCGGCCGGCGTCAGATCGGCGCTGGAGCCCGGCCGACGGCGCAGCCGCGCGAGAAGGCGGGGAACCATCAGAGCCAGCACGATGACGCCGATCGATTCGTGCAGCACGAACAGATTGTCCTGCAGCGGCCCTTTATCGAGATCGGCCATTACCACGCCGGTCGGCAGGGAGGTCAGCGCCAGAGCGGCGATGATCCAATGCAGCGTCTTGGCGAGAGGCGAATAGGGCTGTCGCTCGACCATGCGAATTCTCCTTGCCATTGCGGCGGCGATGATCGCCCAGCCGCTCCGAATGCGCAATCGGCCGCGGAATTACTATGTAAATCCCATAGAAATAGTTTACTATAACGGCGTCCTGGCCTATAGCTGAACCGCGCTCCGATCTCCCCGAAAAGCGTTTTGACTCTACGAGAGTCATCGAGAGCTAGCCTGGCGCGTCCCCCATGTGCGCCAGGCGGCCGGCGCGGCGAACCACGATGGTTCGCCGCGCTTTTCTCGCTGCAGCCGTCGCAGGGCCTGCCGGCGCAACGGCGCAGCCGAGAACGCAGAGTGCGGCGCAAAGAATATTTTCTATATTTTTCGGCTCGCCGACGTAAAACGGTCATATATCGGCGCTCGATTCCATATCCGTATGAAACGTCGCTGAATTCGTCCTCCGCCATTGCTCGGCCGATGTCGCGCCTATTCGCGTCCTGATTGATTTTTTTGTCCTGATGGATCGGAAGCCGGGCAGATGCGTCGGATATGTCGTTTCGTTTCGCCGGCGCCGCGCGGCGGATCGACGCGCCGAGGTTTGGCGCGGCGGCGTTTTTCCCTTATGTGCATGCGAACCGAGGTTCGTCCTTTAGGAGATGCGATGTTTCCGACCCCCGTTTCCGATCTCGCCCCGAACACCTACGCCTATGAGACGACGCCGCTCGTGAAGCCGACGGGGTTTCGCGAATATGACGCGCGCTGGCTGTTCGAGAAGGAGCTCAACCTCATGGGGGTGCAGGCGCTCGGCCTCGGACTGGGCACGCTGCTCCATGAGATGGGCGTGCCGCTCGAGCTCGCCACCGGCCACGACTATCGCGCCTATTCCGCCTCCATAAAGCTTGCGCTGATCTCCGGCCTGATGGCCGCCGGCGTGCGCGTGCACGATATCGGCCTCGCGCTCTCGCCCATGGCTTATTTTGCGCAATTCGCGCTGGATGTTCCCGCCGTCGCCATGGTCACGGCCTCGCACAATGACAATGGCTGGACCGGCGTGAAGATGGGCGCGCAGCGTCCCGTGACCTTCGGCCCCGTGGAGATGACACGCCTCAAGGAGATCGTGCTCGCCGGCGCCTTCCGTTCCGCCGAGGGCGGCTCCTATCGCTATGTGGAGAATTTCGGCCAGACCTATCTCGACGATCTCGCCTCCGGCGTAACGCTCTCCCGCAAGCTGAAGGTCGTCGCCGCCTGCGGCAATGGCACCGCCGGCGCCTTCGCGCCCAAGCTGCTGGAGCGCATCGGCTGCGAGGTCGTGCCGCTCGACACCGAGCTCGACTATAATTTCCCGCACTACAATCCGAACCCCGAAGATCTCCATATGCTGCACGCCATGGCCGACAAGGTGCGCGAGAGCGGCGCCGATGTCGGCCTCGGCTTCGATGGCGACGGCGATCGCTGCGGCGTCGTCGACAATACGGGCGAGGAGATTTTCGCCGATAAGATCGGCGTGATGCTGGCGCGCGATCTTTCCAAGCTGCATCCCGGCGCGACCTTCGTCGTCGATGTGAAATCGACGGGATTGTTCGCGACCGATCCAGAGCTCATCTCGCGCAATGTGAAGGCCGATTATTGGAAGACTGGCCATTCCTACATCAAGCGTCGCGTCACCGAGCTCAAAGCGCTCGCCGGCTTCGAGAAGTCCGGGCACTTCTTCTTCAACGCGCCGGTCGGCCGCGGCTATGACGACGGCCTGCTGACGGCGGTGCATGTGCTGCAGATGCTCGATCGCAATCCGGGCAAGTCCATGTCCGATCTCTACGCCGCTCTGCCCAAGACCTGGGGCTCGCCCACCATGTCGCCGCATTGCGCCGACGAGACGAAATATGGCGTCGTCGACAAGGTGATCGCGCGCTTCCAGAAGATGGAGGCCGATGGCGTCGCCTTCACCGGGCAGAAGATTCGCGATCTCGTCACTGTGAATGGCGTGCGCGTGACGACCGCCGACGGCACATGGGGCCTGGTGCGCGCCTCATCGAACAAGCCGGAGCTGGTCGTCGTGGTCGAGAGCCCGGTGTCGGAGGCGCGCATGCGCGAGATGTTCCACGCGGTGGACGCCGTGCTGCGCGAGAACCCTGAAGTCGGCGCCTATAATCAGACGATCTGACCGCGTATCAGGGCGATGTGGAGCAGTTGGTTCCGCTCGTCATGTAATATTGCACATGATTGGGGCTGTAGGTGTTGCGCACCGGCGAATAGCTGGTGCGCGACATCAGCGGCGCCGCCGACTTCAGCCAGGTGATCGTGCGGCTGAATGAGGGCTGATAGCTGTAGCTCACATCGGCGACGATGATCGAGCCGATGGTCGGCGTCACGCTGGTCGTCGTCGTGCCGCCGCCGGCGTTGGCCAGCGTCACCGATTTCGCGCTCGTATAGCTCGTCGGCATCGAATTGGGATCGACGGGCGCGACATCGGCCGCGTTGAGCTTGGCGACGCCATTGATCTTGCAAGGGCGCAGCGTGCCGGAGTTCTTGGCGATCGTCCAATTCACGCTCGCCTTAAAGCCGCTCGTCTGCGTCGCGTCGGCGCTGACCGTGACCTCCGAGATCGTCATTTTGAGATTTGTGGTCGGCAGCGGCGACATCAGCGTCGTCGCGGCGGAAAAGATCGCCTGAATCGTGTCCTCGTCCATTCCGGCCTGGCCGGAATTGGAGCCGCCGGTCAATTGTTGCGCGGCGAGATCGGAGAGCGTATGCGCGACGAGATCGAGCTTTTGGCTCGCGCGCTGCCCGAGGGCCAGCTCCGCGAGGCCGAGATAGATGACGAGGACCAGCGGCAGCACGAGCGCGAATTCGACCGCCGCGAAGGCGCGCTCCTCGCGCAGCAGGGCGCGCGCATCGCGGCGCTCGGCCGGCGATGAGCTCATGTCGGCTCCACGCGAAAGGCGGCGACGCCGAACAGCAGATGCGTCCAGCGGTTACTGTACGTGACCTCTCCGCTCGTCGTCTTGCCGAGCGTTATGCCGGTCAAAATGCCGCCGGTGAGAATCGCCGTCACCGCCGGCATAGGATAGATGATGCGCACGACGGCGACATGGCCGGAGGCCGGCATCGAGATCGTCGCGCTCGCCGACGGAGGATTGAGATAGAAGGAATTGGAGGTCGAGGCGCTCGACCAGTTCGCGCCGTTGCCGACATCGGCGATATCGACCAGAATCTTCGAGCAGTCGAAGGATTTGCTCAGCGTGCCCGAGGCGACGGCGCCGCTTGCCTGCCATGTGCAGACATATTTATCGATGAAATTCTGATAGGTCATGTTGGCGAGGCTGTGCGTCAGCACGGCGCGGCTCGCATGAATGGTGGTCACCTGCAGCTGCTGGCTCTTGAAATAGACGATGCCGGTCTCGAAAATCGCGCCGAGCAGGCCCAGCATCGGCACGAGCACCATGGCGAACTCGACAGCGAGCGCCGCGCTCTCATCTCGCCGGAAGCGAGTCGCGCTCGCGGCGAAACGGCGCGTCGGCTGTCGCGACAAAATCTCTTCTCCGCTCATGTCTCGAACCCGTGGCCGGAAAGGACGTCTCGCAGCCGTCCCTTTCGAGCTCCCATGCGCGCCTCGCTGTATCCCTCGGCAAATCCCGTCAACGCTTGGGCGAGGACGAGCCCTCGTGCTGCTTCACCGCCTCGAGAACGCGCGCCGTATAGTCCTTGTCGTCGCCGAGATCGACGGCGGGCGCGCAATCGGGCGCGCAAGCGTAGGATTCTCGTCGCGAGCCGCGCAGCACGACGAGCTTGTCCATCGGCTGGGTGACGGTGATGATCTCCTCGCCGACCTGATTGCCGGTCGGATCGAGCAGGATGAGATTGGTCGATCCGAAGCTTTTGCCGGTGACGACCATGAGACGATTGGTCTTCAGCATCGTCACATCGGCGATGAGCGGATTGCCGATGATGAGCGTCTGCGCGCCTTCCGGCATGCGCACCACGCGAGCGCGGTCTACGTCCACGAAAACGCCGCGCCTCTCGCCATCGCGCGCCATAGCGACGCCGGCGGTGACGGTCGCGCCGACCAATAATGCCAAATATCCATGGAAACGCGTCGAGCGCATCACGCACCTCTGAACAATCATCGCCTTTGCGAGGCTTCGTGTCGAACAAAACCACGGAATAGTGAATCATTGCTGAAAATGAGCCGCAGTCTCGCCTCGCGCCATGGAATTCATAGGTCGATGATGCGATTAACGCGTTTGCAAGAAGTTCTACGTAGGGTCTGCTCCTGTCCGGCGAACGGGCTCGATCGAGCGCCGCCGCCGAACTCAGTCAATAGAGCGAGGAGCACGAGTATGAAGAGCTTGTTTTCGCGGTTCGTTAAGGACGAGTCCGGCGCGACCGCCATCGAATACGGCCTGATCGGCGCGCTGATCTCGGTCATCATCATCACCGCGGTGAAGCTCGTCGGCAGCAACCTGTCTCAGACCTTCAACAAGATCGCTCAGAATCTGAGCTGAGGTCTGGCGGGCGCCGATCTCGCCGCCTTCCGCGTCGAGATCATTTCGGCGCCCACGCATTCCTGCCGAAGGCCGGCTCGTGAACGGGGCCGGCCGGCTCGGTCGGATTGCGGGAGTCCAACATCAGGAGATGGTGATGAAATCGTCGGTTTCGAAATTTTTGAAAAATGAGTCTGGCGCCACGGCTATCGAATACGGCCTTATCGGCGCTCTGATTTCGGTCATTATTATTACCGCAGTGAAGCTTGTCGGCAGCAATCTGTCGGAGACCTTCAACAAGATCGCTCAGAACCTCAGCTGAACGATCGCGAAACGTGCGCGCGCGTCGGCTCCTCGCCGCGCGTCGCGCGAATCGCGCGCTCGCCCGAGCGCGCAGAAACGACTTAGAGAGGCGCCTTTGTCGCAAAAGAGAGAGGCGCGGCGACAGGAACGACACGGATGATCGCAGCCGCCGCCGCGCTAATTCTCTTTCCGGCCTTGATGGCGTTTTCGGCCTTCGCCGACCTTCTCACCATGACGATTCCCAACCGCGTCTCCTTGGCGCTCGTCGCGCTGTTCGTGGTTCTCGCCGCATGGCTCGGCATGCCGCTCGACGCCGTGGCCACGCATGTCGCCTGCGGCGCGGCGGTGCTCGTCGCGACCTTCCTGATGTTCAATCGCGGCTGGATGGGCGGCGGCGACGCCAAGCTCGCCTCTGCGACGGCTTTGTGGCTCGGCTTCGAGCAGCTCGCCGATTATGCGCTCGTCGCCTCTCTGGCGGGCGGCGCGCTGACCATTGCGATTCTCGCGCTGCGGCGATTCGAGCCGCGCTTCGTCGCCCAATCGCCGCGCCTCGCGCATCTTTGCGACGCCACTGAGGGCGTGCCTTACGGCATAGCGCTCGCGATCGCCGGCGTCGTCGTCTATCCCAATTCCCAGCTCTGGACGCTGCTCACCGCCGCGTGAGTCGATCGCGCGGCTCTTCGCGAGACCGCTTCGCGTCGCAATGCGAAAGAGCCTGCGGTCTTACCGGCGATTAACCATAATTTGACGTTTTTCCGCTTTCATTCGGAAGGCTCCGCTCCAGGTGGGGCGATCGGACTGGAAGCAGATGAACAAGGCGCAGATCGTGGTTCTCGGCGTCGCTGTCGTGGCGGGCGGCGGAGCCTTCCTGATGATGAACGGATCGCCGCCGGAGGCGCCGAAGATCGTTCAGATGATCCCCACGCCGCCGCAGACCGACAAGGTTCTCGTGGCGACGCGCGATCTATCCTACGGAACCGCGCTCGGCGAGCCGGACACCAATTGGATCGATTGGCCGGTAGGCGCGGTGCCGCAAGGCGTGCTGCGCAAGAGCGAGGCGCCGAACGCCAAGGAAGATCTGCAGGGCTCCTATGTCCGCAATCCGATCTCCAATGGCGAGCCGGTGCGGCGTGAGCGTCTGGTCAAGGGCCCGACCGCAGGCTTGATGTCCACGCTGCTTCCCGCCGGCCATCGCGCGGTCGCGATCGACATCTCGCCGAACACGACGGCGGGCGGCTTCATTCTCCCGAATGATCATGTCGATGTGATGCGCACCTATCGCGACAATGATCGCGGCCGGGAAGGCGGCGCCGCCGATCTCTCATCGGAGGTCATTCTGACCAATGTGCGCGTGATGGCGATCGGGCCGATGGTCGAGACGAAGAATGGCGAATCGGTCGTGACCGGCGCGACCGCCACGCTCGATCTCGAGCCGCGGCAGGCCGAGCTCGTCATTCTCGCGCAGCGCACCGGCCAATTGGCGCTCATGCTGCGCTCGATGGCGGATGCGCATGAGGACGACAAGCGCGCTTCGGCGGCGGACGATTCTTTGACGGTCGTGCGCTTCGGCTTCCCAACAACCATGCGCACGCGCTGAGGCGATGCAGCTCATCGAAGGACGGCGCCACATGGCGAAAATCGAACGCGGAACGACGGATTTGGGCAGGTCGGCGCGTCGGATATCGGGAGCGGCGGCGCTCGCGATCCTCGCGCTCGCTGGCGTGTCGCTCGGAGCCATCCCGGCGTCCGGCCAGGAAAAATGGGGCGTCCAGTCGAGCGCGGAGGCGATGATGTCTCGACGCATCGCCATGGGCGTCGGCAAGTCGATTATCGTCGATCTTCCGGCCGAGGCGTCGGAGATCGTGGTCGGCAATCCAAAGGTCGCCAATGCGGTCGTCCGCTCGGCGCGCAAGCTCTACATAATGGGCGCGGAAACGGGCCAGACGACGATTTTCGCGCTCGATCGCGCCGGACGGCAGATCGCCAATCTCGAGATCAGCATTGGCCGCGACGTCGGTGAGCTCGGGCCGCTGTTGCGCGCCGCCCTACCCAAATCGAACATCACCGCGCGCACGGTCAATGACACGATCATTTTGACCGGCACGGTCGAATCCGCCTCGGAGGCGCAGCGCGCCGTCGACATCGCCAAGGGCTTCGCCGCGCGCTCGTCCTCCGCCCAGGGAAATGGTGCCGGCGGCGAAGGCCTCGTCGTCAACGCGCTGACCATCAGCACGCAAGATCAAGTGATGCTGAAGGTCACAGTCGCCGAGGTGCAGCGGCGCGTGATCAAGCAGCTCGGCGTCTCGGCCAAATCCGGCGGCGAGGCGATCTTGTCCGGCGGCTGGGGCAAGCTCGTTCAGGAAAATCCCTTCGCCATCAATTCTAGCCTCACCGCCAGCGCCTTGAGCCTCAATGGTCCCAACAGCACCTCCGCGACGCTGCAGGCCTATGAGCGCTACGGCGTCTCGCGCATTCTCGCCGAGCCGACCGTCACCGCCATCTCCGGCGAGTCGGCGAAATTCACCGTCGGCGGCGAGGTCGCTGTGCCGGGCAACGGCAATTGTATCAGCGGCTCGATCCTCTGCACCGTCGGCATCACGTTCAAGCAATATGGCGTGTCGCTGAACTTCACGCCTGTCGTGCTCGCCGAAGGCCGCATTCTTCTGCATCTCGCGACGGAAGTGACCGAGGTCGATTACCAGGGCGCGCAAACCTATAATGGCGTGACCGTTCCCGGCTTCAAGACGCGCAAGAACGAGACGAGCGTCGAGCTGCCGTCCGGCGGCTCCATCGCCACGGCCGGTCTTTTGCAGCAGAAGTCCGACCAGGCCATCAACGGTCTGCCCGGCCTCATCAATCTGCCGGTGCTCGGAACGCTGTTCCGCTCGCGCGATTATCTGCGCAACGAGACCGAGCTGCTCATCATCGTCACCCCCTTCATCGCGCGCTCGATCCAGGCGCGCGAGGTGGCGCGGCCGGACGACGGCTTTGCGGACGCCAGCGATCCGCAGGCCTGGCTGCTCGGCCGCGTCAATCGGCTCTACGCCAATCCTCAACATCCGCAAGCGGTTCCACGCCTTAAGGGCCGCGTCGGCTTCATTCAGGACTGAGCGCGCAAGGAGCGGTTAAATATGTCTATCCGACTGAACAGCGCGAAACTCAAAGCCTTCGGAGCGCGGCTCGCGTGCCTCGCGGCGATGGCGCCTCTCGCCGGCTGCGGCGTGAACAGAACGCTGCCGGCGCCCGCCGTCGCGCAAGACTATCGCGATCGACATCCCGTCGTGCTCGCCGACGCGAGCACATCCCTCGACCTGTTGCCGTCGGCGCGCATCGATCATGCGACCACCAGTCGCATTCGTGATTTCGTGCTGCGCTATCGCCGCTTCGGCCATGGCCAGATCACGCTTCTCGCTCCGACCGGAACGAAAGATCAGCTCGCTGTGCGCGGCGGCGTCGATGCGGTGAAGCGGCTGCTGGCGGAGAGCGGCGTCTCCGGCGCGGTCTATGTCGCCTCCTATCCGGTCAGCGATCCCAATCTGGCGGCGCCGGTGCGTCTCTCCTTCCAGGGCGTGCGCGCGAAAGTCGCGGGACGCTGCGGCCAATGGCCCGCCGATCTCGCTTCCGCGAGCTCGCTGGAAGGGTGGGGCAACACCACTTATTGGAATTACGGCTGCGCGAGCCAGACGACATTCGCGGCGCAGATCGACGATCCGCGCGATCTCGTCGCGCCGCGCGGCGAGACGCCGGCGGACATCGAGTCGCGCATGCGCGCCATCGGAAATGTGCGCAAGGGCATCGATCCGGCGACGAAGTGGAACGTCAAAGGCACGAATATCAGCTCGGTTGGAGGCGATTGATGAAAGAGCAGTCGGCAATAGCGGATAGCGACGCGGCCGCGCAGATCGCTCCCTTGCCGCGCATTTCCGTGCAAGCGTTCTGCGAGACGCCGGACGCCGTGGCCGTGGTGAATTCCGCCGCCGTGGACCGCCGCATGGACAAGGCGCATGTCAAGGTTCACATGGGCGGCGTCGCGGCCGCGATCGAGGCGTTCCGATCGGCGCCGACGCCGAATCTGATCGTGCTCGAGGCGATCGGCGAGCGTGAGACGCTCATCGGTCAGCTGGAGACGCTGGCGGAGTCCTGCGACTCCGGCACCAAGGTCGTCGTGCTCGGCCATGTCAACGACATATCGTTGTATCGCGCGCTCATGGCGCGCGGCGTCAGCGACTATATTGTCGCGCCGATCGATGTGCTCGGCTTCATCGCCCGCATCTCCGATCTTTATAACAACAGCGCCGAGTCGCTGGGACGCATCGTCGCCGTGGCCGGCGCCAAGGGCGGCGTCGGCTCCTCCTGCATCGCGCATAATCTCGCCTGGTCGATTGCGCGCTCGCTGCAAATGCAGACGGTCGTCGCCGATCTCGATCTTCCCTTCGGCACTGCCGGGCTGGATTTCAACCAAGACCCGCCGCAAGGCGTCGCGGAAGCCGTGTTCGCGCCGGATCGCGTCGACGCCAATCTCATCGATCGCCTGCTGTCCAAATGCAGCGAGCAGCTCAGCCTGCTCGCCGCGCCCGCGACGGTCGATCGTCTCTATGATCTGCCGGAGACCGCTTTCGACGCGATCGTGGACACGCTGCGCGCCACCGCGCCCTGCACCGTGCTCGACGTTCCGCATCAATGGTCGGCCTGGACGAAGCGCATGCTGATCGGCGCCGATGAGGTGGCGATCGTGGCGGCGCCCGATCTCGCCAATCTGCGCAACGCCAAGACGCTCATCGATCAGCTGCGCGTCGCGCGTCAGAACGACGCGCCGCCGAAGCTCGTTCTGAATTTCGTCGGCGTGCCGAAGCGGCCGGAGATAGCGGTGGCGGATTTCGCCAAGGCGATCGAGATGGAGCCGTCGGCGATCATTCCCTTCGATCCGAAGCTGTTCGGCGCCGCCTCCAACAATGGGCAGATGATCGCCGAGGTCGACCCCGGCTCCAAGATCATCGAGCAATTCGACGCGCTCGGCCGCGAGGTGACGGGGCGCGCCGTGAGCCGCAAGGTCAAGAGCGGATTATTGGCGCCGCTGCTCGATCGTTTGTCAAGAAAGCTGGCCGGCTGACGAGCGGCGACTGAGCGTAACGGGGAGATCGCATGTTCGGAAAGCGTACGAACGTCGGAACGGCGCAGACAGCGACAGCGCGGTCGACGCAGCAGGCGGCGCCGGCCGTCAAGGCGCCGACGCCGGCGCCTGCCGCCGAGCCCGCGAGCGTGATGGTCGCGGCTCCTCCCGAGCAGAAGCGCTCGGAGCAATATTACCTGACGAAGAGCATGATCTTCGGCGCGCTCATCGAGGCCATCGATCTCGCTCAGCTCTCCAAGCTCGAGCCCGAGAGCGCGCGCGACGAGATCAGAGACATCGTCAACGAGATCGTCGCGATCAAGAATGTCGTGATGTCGATCGCCGAGCAGGAAGATCTGCTCGAGGATATCTGCAACGACGTGCTCGGCTATGGTCCGCTGGAGCCGCTGCTCATGCGCGACGACATCGCCGACATAATGGTGAATGGCGCCGCCAAGACCTACATAGAGGTGAGCGGCAAGATTCAGCTCACCAATATACATTTCCGCGACAATTCCCAGCTGATGAATATCTGTCAGCGCATCGTCAGCCAGGTCGGCCGCCGCGTCGACGAATCCTCGCCGATCTGCGACGCGCGCTTGCTCGACGGCTCTCGCGTCAACGTCATCGCGCCGCCGCTGGCGATCGACGGTCCCGCGCTCACCATTCGTAAGTTCCGCAAGGACAAGCTCACTCTCGATCAGCTCATCCGTTACGCCTCCATCTCGCCCGAGGGCGGCGAGGTGCTGAAGGTGATCGGCCGCGTGCGCTGCAATGTGCTGATCTCCGGCGGCACGGGCTCCGGCAAGACGACGCTGCTCAATTGCCTCACCAATTACATCGACACGGATGAGCGCGTGATCACCTGCGAGGATGCGGCGGAATTGCAATTGCAGCAGCCGCATGTGGTGCGCCTGGAGACGCGTCCGCCCAATCTGGAAGGGCAGGGCGCGGTGACGATGCGCGATCTCGTGAAGAACTGCCTGCGCATGCGTCCCGAACGCATCATCGTCGGCGAGGTTCGCGGACCGGAGGCTTTCGATCTTCTGCAGGCCATGAACACGGGTCACGACGGCTCGATGGGCACGCTGCACGCCAACTCGCCGCGCGAGGCGCTGGGGCGTCTCGAATCCATGATCACAATGGGCGGCTTCTCGCTGCCGGCCAAGACGATCCGCGACATGATCGTCTCGTCGATCGACATTATCGTGCAGGCGGCGCGCCTTCGCGACGGCTCGCGCCGCATCACGCATATCACCGAGGTGCTGGGCCAGGAGGCGGATGTCGTCACGCTGCAGGATCTCATCGTCTATGAGATCATCGGCGAGGACGCCAATGGCCGCATCATCGGCCGGCATCGCTCCACCGGCGTCGGACGGCCGCGCTTCTGGGAGCGCGCGCGCTACTATGGCGAGGAGAACAGGCTCGCCGCGGCGCTCGACGCCGCCACAGTCATCGACGACGAAAATTAGTCGCGAGGGCCAGAAAATGGATCATCAATCGCTCCTCTCCGCGCTTCTCGTCGCCTGCGCCGTCGGCGGAGTGATGTACGCCTTCGTTTATCCTTATCTCTCCGGCGAGATTCAGGCGCAGAAGCGTACGGCGGCGCTGATGTCCTCGACCGAGCGTCGCCGCGATGCGCGCAGCGGCGATCCGGCCAAGCGGCGCAAGCTGATTCAGGAGAGCCTCAAGGACGTCGAGACCAAGAAGAAAGCCAAGATCACGCTCGAGCAGCGCATCGCGCAGGCGGGGCTGACGACGTCGCGCCCGATCTTTCTCGGCGCCTCGGCGGCTTTCGGCCTGCTCATCGCTTTCCTCGTCTTCGTCTTCAACTCCGATCCGCTGGTCGCGGTCGGCGCGGGCGTCGTCGGCGGCGTCGGCGCGCCGCATTGGCTGCTGGGCTTTCTGGCGCGGCGGCGCATCGCGAAATTCATCGCCGAATTTCCCGGCGCCGTCGATATCATCATTCGCGGCGTGAAGGCCGGCCTGCCGGTCGCCGATTGCTTTCGCATGATCGCGAGCGAGGCGGCGGAGCCGGTGCGCAGCGAATTTCGCCAGATCGTCGAATCACAGACGATCGGCCTCTCGATTGCCGAGGCGACGGAACGCTTCGCCGATCGGGTGCCGGTGGCGGAGGCGTCGTTTTTCTCGATCGTCATCAGCCTTCAGCAAAAGGCCGGCGGCAATCTCTCCGAGGCGCTCACCAATCTCGCCGGCGTGCTGCGCGAGCGAAAGAAGATGAAGGCCAAGGTGAAAGCCATGTCCGCGGAGGCCAAGGCCTCGGCGGGCATCATCGGCAGCCTGCCGTTTCTCGTCGGCCTCGTCGTCTGGTTCACCAATCCGGCCTATATCGCCGTGCTTTTCAACACGGCGGTCGGAAATATCATCATCGGAGCGAGCCTGCTCTGGATGGCGATCGGCGTCTTCATCATGCAGAAGATGATCGACTTCGATATTTGAACGTTGCGCCGCGTCGAGCGAGGGGTCACTAAAACCATGGAGCAGATCGTCAAGCTGGCGACCAATGGGCGGCTGATGTTCAGCCTCATCGTCGCAATGGCGGTCGTCGCCACCATATGGTCGCTGGGCGCGACCTTCCTGCAGAGCGACACATTGGCCAAGCGCATGAAGAGCGTCGCCAATGAGCGCGAGCGCATCAGGGCGCGTGAGCGCGCGGCGGCCAAGGCGGACGGCGGCGGCCTGCGCTATCAGCCAAAGCAATATATGAAGAATGTCGTCGACCGCTTCTCCTTGTCGACATGGCTCAACACGGACGACGCCAAGCTGCGTCTCGCCTCCGCCGGCTATCGCGGTCCGCAGGCGGAAGTGACGTTTCTGTTCTTCCGGCTGGTGACGCCGATCGCCTTTGCGCTCTTCGCGGTCTTCTATCTCGTGGTGCTCGACGATTCCGATTGGCCCATGCTCACCAAGGCGGGCATTGTGATCTTCGCGACCTATCTCGGGGTGAAGACGCCGGAGCTGTTCATCAGCAACACGATCACCAAGCGGCAGCAGAGCATGCGCATCGCTTTTCCCGATGCGCTCGATCTCATGCTGATCTGCGTCGAATCGGGCATGTCGGTCGACCACGCCTTTCGCAAGGTGGGGCAAGAGATCGGCGTGCGCTCGGCGGCGCTCGCCGAGGAATTCGCGCTGGCGACGGCGGAGCTCTCCTATCTGCCGGATCGTCGTCAGGCCTATCAAAATCTGACGGCGCGCACCGGGCTCGAGAGCGTGAAGCAGATTTCCACCGTGCTCATTCAGGCGGAGAAATACGGCACGCCGCTCGGCCGCGCGCTGCGCGTCACGGCGCAGGAGAGCCGCGACATGCGCATGGCGGAGGCCGAGCGCAAGGCCGCGGCGCTGCCGCCAAAGCTCACCGTGCCGATGATCGTCTTCTTTCTGCCGGTGCTGATGGTCGTCGTGATGGCGCCGGCGATTATTCAGGTGATGGCGCAGAGCTGGTGAGCGCGCCGAGTCTGGCGCGCTGCGCGGGCGCTTCGGCGCTCTTTCGCTTGGTCTTCTCGCTATAGCTCTGTATCTCGCGCCAGCTGTTGGATTGCGCGATCATTTGGCGGATCGAGGCGACATTGGCCGCGGCGTCGATCGGCGAGAGATCATGACGCGACCAATTCTCGGCCTCGTCGAACTTGCCCTGCAGCGCCAGCACGAGCGCGAGATTCTGACGTACCCGCATGTCGGCCGTGGGCTGCGAGGCCGCGGTCAGCAATGTGCTCTCGGCCTGCGGCAACTGCTTGGAGAGCGCATAGGAGAGCCCGAGATTGGAGAGAACCTTCGGATCATTGGGCTTGATCTTCAACGCGGTCTGATAATATTCGCGCGCTTCTTCGTGATTGCCGAGCTGATCGGCGATCGAGCCTTGCGCCGAGAGCACAGTCCAATCGGGGCGCTCCGGCGTGTGGGCGCGCGACAAGACATCGGCGGCGTCACGCAGACGTCCGGCGTCGGCGAGCGACTTGCCATAAGCGCCGAGCACAGAGAGATCGTCCGGATAGCGAATGGCGAGGCCTTGCAGCACGGCGACGGCCTGCGCGTTGCGATCGAGCGCATGCAGCGCCTTGGCGTAGGTGAGCGCGACGGATTTGTTCTTGGGGTCGGCGTCGAAGCGACGACCCCATTCGTCGGCGAAGCGGCGCAACTCGGCCTCGTCGCTCGGCAGCTCGACGCGTCGCGTCGCGCCGATCGAGCCGGTGACGTCGGTGAGCGGCTGCGCGCAGCCGCCGAGCGCGAGCAGCGCGCAAATCACCAGCGCGCTCGGCGCGCCTTTGCGGCGCGTCGCGACGAAATGGCACGGGAACATCGGGCGACCCCTCTCTTGCGGTTGAACCGTCAGGGTCGAGCAATAAATCGTTAACCTTGCCGCTTCCTTAACGAGCGCGCTCGGCGATCCGGCGCTCGAGCTCGTCGAGATCGCCGCGCCATTGCTCGAGCGCGAAGCCGAGCGCGAAGACATGCTCCACCTGCTCGACCGGCAGGCTGCGGAGGATTCCTTCTTCTCGGAACGCTGCGATCTCTCGCGAATAAGCGTCGAAGGCGCCGTCCAATGTCTTGCTCGCGACTGGCGCGCGCGCGCCGGTCAGCGCGGCGCCGGTCTCGAGAAGCTGGGCGGCGGCGTTGTCGGCGATCACCCCGAGCAAAGTCTCGAGGCGCGGCCGCAGCCGCTCCGGCAAGGGCGTGACCGCGGCGCGGCCGATCATCACCAGATCATGCCGCATTCGCAGCAGCGCGCGCAGCAGCGGCGCGAGATCAGGCTCGGCCTCGAGGAAGGCGATGCGCTCATGACGCGCCTCCTGCTCCATCTTGTCGAGACGGGCGAAGGCGTCGCCGATGCCGCGCTGGAGATCGCGAATCGCTTCGGGGTCCTGTGGTTGCGCGAAGCCCGCGAACAGCCGAGGCAGCGCCTCGGCCATGACGGCGAGCATTTCGGCGCCGGCCTCGAGCGCGAGAATGCGGGCGCGGGCGGGAAAGACGAGATGCGACACGACGAGCGCGACGCCGCCGCCGAGCGCCACCTCGAGCACACGATCATAGGCCGAATGAAAGGCGGTCGCATGGGTGATGGTCGGCGCGAGCACGACGATGACGCCGGTCGCCGGCGCGACCGAAAATCGCGGCGTCAAGGCGGAGAGCAGGGCGAGCGGCGCTATGGCGAGGCCGAGCAGAAGCAGCAGTGTCAGCTCGTGGGCGCCGACGACATAATTGGAGACGAGGCCGGCGTAGATCGCGCCGCCCAGCGTGCCGAAGGAATAGTCGATCGTCGCCTTGACCGAGCGGCCGACGCTCATTTGCGTGAGGATGACCGCGGTCAGCACAGCCCATAATATCATCGGCGTGCCGAGGAGATGGCCGATTCCGAGCGTCGCCACAGCGGCGATCGTGATCCTTGCGCCGAGCGCGAGCTGGGCGCGATAGCGGGAGAGGGGACCGATTTCCATGGGCCAAGTCCTATAACGTCTTCGTGTCCTTCGTGTCTTGGTGCTAAAAAACGACAAAGACAGGAACGAACTCGAAAAGAGGGCGATATGAGCCGATTGGAGGAATGGACGGCGGAGGCGACGCCGATCGATTTCGTCGATAAGGAGAGCTGGCCGATTCTCGCCGAGACCTTGCCGCCGCCGATCGCCGCCTTCGCGCGCGCTTGCGGCTTCGACGGCAAGGTGGGCGCGTATCTGCTCGCGCCGGGGCTGGATGGCGCGCCGGCGGTGGTTCTGTTCGGCGTGGAGGCGGCGGGGGCGCGCCATCGCGATCCTTTCCTTGCCGGCAAGCTCGCGACCTTGCTGCCGCCGGGCCTCTATCGTCTGCGCGAAGGCGTATCCAATTCCTATTCGGCCGCGCTCGCCTTTTTGCTCGGCGGCTATTCTTTCTCGCGCTATGTCGCGCCGAAGAAGGAACGCCCGCGCCTCTGCGCGCCGCAGGACGCCGATCGCGCGCGCATAGAGCGCGTCGCCGCCGCGCTCTGCTTCGGGCGCGATCTCGTCAACACGCCCGCCAATGATCTGGGGCCGGAGGCTCTGGCGGAGGCGGCGCTGGCGCTCGCCGCGCGGCATGGGGCGCAGGCGCGCGTCATCGCCGGCGATGCGCTGCTTGCGGAGAATTTCCCGCTCGTTCATGCGGTCGGCCGCGCGGCGGCGCAGGCTCCGCGGCTCATCGACATCACCTTCGGGCCGGAAGAGGCGATGAAGGTGACGCTGGTGGGGAAGGGCGTCTGTTTCGACAGCGGCGGCCTCGATATCAAGCCGAGCAGCGCCATGCTGCTGATGAAGAAGGATATGGGCGGCGCCGCCACGGCGCTGGCGCTGGCCGATATTCTGATGGGCTCTGGCGCGCGCTTGCGCTTGCGCGTGCTGCTGCCCATTGTCGAGAACGCCATTTCCGCGGACGCCATGCGGCCGGGCGATATTTATCCGAGTCGCAAGGGCCTCTCGGTGGAGATCGGCAACACGGATGCGGAAGGGCGGCTCATTCTCGCCGACGCTCTGGCGTTCGCCGCCGAGGAGGACCCCGATCTCCTGCTCGATTTCGCCACGCTCACCGGCGCAGCGCGTGTCGCGCTCGGCCCGGAACTGCCGGCCTTCTATACGGGGGACGATGCTCTGGCGCTGGAGATCGAGACCTATGGCCGCAAGCTCGGCGATCCAGTGTGGCGGCTGCCCTTGTGGGAGCCCTATGATTCGCAGCTCGACGGCAAGGCGTCCAATATCGCGAATGTATCGTCGAGCGGACATGCGGGCTCGATCACCGCGGCGCTGTTCCTGCGCCGCTTCGTGACCAAGCCCGAGAAATGGGCGCATTTCGATCTCTTCGCCTGGACTCCTTCCGCCAAGCCCGGCCGGCCGGAGGGCGGCGAGATTCAGACGGCGCGGCTCCTTGCCGAGCTGATCGAGGAGCGCGCCGCCCGGTGGAGCGTGAAGACATGAGCGAGAGCTTCGACAAAAGGCTGACGCCGGCGCGGCCTAATCTGGCCGCGCGCCATCTCGAGGGCAAGGTCGAGGCGGCGCGCTTCGTCGATGGGCGCCGCATGCAGGTGAAGGAAGGCGTCGCCGATCTGAAGCGCGAGCCGCGGCCGGATGCGCGGCTCGACACGCAGGCGCTCTATGGCGAGACGGTTATCGTCTACGATGATGAGGAGGGCTGGTCCTGGGCGCAGCTCGAGCGCGACTCCTATGTCGGCTGGATCGCCGCCAATGTGCTCTGGAGCCGAATAGAGACGCCGACGCATCGCGTCAGCGTTCCCCGCACCTTTGTTTTTCCGCGAGCTGAAATCAAGGACCCGCCCTTGCTCGCTCTGCCGCTCGGCGCCGAAGTGGAGATCGTCGGCGAGCGCGACAAATTCCTCATCGAGGCCGGCGGCGGCTTCATCTATCGCACGCATCTGACGCCGCGTGCGTCACGCGTCGCGGATTTCGTCGCCGTCGCGGAGAGCCTCATCGGCGCGCCCTATCTTTGGGGCGGCAAGAGCTGGCTCGGCGTCGACTGCTCCGGCTTGGTGCAGACTTCCCTCGCCTTCGCCGGGATAGAGGCGCCGCGCGACACGGATCTGCAGGAGACATCGCTCGGGCGCGCGCTCGCGGAAGGCGAGCCTTTGCGGCGCGGCGATCTCGTTTTTTGGAAAGGCCACGTCGGCATCATGCAGGACGCCGAGCGCCTGCTGCACGCCAACGCTTTTTATCTGCAGGTCGCCAGCGAGCCCTTTGTCCCGGCGCGGGAGCGGATTTTGGCATCCGGCTCGGCGGTGACGAGCGTGCGACGAATCTTCGAGTGACGACAATGTCCGAGCCGCTCTACCTCGAGGACCTCTTCGTCGATCAGCGCTTTCGCGGCGGGCCGCTCGAGGTCACGACAGAAGAGATCAAAGCCTTCGCAGCCAAATTCGACCCGCAGCCCTTTCATCTCGACGAGACGGCGGCGAAGGACAGCCTATTCGGCCAGCTGGTGGCCAGCGGCTGGCACACGGCCTCGCTCACCATGCGGCTGCTGACACAATGCGCGTCATTTTCTGGCGGGCTGATCGGCGTCGGCGGCAAGGTCGAGTGGCTGCGGCCTGTGCTGCCGGGCGATCTTCTGAGCGTCGAGGCGACGATCCTGCGTATTTCGCCCTCGAAATCACGTGACGATCGCGGAATGGTGAAGATGCGCGTCGTGACGTCCAATCAGCGCGGCGAAACCGTGCAGCTGCTGGACGCCAGCGTCCTCGCTTTTCGGCGGCCGGCGGGGCCGTGACGCCGCTCTCGGCCGCTATTTGACTTTTTGATAGGCGCGCAGCAGGCGCCGCAGGGCGATCACGCCGGAGGCGCGGCTCGGATCATAGGTCGGATTGCCGCCAGCAAAGCCCGTCGCATAATCCGAGATGACCGCCATGGCCGCGAAAGGCAGAGCGAAACGCTTGGCGAGTATCGCCTCCGGCGCGATCGCGACGCCGAGCGCGTCGGCGCCGAGCGTGCGGGCCATTTTGGCTTCCGCCGGCGTCTCATAGCTCGGGCCGGAAAACCACATGAAGATCCCTTCATGCAGCGTCACCCCGGCGCCGGCGCCGGCCTGCTTGAGGCGGCGCAGCAGCCTTTTGTCATAGGCGCCGTTCATATTGACGAAATTCTGTCCCGCGGCGCCGATGAGCGGGTTGAGTCCGCTGAAATTGATGTGATCGGTCACGGAGAGAATGGAGGAGGGCTGAAAATCGGCGTTGGTGGACGTGGCGAAGCCGGTGGAGAGCAGAGCCCTCACATTCAAAAGCGTCAATGTCTCGATCGGCGAGGACATCAGGCTGGGATCACCGCTTTCGTAGAACTCTGAGCGGCCCTTGAGGAACAGCATGGGCGCGCCTTCGACGAGGCCGATCACGACCTCGCCGCCCTCGATCTCGGGAAATCCCGGCAGCTCGGAATAGGGTATGGCGACCGCCTGCTCGCCGATATCGGCGGCGGCGAGAAATTCGCGTCCGAGCACGACCGCGGTTTCGATCGGCCCCAGAGGATTGCGCGCGCCGATGATATCGGCGGCGTCCCTTGCGCGCGTGCTCATGAATAGCCTCGAAAGGATTCGAATCGTCGCCGCCGAGTGTGACGAAGCCGAGGCCTCGCCGCAAGGGCGCGCGTGGCCGTCACTGGAATCAGGCCTTGTCGCCCGGGTGCGGCTCGGCCTCTATGCGGAAGGCGGCGGCGAAGAGGGCGCGCGTGTAGTCGCTCTTGGGCGCGGCGAACACCTCCGCCGCCGGGCCTTCCTCCACCACCTTGCCATAGCGCATCACGATGAGATGCGCGGCGAGCGATTTCACCACTTTGAGATCATGGCTGATGAAGAGATAGGCGAGGCTGTGCTTGGCCTGCAATTCGCGCAGCAGATCGACGATTTGCGCCTGCACGGACATGTCGAGCGCCGAGGTCGGCTCGTCGAGCACGATGAATTTCGGCTTCAGCACAATGGCGCGGGCTATGGCGATACGCTGGCGCTGGCCCCCCGAGAATTCATGCGGATAGCGATCCATCATGGCGGGGTCGAGCCCGGTCTCGGCCAGCGCCTTGGCGACGATCTCACGCGTCTCCTCGAAGGTGAGGCCCTTCATTTGCACGCCGAGGCCCTCGGCGACGATCTCGGCGACCGACATGCGCGGCGACAGTGAGCCATAGGGGTCCTGGAAGACGATCTGCATGTCGCGGCGCAGCGGGCGCATTTCTGCGACCGATTTCGCGTCTATGCGCTCGCCCAGATAGAGGATCGGCCCCTCGGAGCGGATGAGGCGCAGCAGAGCGAGGCCGAGCGTCGTCTTGCCGGAGCCCGATTCGCCGACGACGCCGACCGTCGAGCCGCGGCGCACGGCGAGCGTGACGCCGTCCACCGCCTTGATATGGCCGACAGTGCGGCGCAGGAAGCCGCGCTTGATCGGAAACCAGACCTTGAGATCATTGGCGGCGACGAGCACGGGCTCGTTCTCGTCATCCGGCGGCGGCGAGCCCTTGGGCTCCGCGGCGAGCAGCGCCTTGGTGTAGGGATGCTCGGGCGCCGAGAAGACCTTCTCGACATCGCCCTTCTCGACGATGCGGCCGTGCTGCATCACGCAGACATCATCGGCGAAGCGCCGCACCAGGCCGAGATCATGGGTGATGAAGAGCATGGCCATGCCATAGGTCTTCTGCACGCGCTCCAGCAGAGCGAGAATCTGCGCCTGCACGGTGACGTCGAGCGCTGTCGTCGGCTCGTCGGCGATGAGCAGGTCCGGCCGATTGGCGAGCGCCATGGCGATCATCACGCGCTGGCGCTGGCCGCCCGACAATTGATGCGGAAAGGCGGTGAGACGCTCGGAAGGGTTCGGAATGCCGACCTCGCCGAGCAGTTCCACGACGCGTGCGCGGATCTTTTCCGCGCCGCGCGCGCCATGCAGATCGAGGATCTCGCCGATCTGCTGCTCGATCGTCTGCAGCGGATTGAGCGAGGTCATCGGCTCCTGGAAGACCATGGTGATCTTCGCACCGCGAATGGCGCGCAGCTCGGCGTCCGAGATCCGCAAAATGTCCTTGCCGGAAAAGTCGATGCTTCCCGACGGATGAATCGCCGACGGCGGCAGCAGCCGCACGATGGAGAGCGCGGTGATGGATTTGCCGGAGCCGGATTCGCCGACGAGCGCCAGCGTGCGGCTGCGCTCGACCGAGAAGGAGACTTTATCGACCGCGAGCGTCTCCTTGCCGCCTTGCGAGAAGGCGATGGAGAGATCGCGGACGTCGAGGAGGGGGGAAGAGCCCATGCGATCGTTCACCGGAAGGTCTTTCGCGGGTCGAAGGCGTCGCGCACCGCTTCGCCGATGAACACCAGAAGCGAGAGCATCAGCGCGATGATGACGAAGCCGGTGAGGCCGAGCCAGGGCGCCTGGAGATTGGATTTGCCTTGCAGCAGCAATTCGCCGAGCGACGGCGAGCCCGGCGGCAGGCCGAAGCCCAAGAAGTCGAGCGAGGTCAGCGTCGTGATCGAGGAATTGAGCACGAAGGGCAGGAAGGTCAAGGTCGCGACCGTGGCGTTGGGTAGAAGATGCCGCGTGATGATGCGGAAATTGGAGAGGCCGAGCGCGCGCGCGGCGTTCACATATTCGAAATTGCGCGCGCGCAGAAATTCCGCGCGCACCACATGCACGAGCGACACCCAGGAGAACAGCAGCAATATGCCGAGCAGCACGAAGAAGCCCGGCGCCAGAAAGGAGGAGACGATGATGAGCAGATAGAGCTGCGGCAGCGACGACCACACTTCGATAAAGCGCTGGAAGACGAGATCGACCCACCCTCCGAAAAAGCCCTGCACCGCGCCTGCAGCGACGCCGACGATCGAGGAGATGCTCGCCAGAATGAGGCCGAACAGCACCGATAGTCGGAAACCATAGAGCAGACGCGCGACGACATCGCGGCCTTGGTCATCCGTTCCGAGCCAGTTCCATTCGATCGCCGAGCAGCCGAGATGCGCTTTCTCTGGTCCGAGCTTCTTGGCCGCGGCGGCCTCGCATTGGGCCTTGGTGAGCAGCCATGTCGGCGGCGAGGGCGCGGGCGTCGGCAGATCGAGATTATGCGTGTCGTAGGAATAGTGAATCGGCGGCCAGATCATCCAGCCATTGGCCTCGATCTCTTTCTCGATCGTAGGATCACGATAGTCCGTGCGCGCGAGAAAGCCGCCGAATTTCTCTTCCGGGTAGTCTTTGAAGATCGGGAAGAGCAGCTCGCCCTTGTAATAGGCGAGCACGGGCTTGTCATTGGCGATGAAGTTGGACGCCAGCGAAAGCAGAAAAAGCGCCATGAATATCCAGAAGGACCAATAGCCTCTGGAATTGGCCTTGAAATTCTGCAGCCGGCGGCGATCGATCGGCCGCAGGCGCAAGAGGCCGCCGTCGGGAATCGCCGGCGCGAGCTTCACTTGGGAACTGGTCTCGTTCATCGGTCAGACCTCGCGCGTCTCGAAATCGATGCGCGGATCGATCCAAGTGTAGGTGAGGTCGGAGAGGAGATTCACCACGAGGCCCAGCAGCGCGAAAATATAGAGATTGGCGAACACCACCGGATAATCGCGATTGACGATGGATTCGTAGGAGAGATAGCCGAGCCCGTCGAGCGAGAAGATGGTCTCGATCAGCACCGAGCCTGTGAGGAAGGCGTGCACGAAGGCGCCCGGAAAGCCGGAGACGACGATGAGCATGGCGTTGCGGAACACATGGCCATAGAGCACGCGGTTCTCAGTCAGGCCCTTCATGCGCGCCGTCTGCACATATTGCTTACGGATCTCGTCGAGGAAGGAGTTTTTGGTCAAGAAGGTCTGCGTCGCGAAGGCGCCGAGCGTCATGGCGAGCACGGGCAGGCAGATGTGCCACAGATAATCGCCCACCTTGGCCGGTAGCGACAGCTCCGAGAAATTCTCCGAGACGAGGCCGCGTAGCGGGAATATCTGCCAGAATGAGCCGCCGGCGAAGAGCACGATGAGCAGCATAGCGAAAAGAAAGCTCGGTATCGCATAGCCGATGATGACGAGATTGGACGTCCACGCGTCGAAACGCTCGCCGTCGCGCACCGCTTTGGCGATGCCGAGCGGAATGGAGACGGAATAGGAGATGAGCGTCATCCACAATCCGAGCGACATGGAGACCGGCAGCTTCTCGCCGATGAGCTTCAGCACGCTCTCGTCACGGAAATAGCTGCGGCCGAAGTCGAAGACGGCGTAATTCTTCACCATCAGCAGGAAGCGCTCCCAGGCCGGCTTGTCGAAGCCGAACTGCTTTTCCAGCTCTGCGATGAATTTGGGGTCGAGCCCCTGCGCGCCGCGATATTTGGAGGCGCCCTCCGCGCCGGCGCCCGGCGTCGCCGCGCCGCCGCGGCCGACATCGCCGCCGCCGCCGGAAAAGCGCGAGGTCGCGCCCATGTCATAGCCCTGCAGCTGCGCGATGACGCGCTCGACAGGGCCGCCCGGCGCGAATTGCACAATGGCGAAGGAGATGAGCATGATGCCGAGGATCGTCGGGATCATCAGCAAAAGGCGTCGCAGAATATAGGCGGCCATAGGTTCAGCGCCCCGTGTAGTTGATCTTGCGCGCCTTGGCGTCGTCCCACCACCATGTCGCGGCTATGCCCGTGTCGAAGCGCGGATAGCGCTCCGGGCGGCCGAACACGTCCCAATGGGCGATCCAATGCGTCGGCTTGTAGTAGTGCGGAATCCAATATTGGCCGGCGATCAGCACGCGGTCGAGCGCACGGCAGATGGCGGCCAGCTCCTCGCGCGAATTGGCGACAAGCGCTTTTTCGATGAGCGCATCGACGACCGGATCGGCGACGCCGATGACATTTTGCGAGCCCTTGGTGCGCGCCGCCTCGGAGCCGAACATGATGCGCAGCTCCTCGCCAGGCGAATAGGCGATGCGCACGCGCTCCATGATGACGTCATAGTCGTGATCGTCGAGCCGGGATTTGTATTGCGCCGCGTCGACGACGCGCATGCGGGCGTTGACGCCGATCAGCTTCAGATTCTTGATGAAGGGCTGCGTATGCCGCTCGAACATGCTGGTGTTATAGAGAAACTCGAACTCGAGCGGCTTGCCGTCGGGCAGGCGCAGCACGCCGTCCTTGCGCGTGCAGCCGGCGTCGGTCAAAAGGTCCACGGCCTTGCGCAAGAGATTGCGATCCTGTCCCGAGCCGTCCGACACCGGCGGCTGAAACGGCGCCTCGAAGACTTCCTTAGGCAGACGATTGCGGTACGGCTCGAGCAGAGCGAGCTCGGCCGGCGTCGGAACGCCGACCGCTTCGAGATCGGAGTTCTCGAAATAGGAGCTCGTACGCTTATACGAGTCGTACATGAGATTATGGTTCGTCCATTCGAAATCGAATGCGTAGCCGAGCGCCTTGCGCACGCGCGGATCGGCGAACACCGGCCGGCGTATGTTCATGAACCAGCCCTGCGTTCCCGATATGTTGTAATCGGGAATCTCCTCGCGCTTGACGCGCCCGTCACGGAAGGCGGGGAAGTCGTAGCCCGTCGCCCAAATGGCCGAGGTGAACTCCTCATGCACGGTGAAGGCGCCGGCCTTGAAGGCCTCGAAAGCGACATTGCGGTCGCCGTAATAATCGAAGCGTATCGCGTCGAAATTGGCTTGGCCGACATTGACCGGCAAATCCTTCGCCCAATAGTCCGGCACGCGCTGAAAGGCGATGAAGCGGCCCGGGTCGACCGCGCCGATCTTATAGGAGGAGGAGCCGAGCGGAGGCTCCAGCGTCGTCTCGTTGAACTTGTGCTTGGTGTAATAGGCCTTGGAGAAGATCGGCTGGCTGGCGACGATGATCGGCAGATCGCGCGCGCGGCCGGGGGCGAATTTCACCACGAGAACGTCATCCGCCTGCGCCGTGGCGCTGACGAGATCGCGCATCGATTGCGCGATCATCGGATGGCCTTCCGCTTTCAGAATGTCGAGCGAGAAGGCGACGTCATGGGCAGTGAGCGGCGAGCCGTCGTGAAAGCGCGCCTCCTTGCGCAGAAAGAATGTATAGGTGAGCTTGTCGGCGGAGATGCGCACCTTTTTCGCGACGAGCCCATAGAGCGCGTCGCGCTCGTCGAGGCTGCCGGCCATCAGCGTGTCATAGATGAGCCCGACGCCCGCGGCCGGATTGCCGCGCAAAATATACGGGTTGAGCGAATCATAGCTGTTCTTTTCGGGCGGCGGCGGCTCCATCACCAGCGTTCCGCCCTTGGGCGCCTCGGGGTTCACATAGGCGAAATGCGGAAAATCCGCCGGCTCGGCGAGCTCGCCGAAAATGGAGAGGCCATGGCTCTCGGTCTCGCCCGCCGTAGCTTCGGCGAGGGCGGGGCGCACGGCCCATCCCGGCAGGGCAAGCCCGGCGAGGCTCGAGAAGGCGGCGAGCGCCCGGCGGCGCGTCACGGGAAGAAAATTGCGTGTTTCAGCCAAGGTGATCTCGCTTTCGGGGCGTCAGGGCTGGCGTGAGCGCGGCGGCTCACGCGAATCCCGCGATTATGTCGGATTTTCAGGATGAAGCCATATGAGATTGCAGCGTTTCCCATATGACGCGCGAGCCGGGGCCGCGGTTCCGCCTTCCGCGGGAGGGCGCCGGATACGCAAGGAAAGCGCCGCTTTTCGGGCAGCGGGACCGCGGGCGGGACTCTCCCCGAATGATTTGCGGAAGCTAAATGTTGTGTCCGCTGGCCAAGGCGCCGTATTCGATGGCCCCTTTCGTATCGCGTCGGGAGCGCAGCCGAGATGACCAGAGAGCCCCGCCCGTTCCGCCACCAGGCCTTTATCGACGGCGCCTTTGTCAGCGCCGATAATGGCGCGACCTTCACCGTTCGCGATCCGGCCACGGGCGCGGTATTGGCCGAGGTCCCGGACATGGGCGCGGCCGAGACGCGCCGCGCGATCGAGGCGGCCGAGCGCGCGCTGCCCGGCTGGCGCGGCAAGCTCGCCAAGGAGCGCGCGCAAATATTGCGGCGCCTGCATGATCTGCTGCTCGCCGATCAGGAGCGCCTCGCGCAGATCATCACCGCGGAGCAGGGCAAGCCGATCGCCGAGGCGCGCGGCGAGATCGCCTATGCCGCGGCCTATTTCGATTGGTTCGCGGAGGAGGGGCGCCGCGTCTATGGCGATGTGATCCCGCAGCAGGCGCGCGAGAAGCGCATTCTCGTGTTCAAGCAGGCGATCGGCGTCACCGCCGCGATCACGCCCTGGAACTTCCCTTCCGCCATGATCGCGCGCAAGGCCGGCGCGGCGCTCGCCGCCGGCTGCACAATGGTGGTGAAGCCTGCCGAGCTGACGCCGCTCTCGGCCATAGCGCTCGCCGAGATCGCGCAGCGCGCCGGCGTGCCGGACGGCGTGCTCAATGTGGTGACGACCAATGATCCCGCCAGCGTCGGCGTGGAGCTGACCTCCAATCCGACCGTGCGCAAGATCAGCTTCACCGGCTCGACCGAGGTGGGGAAGATTCTTCTGCGCCAGGCGGCGGAGAATGTGCTGAAATGCTCGATGGAGCTCGGCGGCAACGCGCCTTTCATCGTCTTCGCCGACGCCGATCTCGATCTCGCGGTGAAGGGCGCGCTGGCGACCAAATATCGCAATAGCGGCCAGACCTGCGTCTGCGCCAATCGCTTTCTCGTGCAGAAGGATGTGGCGGAGGCCTTCGGCGCCAAGCTCGCCGAGGCGGTCTCGAAGCTGAAGGTCGGGCGCGGCGTCGAGCCCGGCGTCGTCATCGGCCCGCTGATCGAGGAGGCGGCTATCGAAAAGGTCGAGCGTCTCGTCGCCGACGCGCGCGCACACGGCGCCAAAGTGCTGACCGGTGGCGGACGCCATGAGCTCGGCGGCAATTTCTATGCGCCGACCGTGCTCTTCGACGCGCGGCCGGACATGCAAATCTTCGAGGAGGAGATCTTCGGCCCCGTCGCCGCGATCACCACCTTCGAGGATGAAGCGGAGGCGCTCCGCCTCGCCAATTCGACGCATTACGGCCTCGCCGCCTATTTCTACAGCCGCGACATAGCGCGCGTGTTCCGCGTTGCCGAGCAGCTCGAATTCGGCATGGTCGGCGTCAACGAATCGCTGATGTCGAGCGAGGCGGCGCCTTTCGGCGGCGTGAAGCAGTCGGGCATGGGACGCGAGGGCTCCAAATACGGCATAGAGAGCTATCTCGAGATCAAATATGTCTGTCTCGGCAATATGTGAGACGCTCAGCCCGCGCGGTTCGGCGTGCCCAGCACATGCACGTCGGGCGCGATCATCACATTGTCGAAACGCTGCGTGAACATCGGCGCCGCGAAGAAGGCGACGGCGCGCAGCGTTTCCTCGCCCGTGTTGACGAGATCATGCCGCAGCGGCGTCGGAATGACGAAGACGTCGCCCGGCCGCACATGATGGGTGACGCCGCCCTCGGCGCGCAACTCGCCGGAGCCGCCGAGGATATATTGCGTCTCCTCGGTGGCGTCCGTGTGCCAGCCGAGCCGTCCGCCGGGCTCGATCTCATAGACGATGGTCGAGGATTGCGTGGCGCCATGCTCGCCGCAGGAGGCGAAGGCGCCCGCCCAGCGCACGCTCGGATCGTCGACGCCGCCGACTTGGGCGCGCGGCAGGTCATTGGTGGCGACGAGGTGAATGGCGCTCATTTATCTTCTCCGAAATTCTAATCGAATTTTCCCTGGCGCGAGTTCCGGGCGCGAGTTCCGGGGGACGAGTCCTGTCGCCGCAATCCCAACGCGCCGCGCGAGGCTTCGTTCCGAACATGCCGACGGGCGCTTGACAGGGCGGCGCTGCGCGGCTCTATTGAAAGGGATGGTTCCCTCTCGAGGGATCAAAAGGGAATGCGGTGAGCGCCGGCGACGGCGCGAAGCCGCGGCTGCCCCCGCAACTGTGAGCGGCGAGCCGAGGATCATACGAGCCACTGGAGCAGACGCTCCGGGAAGGCGATCCGAAGGCGCTGACCCGCGAGCCAGGAGACCTGCCATCAGTCGTGGTCACGCGCGATAGCGTCGGGCGGGGTGCACCGAGGCGGCCGAGACTCTTTTCGCTTTGTGCGAGAGGGTCGCGACCTTTCGCAGTGACGGCCCACGTCTGCTGCGAGTCTTCCGGCAATGTCCTCCCTGTCTCATTGGGCCGCCCTCGCGGGCGCCGCTTCTCGTTTTGCGCTTTGTTCCGCCGTGCTTCTTCTTCCCGCTTCCGCCGCTGGGCAGGAGGCTCTGCCCACGGTCGAGATCGGCGCGGCGACCATCGTCTCCGCCGATCGCGTCGAAGAGCGCGTCGACAAATCCTCCTCCGCCGTCACCGTGATCCCGTCCGCGCAGATCGAGAAGCGCGGCGCGACCGGCCTCACCGAGGCGCTGCGCGGCGCGCCCGGCCTCGATCTCTATGAGACCGGCGGCCCCGGCGCGCAGACCTCCGTCTTTCTACGCGGCGCGACGCCCGGCCAGACGCTCGTGCTCGTCGATGGCGTGCGCATCGGCGATCCGTCCTCCACCGATGGCTCCGTCGATCTCGGCGGTCTCGTCGCCACCGACATAGAACGCATAGAGGTGCTGCGCGGCCCGCAATCGGCGCTCTATGGCTCCGACGCGATGGGCGGCGTCATTCACATCGTCACGCGCAAAGGCGAGGGGCGGCCGCGCGCGTCTCTCTCCCTGGAAGGCGGCTCCTATGGAACCGGACATTTGCGCGCGCGCGTCTCGGGAAGCGAGGACCGCTTGTGGTACGCATTCGCGATCGATGCGCTGACGATCGACGGTCATCCGCGCTATGGCTATCGCATCACGCGGCCGCTGACGATCGGCGACGGCAAGACGCCTCTGCCGCCTCTGCCGCCCAATGATCCGACCAGAAAAGGTGGCGCCAGCGCGCGCCTCGGCTATCGCGTGAATGAGGATATCGCGGTCGAGGCCGGCTTCTTCGGCTATGACAGCGCGATCCGCTTCGACAATCCTTATTCCTTTTCCGGCGTGGATGTGTTCGATCCGCAAAATCATCAGCATGCGACATTCGCGCAGGGCTTTGCGCGCATCGACGCCGACATGTTCGATCGCGCATTGCACAATCGCTTCACTCTGTTCGGCAATGTGACGAACCGAGACGTCTGGCAGGCGCGCTCCTGCTATGATGCGAGCTACGACTCCTACAATTGCCGCCGCGGCTATCGCGGCGCGCGGCGCGGCTTCGAATATCAGGGCGATCTTTCGCTCGACGGCTTCGGCCTTCTGACCTTCGGCGCGCGCAATGAGACGGAGTCCGTGCGCACGTCGCAGGACCCGGTTCCGCCGACCACATTCACGCCGATCGAAGCTGCGCAGACGACGCATTCAGGCTTCGCGCAGCACAAGCTCACCTTGCTCGAGCGCATCGATCTCTCCTATGGCGGCCGCATCGATGCGGTCGATCAAAATCGCACATTCGCGACTTGGCGCGCCACCGCCGCCTATCGCCTCGAGGAGACTGGAACGAAATTACGCGGCAGCGCCGGAACGGGCGCGCGCGTCGCCTCGCTCTATCAGCGCTTCAGCCAATATGGCGATCCGACGCTCGCGCCGGAGACGAGCGTCGGCTATGACGTCGGCGTCGATCAATCCTTGTTCGGCGAGCGTCTCTACGCATCGCTGTCGCTGTTCGAAAATCGCTTTCGCGACCTCATCGAATTCGGCCGCGCGCCGAGCTGCTCTGCGACACAGGCCTTCGGCTGCTATTACAATGTCGGCCGCGCGCGCACGAAAGGCGTCGAATTTTCCGGCGAGGCGATCGTCGTTCCCGGCGAATGGCGCTTGCGCACGAGCTACACGCATCTCGCCGCGGAAAATCTGACGACGCAGCGCAGCCTGTTCCGCCGGCCGCGCGACAAGGCGACGGGCTCCCTCATCTACACGGGAATCGCAGGGCTTGAGCTCGAGGCGCGCCTTACCTTCGTCGGGCCGAACCCCGATTACGACTATATTTTCTCGCAGCGCGTGATGCTCGCGCCTTACGCCAAGCTGGATCTCTTCGCCGATTACAAGATCGACGAGCGCATGTCGGTGTTCGCGCGGATCGAGAACGTCAATGACGCGCGCTATGAGGAAGTCCTCGACTACGGAACGGCGGGACGCTCCATCTATGGCGGCGTGAAGTTCAGCTGGTGACGAGGTTTCGAGGGAGAATGAACCGATGACGGATGCGACGCCGCAACGGCGCCTGGAGCCGGATGGAACGCCGGTCGATGTCTTCGCTCTGCCGACCGATGCGCAGAGCCTGGAGGCGCTGCTGCGCGATCTTTTTGAAAATCATTGGCGCGAGATCGTGTTCGGGCCGATCATTCAAGGCGCGGCCTTCGAGATTCATGTCGATCAGGCGCCGACGCATATTGGTCTCCTCGATGGCTATCTCACCATCGCTTTCGGGCAGACGCATTTCCATGTCTGCATCGGCGAGACGAAAGGACCGCGCAGCCGGCCGACATCGCCAGAGCTCGCGCAGCACAGGCGCACGGCGCGCGCGGAGTTGCATCGGCGCTTCTCGGGGACATGCGTTCCAATGTCCTGGAGCCTGCAATTGTTCAATGGCGCGGATGAGCAGCAGCTCGCCGTGCTCTTGCCCAATCCGTTTCTGCATCCAGAGACGGAGAAAATTCTGCGTGAGCCCGATTGGTCGCGGCTCGCATTGTGGGATGCGCTGCGGGCGCGCTGGCTCGGTCTCGTCGAGCCCGATCCGCTCGATCGGGCGGCGCATTGATCTTCGGCATTGATCTTCAGTAGAGCAGGGCGTCCGGCCCCGCTCATAAATAAGGAGCATCGCATGACAAGGCTTTCACTTCCCATCATCGATGAGCGCAATCTGCTGTGGAGCGGCGCGCTCATTCTCGTCGGCGCCTTCTTCTCGCTCGCCTTCGCTTGCGCGGCGCCGCTCGCGGGCTTCGCCGCCATTGCGGCGCTCACCAGCGCGCGGCGCAATGCGCTGGCGCTGACGGCGGCGATCTGGTTCGCCAATCAGCTCGTCGGCTTCACCATGCTGCATTATCCATTGGACTTCGAGACGCTCGCCTGGGGCGGCGCGCTCGGACTCATCGCGCTCCTGTGCTGCGAGACGGCGCGTTTCGCCGCGCGCATGTCGATCGGCGCCGGCGCGCCCTTCGCTGCGCTGGTCGCGAGCTTTCTCGTCTATGAGGGCGCGCTCTTCACGATCACCCGCGCCGTGGGCGGCGACGTCTCGCATTATGCGCTCGCCAGCGTCGCGCGCATTTTCGCCATCAACGCCAGCGCCTTCCTTGGCCTCTGGGCCGCGGCGCTGGTCTGCTCGACGATCGTCGCGTTGCGTCCTGCACGCCACGCCTGACGCGGGTCACAGACGCGGAGAATCGGAGCGCTATCCGATTTGATCGGATAGCGTTTTCGCAGGAGAATCCTATTTCGGGGCGTGCACCAGCAGCCGCGCGACGCGGCGCGGATCGGCTTCGACGATCTCGAACTCCCAGCCTTCCACCGGCGCGGGCACGATCTCGCCGCGCATCGGCACATGGCCGGCGAGCGAGGCGACGAGCCCGCCGAGCGTCGTCACCTCGGCGCCGTCGTCCTCCGGCGTGAAATCGACGCCGAGCCGCTGCGACACTTCGTCGAGATCGGCTTTCGCGTCGACCAGGAAAACGCCGTCGGACACGGTTTCTATGCGCGGCTCCTCGTCGACGTCGTGCTCGTCTTCTATGTCGCCGACGATCATCTCGACGATGTCCTCCATCGTGACGAGACCATGCGTGCCGCCATATTCGTCGATGACGAGCGCGAGATGCGTGCGCGTCGCCTGCATCTTCACCAGAAGATCGAGCGCCGGCATGGAGGGCGGCACATAGAGCACCGGCTTCAGCACGGTGACGGTGGAGAGCTCCGCGGAAAAATCGATCGCGGCGAGCGAGACGGTCGGCGCGTGCTCGCTCGGCGCCGGCGCTTCCACCGTCACGGGCTCGGCGCGCTCGGCGAGCGAGGCGAGATAATCGACGAAATCGCGAATATGGATCATGCCGCGCGGATCATCGAGCGTGTCGCCATAGACGGGCAGGCGGGAATGGCCGGCGTTGCGGAACAGCGCCAGCGTCTCCCCGAGCGTGGCGTCCTGCGCGACGGCGACGATATCGGCGCGCGGGATCATCGCGTCGGCGACGCGCAGATCATGCAGGGCCAGCACATTTTTCAGCAGCACGCGCTCATGCGGCGTCACATCGCCGGCGGCGCCTTCCAGCGCCTCCTCTATGTCCTCGCGCACCGAGGGCGAGCCGAGCCCGATGAGCGCCCGCAGCCGATCGACGATGCCGCTTCGCTGCTCGCGCCTCGTGGCCGCGTGCTCGCCATTATCCGTCCTAGACATCGCCGTTCGATTTTCCTTTGGATGAAGTCTCCGCCACGAGCTCGGAGCCTTCGTAAGGATCATTGAGGCCGAGCGCCGTCGCTATGCGTCGCTCCAGCGCCTCCATCTCTTCGGCCTCCCGTGGAGCTTGATGGTCGTAGCCGATCAGATGCAGAAATCCATGAATGAGCAAATGGGTGAGATGCGCGTCGAAGCTCTTGTCCTGCTCCGCCGCCTCGCGCGCGACGGTCTCATGCGCGATGACGATATCGCCGAGCGCCATGCGGCGCGCGAGCGGGCCGGGCGTCTCGAAGGAGAGAACATTGGTGGGCTTGTCCATGCCGCGCCATTGCGCGTTCAATTCGCGGATGGTGGCGTCATCGGTGAAGTTGACGCTCAGCTCGCAGCCCGGCGCGAGCGGCGCCGCCGTCTGGGCGACGCACTCGCGCACGGTACTCTGCGTCAGCTCGTCGAGCCCGGCCTGCTGATCCCAGCAGGGCGCGGTGACGATAATGTCGATCGCGACGCTCATGATTCTCGAGGCTTCGCCTTCTCCCGCGCGGCCGCTTCATAGGCGCCGACGATTTGCCGCACGAGGTCGTGGCGCACCACGTCGCCCTCGGCGAATTTCACCCTTCCGACGCCCTCTATGTTGGAGAGCAGCGCGATCGCCTCGCTCAGCCCGGATTTCTGGCCGGGGGGCAGATCGGTCTGCGACGGGTCGCCATTGATGATCATACGCGATCCGTCGCCGAGACGGGTGAGAAACATTTTCATCTGCATGGAAGTGGCGTTCTGCGCTTCGTCTAGCAAAACGCAGGCCTTGGTGAGCGTGCGCCCGCGCATGAAGGCGAGCGGCGCCACTTCGATCATGCCGGTTTGAATGCCGCGCTCCACCATGCGCGGGTCCATGAAATCATGGAGGCCGTCATAGATGGGCCGCAGATAGGGGTCGACCTTCTCGCGCATGTCGCCGGGCAGGAAGCCCAAGCGCTCGCCGGCCTCCACGGCCGGACGCGAGAGAATGATGCGCTCGACCGCGCCCTGCTCGAGCAGCGAGACGGCATGGCCGACCGCGAGCCAGGTCTTTCCCGTGCCGGCCGGCCCCTCGGCGAAGACCAGCTCATGGCGCTTCAACGCCCGCAGATAGAGATCCTGGGCGAGGTTGCGGGCCCGCACCGGACCGCGCCGGCGCGTCGAAATCTGCTCGAAGACGGCGCGGCTGGGCTCCGCCTCGGGAAAGAGGCTGCCCTGGCGGGCCGATTCCTGTATGGCGCCGTCCACGTCGCCCAATCCCACCTTCTGGCCGAGCTGCACGCGGCCGTAGAGAATTTCGAGCACGCGGCGGGCCTGCTCGCAGGCCTCGGCGCGGCCCTTCAGCGTGACATGATTGCCGTTGGCGAAGCAGGAGACGGCAAGGCGCCGCTCGATCTTGGCGAGATGCTGGTCGTAGAGGCCGAAAACCAGCGAGGCGTAACGATTATCCTCGAAGGCGAGCGTGATCTCCGCCTCCGGCTCGCCCGAACGCGGCGCGTCCGGCTGTTCGAAGACCCGTCTCTCGCGGTCGAGCGTCACAGGGCGGCCTCCCTCGCAGCTTCAAGGCTCGTTCGGCCGACGATGGCGCCGGCCAGCGAATTGGAGCCGGCGGCGACGATCGTCACCGGCAGCGTCTTTCCGATCAGCTCCAGGCCGCCCATCGCATGGACGGGCTGCATATAGGGGCTCTTGCCGGCGATCTGACCCTCGTGCCGGCCGGCCTTCTCGAACAAGACCTCCACTGTGCGGCCCACGGTGGCGGCGTTGAACGCCTGCCGCTGCTCCTCGACCAGCGCCTGGAGAATGGCGAGCCGCTCGGATTTGACGCTCTCGTCGATCTGATCCTCGCGCTCGGCGCCGGGCGTGCCGGGGCGCGGCGAATATTTGAACGAAAAAGTGGACGCGAATCCGACGGCGCGAATGAGTTCCAGCGTCGCCTCGAAATCCGCGTCGGTCTCGCCGGGAAAGCCGACGATGAAGTCGGAAGACAGCGCAATATCCGGCCGCGCCGCGCGCAGCCGCGCGACAATGTCAACATAAAAGCGCGCGTCATGGCGTCGGTTCATCGCCTTCAAAATGCGATCCGAGCCGGATTGCACCGGAAGGTGAACAAAGGGCGCCAGAGTCGGCAGCTCGGCATGGGCGTCGATCAGCTCCTGCGTCATATCGATCGGATGGCTCGTGGTGTAGCGCAGCCGCGTGACGCCTTCGATACGCTCCAGCCGCGCCAGCAGGCGGGGCAGGGAGCAGGGCGCGCCATTCTCGTCCAAGCCGCTATAGGCATTGACGTTCTGGCCGATGACGGTCAGCTCGCGCACGCCGGCCGCGGCCAGCGCCTTCGCCTCCTCGACGATCTCTTCTGGGCGGCGCGATATTTCGGCGCCGCGCGTGTAGGGCACCACGCAGAAGGAGCAGAATTTGTCGCATCCTTCCTGCGCCGTGACGAAGGCCGTGACGTCGCGCACACGCTTGCCTGCGGCCGCCGCGCGGCGCAGCGCCTCGAATTTGTCGGCGACGGCGAAATCCGTCTCTGCGACGCGCTCGCCGGCCTCGGCGCGGTTCAGGAGATCGGAGAGGCGGTGATAGCTCTGAGGCCCGACGACGAGATCGACCGCGCGCTGGCGGCGCAGCACCTCCTCGCCTTCCGCCTGGGCGACGCAGCCCGCGACGACGATTCGATAGTCCCGGCCTTCGGCTCTGCGCTCGCTCTTCACCCGAGCGAGGCGGCCGAGCTCGGAATAGACCTTTTCCGTCGCCTTCTCACGAATATGGCAGGTGTTCAGCACGACGAGATCGGCGTCGTCCTCGTCGGCGGCCTCCGCATAGCCGCGCGCCGCGAGCAGATCGGCCATGCGCGTCGCGTCATAGACGTTCATCTGACAGCCATATGATTTCACATAGGCTTTCGCGGTTCCCAGGGCTCCCGGCGCTTGCTCTAGGGATAAGGCGGGCGCGGGCTTCGATGCGGCGTCGGAAATCTCGGTTTCTCCTCAACGGGCGGCGGGGGCTCGCGTCGGGGCGATATTACTCTCGCTTTCCCGGCCCGCAACGTCCGTCGCCAGAAGTTCTCGCACGCGCGCCTCTGTGGCGGCGGCGAGAGCCTTGCGGTCGCCGGAGCCGGGGTCCACCGCCTCACCCCACAATATATGGCATTTTGCGCCGCCGCGCTTCATCAGACTCCATAAATGTGGGAGGAAAGTCATATCCCCGTACCAGCCGACGTCCAGCCGGCCGCCGGGCGCGCTTTTTCGCTCCGTGTAGAGAATGGCGGCCGGGGCGAGCGTAGGCGCGGCCGCATTGGTGGCGGCGAGTTCGGTCAGCATGGCGAAATGTGAGGCGTTGAATTTCAGCACGCCGGCGCCGTCGCTCGACGTGCCTTCCGCGAAGACGACGATATCGTCGCCCTGCCGCAGCCGCTCCGCCAGAGCCGCATTGACGATGGGGATCGCCCGTCGATTGCCGCGCTCGACGAAGACCGTGCCTTGCAGCCGCGCCAGAAAGCCCAGCACCGGCCAGGCGGAGACCTCGGACTTCGCCAGAAACACCAGCGGATAGCGGCTGGCGAGGGCGATGATGTCGGTCCAGGAGACATGATTGGCGACGACGAATCGCGGGCTCGTCCCCGTGAGTCGGCCCTGCTCGCGCACATCTATGCCGATGATGGCGCACATCACGCGGCAAAAGCCGGTCTGAATATTATGACGCAGCTCCCAGCGCCGTCTCCGCGCCAGCCACTGGACGGGGACGAAGAAGACGAAGGCCCCGGTCATCGCCAGGACGAAAGCGAGCGCGCGCAGATAAGGCATGGCCCTGTCTCTAACGCGCGAACGACAGTTTCGTGACAGTTGCGGTTCATCATTGGCCGATGGCGGCGCGCCTCACAGCTCGCAGCGCATCGTCAGCGCCGCCTGACGCTCGCCATTGGGCCGCTGATAGTAATTCTCGCGGCGACCGATCGTCTTGAAGCCCAGCTTCTCATAGACCTTCAGCGCCGCGGTATTGTCCTCGCCCACCTCGAGGAAGACGAGGCGCGCCCCGCCGCGCTCGAGATTGCCGAGATGCGCCGCGAGCAGCGCTCGTCCGAGTCCGGCGCCGCGGCGGGCCGGATCGACGGCGAAAGTCAGAATCTCGGCGTCCGGCGGCAGCAGGCGGGACAGCGCCATGCCGCCCATCTCGTCCTTGAGCAGCCGCTCGTTCATCGCGCCGTCGGCGAGCACGGTGCGGTCGGTCAAAAGGCTCTCGAAATCGATCTTCGACCAGGGGAAGGCGAAGGAGCCCGCGTGAATCTTGGCGCAATCATAGGCGTGATCGGCGCCGATGGGGCGGATCACATAATGCGGCTTGGGAAAGAAGGTCGAAAACAGGCTCATGACGCGGGAGCTCATGCGCCGGCCGGGGCGTCTTGCAGCGGTCGTTCCAGAGGCTTGGCGTCTGGAGCCTTCAAATAGAGAGGCCGAGCCGGGGCGGTCGCCGGATCGGCGACGAGGCCGAGCCGGGCGACAAAGGCGATATCGGGCGCTGGCGCACGGCTGGCGACCTCCGCCTCGAGGCCGGCGAGGCGGGCCTCCTCGGCCAGCAGCGGCGCGCCGGAGCCGATCAGCCGCAGCGGGCCGGAGCCGAGCGCGCGCAGCGCCTCATGAGCGCCGACGCGGCGTGGCGAGAGCAGGGTGCGGCCGTCCGGCCCATAGGCGGTCACATAGACCTGGCCATGGCGCGCGTCGATCGCCGCCGCCACCACGCCGTCGAAGGGGAGCAGAACATAAGGCGCAGCCAGCGCCGCCAGAGTGGAGACGCCGACGATGGGCGCCTTCACGGCGAGGGCGATAGCCTGTCCGGCCGCGAGTCCGATTCGGATGCCGGTGAAGGAGCCCGGCCCGACCGTGACCGCCACCCGTCCGATGGAGCCGAAGCCGCCGCCCGCCGCGGCGACCACGCGCTCGATGAGCGGCAGCAATTCCTCGGCGTGGCCGCGCTCCATCGGCGCCGTCTCGATGGCGAGTGGGTCGGCGGCGCCCAGATCGAGCACGCAGGCGGAAACGGCGGGAAGCGCCGTGTCGATGGCGAGGATTCTCATTGCCGGCAGATTATGACGGGTTTCGCTCGGCTTTCAAAGCCGCCTCTCAAACCTGCTGCACCGACGTGACCTGAGGCACGAAATGGCGCAGCATATTTTCTATGCCGTTCTTGAGCGTCGCCGTGGAGGAGGGGCAGCCGGAGCAGGAGCCTTTCATCGCCACATAGACGGTTCCGTCGCGAAAGCCGCGGAAAGTGATGTCGCCGCCGTCATTGGCGACCGCCGGACGCACGCGGGTCACGATCAGCTCCTTGATCTGCGCCACCGTCTCGGCGTCGGCGGGATCGAAGAATTCCGCCGGGGCGGCTTCGGCGCCCTCGACGACGATCGGCTGGCCGGAGCTGAAATGCTCCATGATCGTGCCGAGAATGGCCGGCTTCAGATGCGCCCATTCGGCGTCGGTCTTGGTGACGGAGACGAAATCCGGGCCGAACATCACCGCCTCGACGCCGTCGATGGAGAGCAACGCGCCCGCGAGCGGCGAGGCGGCGGCGGCCTCCGGCGTGCGGAACTCGCGCGCGCCCTCGGCGAGGACAGGGCGGCCGGGCAGGAACTTCAGCGTGGAGGGATTGGGCGTGGATTCGGTCTGAATGAACATTGGTCTTCTCCGCGGCGTCCGGTTCAAGGCCGGCGTGGCGATGTTTCGGAGCTAATGTAGCACGAAATTGGCCGCGCCGCAGCAATCGCCTCGACCTCGATCGCCTCAACCGCCGCGACGGCCGGCGCGGGCGTGGGCGCGCAAGATATCGAGCAGTGTGGCGGCATGGTCCGAGCGCCGCGCGCTCGCTTCGCCGATGGGCTCGAAATCGGCGAGATCGGGTACGAATTTGCTGGAGCCTTTGAACATCAGCAGGCCCGTCGCCGTGACCAGAATGTCGCCGCGCCGCAATGTCGGATCGTCGAGATGCGCGTCCTCGCGTTCCGCGTGAGCCTCCGCTATGCGATCGAGATCGGCGACGACGCGCGACGCGAAAGCGTCATAGCGCTCGCGCGCTTCGTTGATCTGCCGTCGCCATTGCGCGCGTGTGTCATCATCCGCGCGCGCGACCTCTTGCGCGCAGGCTCCATGGAGCGTCGCCGTCAGCAGGCATGCGTGGAAGAAGCCCCTCGTCGTCGCCATGGCGCGCCGAAAAACCGCGCTGCGCCGCGCTGCGTGAATAATGTTCGAACATGCGTTCGTGATTCGCACCTGCGCATTTCCCGAGTACGTGCATTCCCCAGTTTGTCAATCTCTCCAGCGCCCGAATAATGATTATAGCGCGGGTCACGCCGATCGAAAGTCGGCGCATGGGTCGAGCGCAGAGCTTTTCCGCGGTTGGTTATTCCGAGGTTCTTGATGATGATCTGTCCGCCGCCACGCGATGCGCAACGATGCGTCGCGTTTCCTGTGCCGGCGCGCCAATGCGCCGCCTTTTTCTCTCGAGACGAGCGATGCACATGGTCCAGATGCCGCTGACGGGCGCGCTCGTCGACGATACGTCTCGGCGGATGTGCTCCATTCCGCAGGAGAGGACGAGTCGAGACGCCACGATCCATATTGTCGACGACGACGACGCCGTCCGGGATTCCCTCAGCCTGCTGCTGTCCACGGACGGCTTTCGGGTCCGCGCCCATGAGAGCGCCAGCCATCTTCTGGCGTCGGTGGAGCCGGGCGACACCGGCTGTGTGGTGACGGATGCGCGCATGCCGGAGATGACCGGCATAGAGCTGCTGGAAGCGATGAAGGCGCGGCGATTGTCGCTGCCGGTCGTCGTCATCACCGCCTATGCCGATGTGTCGCTCGCCGTGCAGGCGATGAAGCAGGGCGCCTTCGACTTTCTGGAGAAGCCCTTCGACAATGAGGCGCTGATCGCCTGCGTGCGTCTCGCGCTCGCCTATGAGCGCGAGGAGCAGTTCCGCGCCGCGGAGACGCAGACCATAGAGGCGCGGCTGCAGACTCTCACCGCGCGCGAAAGCGAGGTCCTCGAGCGTCTGCTGCACGGCATGCCGAACAAGGTCATCGGCCGCGAGCTCGGCATCAGCGTGCGCACGGTGGAGGTCCATCGCGCCAATGTCATGCTGAAAATGAACGCAGGCAGCCTCTCCGAGCTGGTGCGCATGTCGCTCGCCGCCGAGCAGGCGCGCGGCAAGGGCTGACGCGCGGCCCGCTATCGCCGCGCGTGACGCGATCCTGCATCTTTCGGGGACGCTCCGACTCTCGGGGCGTCCTTTTTTTATTAACCATGGCCTGTAGCGAACTGGTCACAGCCGGGCGATAAACGGCGGATGCGGCGGGGAAGGCCTTGTCTTCGCCAAAGAGACAGGGTCATTTGGGCGCGCGGCGAAGCTCCGGGAGCGGCTCGGAGCATTGGTCGGGGGCGGCGTGGTTTTGAAGACGCTTCGTATTTTCGGTGTTTTGGCGGCTGCTTCGCTTTCCGGCTGCAGCCTGCTCCCGGGCAGCGGCCCTTCCGGCGATGCGGTGATGACCGCCGGCATGCCGAGCGAATCGCAGCCGGAGACGGCCTTTGCCCTCGTCGAGATCGACGGGCAGGTGGTGGCGGCGCTGGCCAAGCATGGCGCGCCCGGCCTGCGCGGCTCCTTCGGCGATTATCGTCCGCCGGCCTCGCAGCCGATCGGCGTCGGCGACACGCTGCAGATCACTCTTTGGGAGGCGGCCGCGGGCGGCCTCTTCTCCTCGCCGGCGATGGATCGAACCAGTCCGGGCTCACGCTCGGCGGCGATTCCCGATCAGACGGTGGGGCGTGACGGCTCGGTGACGGTTCCCTACGCCGGGCGCATACAGGTCGCCGGCCGCACCCAGCAGGAGGTGGAGGCGGTCATTATCGAGCGGCTGCGCGGCAAGGCGATCGAGCCGCAGGCGCTGGTCAATGTGTCGCGCAACATCAGCAATACGGCGACGGTGACGGGCGAGGTGACGCAGGGCGCGCGCGTGCCGCTGACGCTGCGCGGCGACCGTGTGATGGACGTCATCGCCCAGGCCGGCGGCTTCCGCTCGCCGGTGCACGAGACCTTCGTCAGCCTGACGCGCGGCGACCGCACCGCGCGGGCTCCGATCCAGGCGCTGCTGGCCAATCCGCGCGAGAATATTTTCGTGCGTCCGGGCGATGTGCTGACGGTGGAGCGCACGCCGCAGACTTTTACCGTCGCCGGCGCGACCGGGGCCAACGCCGTGGTGCCTTTCGACGCGCGGGGAATCACTCTGGAGGAGGCGATCGGCAAGGCCGGCGGCCTCGCGGACCAGCGCGCCGATCCGAGCGGCTTGTTCGTGCTGCGCTATGAGCAGACGGCGGTGATCGCGGATTATCCGACCGTTTCGCCGCTGCTGGCCTCGCAACGGCTGATCCCGGTCGCCTATCATCTCGACATGCGCAATCCGGCGTCCCTGTTCACGGCGCGTCGGTTCGCGATGCGGGACAAGGACATATTGTATGTGTCCAATGCGCCTGTGACCGAGATCGCCAAGGCGTTCCAGCTCGTCTCCATGCTGACGCAGCCGGCGATTCAGGGCGCCGCGGTCGGCGCTGCGGTGAAATGACCACTTACGCGCGAAGCCTTTATCGGGACGTCTGAAATTCGGTCGGAGGCTCGATAGCGATTGACGCGAGGGCCAGCCGCGGGCAAGCTGAAGGTCGGTATATTGCGGTGCAAAAGACGCGCGGCCCCCGGCGATACTGTCTCGCCACGGTCTGGGCTGCGAGGGCGGGCTTGGTTTTCGAGGGGGTTTCTTGGCGAACCGATTGAACACGAGCCTTTTGGCGATCGGCGAGCGGCGCGTGCTGCAGGCGCTGGCTCCGCGGCTCCCCGCCTGGACCACGCCGGATCATCTGACGGCGGCCGGGCTGGTCGGCGCGGCGATGACGGCGGCGGGCTTCGCGCTCAGCCATTGGTCGGCCGGTTTCCTCACACTGGTGGTGGCCGGCCTGTTCCTGAACTGGTTCGGCGATTCGCTCGACGGCACTCTGGCCCGCTACCGCGGGATCGAGCGTCCGCGCTACGGCTTCCTCCTCGATCATTCGAGCGATCTGATCGCGCAGAGCCTGATCGTGGTCGGCCTCGGCGTCTCACCCTATTTCACGCTTCCGTCGGCGCTTTTCGTGCTCTCGCTCTATCTGCTGATGAGCTCCTACACTTATTTGCGCGTGGCGACGGCGGGCGTGCATCGCCTGTCCTATGGCGGCATGGGGGCGACGGAGTTCCGCATTCTGGTCGCCGGCTGGAGCCTCTTCGCCTGCTGGCTCGGCCCGCAGGTGGTGGAGGCGCGGCTGTGGCGCTTCTCCGTCCTCGACGTGACCATCGGAACGATGTCGGCCATCGCCTTCGCGCTCTTCGTGCTGATGGTGCGTCAGGATCTGTCGCGGATGGACCGCGACGACCAGGAATCGGCGACCATCCACCGCCTGCCGACGCGCCGCTCCGCGGCCGAGCCGGCTGCGGCCGAGCCCGCGCGCGAGCTTCCCGGCGTCTCGGCCGGCTGACGCTTTGGCGGGACTTGCTTTTATGGGCGCACGCCCCAGATGCGCCGTGAGAGCGGCGCTTCCGGCGCCGCCACAACGGAGCTTGTCGACGTTTTGGCCATGACGAGCGACATGCGTGATATCGCCCTCGTCACCGGCGCGAGCGGTTTCATCGGAGGGGCGGTCGCAGCCCTGCTGCACCAGCAGGGCTTTCGCGTGCGCGCTTTCGTCCGGCCGACGAGCCCGCGCGCCAATCTCCGCCCGCAATATGAGATTTTCGAAGGCGATGTGACCGAGCGCGAGAGCCTGCGCGCTGCGCTCACAGGCGTGCGCTATCTCTTCCATGTCGCCGCCGACTATCGCCTCTGGGCGCCCGATCCCCGCGTCGTCATGCGCACCAATCTCGAGGGAACGCGCATCGTCATGGAGGAGGCGCTGCGCGCCGGCGTCGAGCGAATCGTCCATACCAGCAGCGTCGCGACGCTCGCGCCCGACGCCTCCGGCCTCTGCGACGAGACGCGCCGGCTCGCGGCCTGCGACCGGCTCGGCGCCTATAAGCGCAGCAAGCTCCTCTCGGAGCGGCTCGTCGAGGATATGGTCGAGCGGCTGCAGCTGCCGGCCATTATCGTCAATCCCTCTGCGCCGCTCGGCCCCGGAGACGTCCGCCCGACGCCGACCGGCCGCATCGTCCTCGAGGCGATGCGCGGCAATATGCCGGCCTATGTCGACACCGGCCTCGCCGTGGTTCATGTGGCGGATGTCGCGGCCGGCCATCTCGCCGCTCTGCGCCAGGGGCGCATCGGCGAGCGTTATATTCTCGGCGGCGAGAATGTCGAGCTCTCCGAGCTGCTCGCCGAGGTGGCGAGCCTCATCGGCGGGCGTCCGCCGCTCGTGCGCCTGCCGCGCTGGCCGCTGCTGCCGCTCGCTCACGCCAATGAGGCTTTGGCGCGGCTCACCGGCCGTGAGCCTTTCCTCAATGTCGAGAGCCTGCGCCTCTCGGCGACGACCATGTTCTTCGACGACTCCAAGGCGCGCCGCGAGCTCGGCTATCGCTCGCGTCCCTATCGCAATGCGCTCGCCGATGCGGTGGAATGGTTCGGCGCCCGCGCCGCGGAGACGCGGCGGGCTCCGCGCGACGCGCGCCGCACGCCGGGCGGAGCGCCCGGAGAATAGCGTCAGCGCTCTTGCGCATGGCCGCGCGACGAGGCAATTCTCCGCGCGTGGCTGGCTTTTCTCATGACGAGCGTCTGATGATCATCGATCGGCGTACGCCGGCGCGCGGCGCGGGACGGCGCCTGCTGTTCCTCATGCGTCTCGCCGCATCGGCGACGGCGTTCACGATTCCCGAGGCGGCTTACCCGCAGGCGGCTCCCGGCTTCAATCTCTGCGTGCAGCCGGGCTCGCCCCCTTGCGTCTTCATGCCCGGCCGGGCGGCGGAGGCCTGCGGGGCCGAGGTCGAGGCCTATATCGCCTCTGTCTTCCATTATCGCGAATGTCTCTCCAAGGAGAGCGAGCGCGCGATTCGCGAATCGAACGACATCATCGACCATTGGCGATGCCGCGAGCGCGGCGAACGATGCCGCCAATGAAACGGCCCGTGGTCTATGACGTCACGCGGCTCGTCACGCGCGCGCTCAATCCGACGCCCAATGGCATTGATCGGGTCGATTTCGCTCTGGCGCGGCATTTTCTCTCGGGCGAGGGCGGCGTCGCGCTGGCCGCGGCGGCGCTCGGGCCGCGGCTCGCCGCCGCCGAGGCCGGGCTGCGCACGCTCGACGACATAGAGACCTATTGGAACGAGCTTCGCGATTCCTCCACGGCCGACGGCTCCTCCACGGACGAGATGTACGAGCGCCTTGTCGCCTCGCTCGGCGCGACGCCGCAGGGGCCGCGGGCGCCGCGGGTGGCGCGTCGCGATTGGGCGATCGTTCGAGAGAATTGGCGCGCTATGCGGCGCTGGGCTCTGCGTCTCGGACGGCCGCCGTCGGAAGCGCCGGCGGCCGCCGTGTTCTTCAATGCGAGCCAGTTTCCCGTGCATAAGGAATGGCATTTGCGCTGGCTCGACGCGCGGCCCGACGTGAAGCCTGTCTTCTTCGTCTATGATCTCCTGCCGCTGGACGCGCCCGAGTTCTTCCGCCCGGCCGAGCGCGACAAGCATCGTCTGGTCATGGACAATATCGTGCGGCGGGCGGCGGGAGTCGTCGTCGCATCCGCTTCGGTCGCGCGCCGGTTCACGAACTATGCGACAGAGAAGGGCAGGGGCGATCTGCCGGTCTGCGTCGCCGGCCTTCCGGCGGCGCCCGCCTTCGAGCGCGCGGCGGTCGCCGATCCGCGGCTCGCCGACACGCCCTATTTCGTTTTCTGCAGCACGATCGAGCCGCGCAAAAATCACATGCTGATGCTCGACGTCTGGCGCGAGCTGGCCGAGCGCGAGGGCGTGCGCGCGCCGAAGCTCGTTCTCGTCGGCAAGCGCGGCTGGCACAATCAGAACGTGCTCCGCATGCTGGAGCGCTGCGCGGCCCTGCGCCCGCATGTGGTGGAGGCCTCCGGCCTGTCGACGCCGGCGATGCGGCGGCTGCTGGCCGGCGCTCGCGCCGCGCTCGCGCCCTCCTTCGCGGAAGGATTCGGGCTCCCCATCGCCGAGGCCGCGGCCTGCGGCGCCCCGATCATCGCCTCCGACATAGAGATTTTTCGCGAGATCGCCGACGACACGCTCGACTATATCGATCCGCTCGACGGCCTCGGCTGGCGCGACGCGATCCTCGACTATAGCGCCCCCGATTCTCCGCGCCGCGCCGCCGCCTTGCGTCGAATCACGGGGTTTCCGCGGCGCGACGCCGCTTCTTTTTTCGAGACGATCGACGAATTTCTCCGCGCTTTGTGAGCGCGCCCGTTTCCGCTGCGGCGCGCCTTGCCGGAGCGGCGGCGGTTTCCTATTAAGGTCGAACAAAGGCCCACCAGCGAAAGAGAGGCGTCGATGACGGACCCTTCGAGCCCGCCGAAATGGAAGCGGGTCGTCGTCAAGCTCTCGGGCGAGGCGCTGATGGGCGACGCCCCGCACGGGCTGCACGCCCCGACATTGGAGCGCATCGCCAAGGATCTCGCCGCTTCCGCCGCGCTCGGCGCGCAGATCGCGGTCGTCGTCGGCGGCGGCAATTTCTTTCGCGGCATTCAGGGCGCCGACAAGGGCATAGAGCGTGCTCGCGCCGATTCGATCGGCATGCTGGCGACGGTGATGAACGGGCTCGCGCTCGAGCAGGCGATAGAGGCGCAGGGCCGCCAGGCGCGCGCGCTCTCGGCCGTGCCCATGCCGTCGCTCTGCGAATCCTATTCGCGGCGGGCGGCGCTGCATCATCTCGACAAGGGCCGGGTCGTCATCGCCGCCGGCGGCACGGGCCTGCCCTTCTTCACCACCGACACGCCCGCCGTGGTGCGCGCCGCCGAGCTTTCGGCCGACGCCGTGCTGAAAGCCACTCAGGTCGATGGCGTCTACACCGCCGATCCCAAGCGCGATCCTTCCGCGCGCCGCTATGAGCAGCTGACCCATGACGAGGCCATCGCGAAAAGCCTCGCCGTGATGGACACTGCCGCCTTCGCTCTTGCCCGTGAGAACAAGATTCCCATAATCGTCTTCTCCATCGCCGAGGCGGGCGCGATCCGCGCGGTGCTGGAAGGAAGAGGGCGGGCCACCCATGTCGTTCCTTAGCGGACGGGCGCCCTCTGGATGCGGCGGCGATTTCCGCCTCGGCGGATTATGTTCTATGAGACGCTCCGACCCCTGAGCCGGCGCGGCCCGCTCGTTCGAACCGAAGACTTCACGAATAGGCAAAGTTTCCTATGGCTCAGACTTTCGATCTGCCCGAACTGAAACGCCGCATGCAGGGCGCGCTGGCGACCCTCAAGCACGAGCTCGGCGGGCTTCGCACCGGACGCGCCTCGGCGAGCCTGCTGGAGCCGATCCACGTCGAGGCCTATGGCCAGGCGACGCCGCTCAACCAGGTGGCGACGATCAGCGTGCCGGAATCGCGCATGCTGGCCGTGCAGGTGTGGGACAAGGGCCTCGTCGGCGCCGTCGACAAGGCGATTCGCGATTCCAATCTCGGGCTCTCGCCGACGGTCGAGGGGCAAGTGCTGCGCATTCGCACGCCGGAGCTCAACGAGCAGCGCCGCAAGGAGCTGGTGAAGGTCGCGCACAAATATGCCGAGGATGCGCGGGTCTCGGTGCGCCACGTTCGGCGCGACGGCATCGACATATTGAAGAAGCTGCTGAAGGATCACGCTCTTCCCGAGGACGACTCCAAGCGTCACGAGGCCGAGGTGCAGAAGGCGACCGACGAGTCGGTGCGCGAGATCGACGCCATGCTCGCGCAAAAAGAAAAAGAGATCATGCAAGTTTGATTTGCCTTTTCGATTTTCACGGGACGCCGGCCGATCCGGTCCGAGCTCTCGAGTAGGCGCGGAACAAAAAAATGGGAGATGGTGGGATATTGGAACTGGGAGCGCCGGCATTGGCGCCGAGATCCGCGCCGCGTCATGTCGCTTTGATCATGGACGGCAACGGTCGCTGGGCGGCCGCGCGAGGCCTGCCGCGATTCGAGGGTCATAGGCGTGGCGTCGACGCCCTGCGCAAGACCGTGCGCGCGGCGATCGAGCTCGGTGTGGATTTTCTGACGGTCTATTCCTTTTCTGTGGAAAATTGGTCCCGTCCGCCCGAGGAGGTGCAGAGCCTGCTCGCGCTGCTGCATCGATTCATCCGCAACGACCTCGCCGAGCTGCAGGGCAATAATGTCCGCGTGAAGGTCATCGGCGCGCGCGAGGATCTCGCGGCCGAGATCGCCGCGCTGTTGCGCGAGGCCGAGCAGACGACCGCCGCCAACACCGGCCTCACGCTCGTCGTCGCCTTCAATTATGGCGCGCGGCAGGAGATCGCCGCCGCGGCGCGCGCGCTCGCGGAGGAGGTCGCCGCCGGCCGGCTGCGACCGCAGGACATAGACGCCGAGGCGATCGCCCGACGTCTCGACACGGCCGATATTCCCGATCCAGACCTCATCATCCGCACCAGCGGCGAGCAGCGCCTGTCCAATTTCATGCTGTGGCAGGCCGCCTATGCGGAACTGCTGTTCGTGCCGGTTCATTGGCCGGACTTCGGCCGGGCGGATTTCGAGGCGGCGATCGACGAATATGCGCAGCGCGATCGGCGTTTCGGCGGCCTCGCGCCGGTCGACCGCAGAGCGAAGACCGCTTCATGAGCGAATCTTCCGAGCCACCCGCCGCCAAAGCCGGCGTGAGGGGCGGTCAATTCTCCGATCTCGGTCCGCGCATCGGCTCGGCTGCGGCGCTGATCGCGACCGCGGTGGTCGCGCTCTATGTCGGCGGCGACGCTTTCGCGCTGTTTTGGCTGCTCGCCGGCTTCGCCGTCTCCTGGGAGTGGCAGAGCATCGTCGGCGGCAAGATGGCGCTCGCGCGTTTCGCGCTCGGCGGCGCCTCTCTCGCCGGCGCGACGGCCTTCGCCGCCCATGGCGGCGGCCCGGCCGCGCTCGCCTCGCTCGTCTTCTTCTCGGCGATTCTCGCGATTCTCGCCGGGCCGGGATGCCGGCTGTGGGCGCCGGCGGGCCTGCTCTACGCCGGCTCGTTGATCGTCTCCACCAATGTGCTGCGCCATTCGCCCGATTTTGGCGCGCTCTCCATCGCCTGGCTGTTCGCCGTGGTCTGGGGCACGGATGTGATGGCCTATTTCGGCGGCCGCCTGATCGGCGGGCCGAAGCTGTGGCCGCGCGTGTCGCCCGGCAAGACCTGGTCGGGAACGCTGGTCGGCGTCGCCAGCGGCGCGCTGGCGGGCGTCGGCGTCGTCTATCTCAGCCGCTGGAGCGCGGCGGCGACCCTGCCGCTGTTTTTCGTCGGCATTGTCGCGGCGGCGCTGGCGCAGGCGGGGGATCTCTTCGAATCCTGGATCAAGCGCCGTTTCGGAGTGAAAGATTCGAGCCGGCTCATCCCCGGTCACGGCGGCGTGATGGATCGGGTCGACGGCTTCATCTTCGCCAGCGCCTTCGCGGCCATGCTCGGCGGTTTGCGCGGTCAGGAGTCCCTGGCCGCCGGCATTTTCATCTGGTAGGCGGCGTCACATGGCGAAAGGGACAGGATCGGAGCAGAGTGGGGTGGAGCCGCGTCGCGGCCGTTCGCCGAAGCGCATCGCGCTGCTCGGCGCGACGGGATCGATCGGGCGCTCCACTGTCGATCTGCTGCTGCGCAACCCGGAAGCCTATTCCGTCTCGGCCATCGCCGGCGGGCGCGACCACGCCGCTCTGGCGCGGACGGCGCTGGCGGTGAAGGCCGAATTCGTCGCCATTCGCGACGAGGATGGCTATGCGGCGCTGAAGGAGGCGCTCTCCGGCACCAATATTCAGGTCGCCGCCGGACGCGAGGCCGTGATCGAGGCCGCGACGCGCGAGGCCGATCTCGTCGTATCGGCGATCGTCGGCGCGGCCGGGGTCGAGCCGACTCATGCGGCGCTCACGCTCGGCCGCGTCGTCGCCCTCGCCAATAAGGAATGCCTCGTCTGCGCCGGCGGGCCCTTCATGCGCACGGCGCAGCAGAAAAAGGCGCGGCTGCTGCCCATCGACAGCGAGCATAACGCCATTTTCCAGGCGCTCGGCGGCGAGGACGTCTCGCGCATCGAGAAAATGACCATCACCGCCTCCGGCGGCCCGTTCCGCACCTGGACGAGGGAGGCGATCGAGGCCGCCACGGTGGAGCAGGCGCTCAACCATCCCAATTGGGCGATGGGGCCGAAGAACACGATCGATTCGGCGAGCCTGATGAACAAGGGCCTCGAGCTGATCGAGGCGCATCATATTTTCGCCGTGCCGGCGGCAAAGCTCGACGTCATCGTGCATCCGCAATCCATCGTGCATGGGCTCGTCAGCTTTTCAGACGGGTCGGTCACGGCCGGGCTGGCCCGCCCGGACATGCGCGTGCCGATCGCCCATTGTCTCGCCTATCCCGAGCGAATCGAGACGCCGGCGCCGCGGCTCGATCTCGTCGCGCTCGGCGCGCTGACTTTCGAGAAGCCCGATCTCGACCGTTTTCCGGCGCTCGGCCTCGCGCTCGACGCGCTGCGCGAGGGGGGCGCCTTGCCCACGGTTCTCAATGCCGCCAATGAGATCGCGGTCGAGGCTTTCCTTTCCGGCCGCATCGGCTTCAACGGAATCGCCCGCGAGGTCGAGAAGGCGCTGGAGGCCGCGATCAAGGACGGCACGGCGCGTGAGCCGGCCACCGTTGAGGACGCCCTCGATATTGACCATATTGTGAGAGAAAGATCGCGCGGCGCCTTGGCGATGAACCAGGCTTCGGGCATGTTAACGCTTCAGTAACCAAGAGGGCGAGGCCGCGTGGCGGACTCTTGGTGAGTAGCGTTTGCCAGGAGTATCGCTTTGCTGGACTTGCTCATGACGATCCTCATCTATGTCGTCCCCTTCGTCTTCGTGCTGACGATGGTGGTCTTCTTCCACGAGCTCGGCCATTTCCTCGTCGGCCGCTGGTGCGGGGTCAAGATCGACGCCTTCTCGATCGGCTTCGGGCCGGAGCTCTGGGCTTTCCATGACCGCTACGGCACGCGCTGGCGCGTGGCGGCGATTCCGCTCGGCGGCTATGTGAAGTTCCACGGCGACGCCAATGGCGCCAGCGTGCCCGATCCCGAGCGCATCGAAGCCATGCCGGAGGAGGAGCGCAAGGTCACTTTCTTCGGCCAGCCGGTGTGGAAACGCGCCGCCATAGTGGTGGCGGGGCCGCTCGCCAATTTCGTGCTGGCGATCGTCATCTTCACCCTTCTCTACGCCTCCTTCGGCCGCAATGTGCTGCTGCCCAAGGTCGCCGCCGTGCAGGCGGGCGGCGCGGCCGAGCAGGCCGGCTTCCAGAAGGGCGATCTCGTCCTCACCATAGACGGCGAGCCGATCGACAGCTTCGGCAAGATGCAGGAGATCGTCTCCGCCTCCACCGGCAAGCCGCTCAGCATCGTCGTGCGCCGCGCCGGCGAGGATGTGCCGCTGCAGGCGACCCCGCAATTGCGCGAGATCGAGACCGCTCTGGGCAAGACCAAAATCGGCATGATCGGCCTGCAGGCGAGCTCGGACCCCGCCGACCAGCGCGAGGAGCGCTTCGACCTCGGCCAGTCCTTCGTCCTCGCGGTCAATGAGACCTGGACGATCATCGGACGGACCGCCTCCTATCTCGGCGGCCTCGTCGTCGGCCGCGAGGCGACCGACCAATTGTCCGGCCCGATCGGCATTGCGCAGGTCTCCGGCCAAATGGCGAAGGCGATCGACAAGGTGGGCGTCGGGCCGCTGTTCAATCTCATCGCGATCCTGTCGATCTCGATCGGCCTGCTCAATCTCGCGCCGGTGCCGCTTCTCGACGGCGGACATCTGCTCTTCTATCTGATCGAGGCCGCGCGCGGCCGCGCGCTCGCGGAACGTACGCAAGAATACGCGTTCCGTGTCGGGCTCGCCATGGTCTGCACCTTGATGGTGTTCTCCACCTACAATGACCTCGCCAGGTTGTTGCGCCGCGTCACCGGCGCAGGGGTCGACTGACCGGCTTCGTGTCTCGTTCTTTTCTTCCCACTGAAATTCGGGGCGAAAGGGGCGAGACCGGCGGTTATGACCGCTTTTCGCCATCATTCTGGGGAGGATCGCCTCATGGGACTCGCGGCCGGCGCCGCGGGTTCCCGACGTTAACGCGACGCTGACCATAAAAAGTGGCTTCGCGGCGATGGGCCGGGCAAAACGGGGAAACTCGCAGCGTTCGGCATTTGCAGTAAACGGTAAACCTTGTAGAAGGTGAACATCGGATCGGACGGCGTGCGGTAGCGTGCGTGCGTTGTCCCAGTTCGTGAGCCGCGCCGCTTTCGGCGGGCGACGGCGCGACGAGGACTTAGGATTGACAATGCGGTCCATCGAGGCTTTTCGGAATCGTTCCTATCTCTTGGCAGCCGTGGTATCGGCGGTCCTCGGCTTCTCTCTTCCTTCTTTTGCTCAGGATATCGTCGTCGTCGGCAACGCCCGCGGCGATTCCGACGTGATCCGCTCCTATTTCTCCGGCACTAGCCCGGAAGAGATCGAGAAGGGGCTCGAAGCGCTGCGCAACAGCGGCCGCTTCGCCAATGTGAGCGCCACCCACGAGAAGGGACGCGTGGTCATCCATGTGTCGGAGACCAATCTCATCAACCGCGTCGTCTTCGAGGGCAACAGCAAGGTCAAGACCGACACGCTGACCTCGGAAGTGCGCACGCGCGCGCATGGCTCCTTCAATCAGACCGTCGTGCAGCAGGACATTGCGCGCCTGCTCGAGATCTACAAGCGCTCCGGCCGCGCCGCCGCCAAGATCACCTATCGCACCGTGCAGCTGCCCAATGGCCGCATCGATGTGGTGTTCACGGTGGAGGAGGGCGACAAGACCGGCGTCAAGGAGATCAAATTCGTCGGCAACACCGTCTTCTCGACCGGCCGTCTCGTCGATCTGATGGAAACGACGGAGATGAACTTCCTGTCGTTCATCAAGACGAGCGACGTCTATGATCCCGACCGCATCGCCTCCGATCTCGAATTGGTGCGCCGCTTCTATCTGAAGAACGGCTACGCCGACTTCCACGTCGTCAGCTCCGACGCCGTGTTCGATCCGGGCCAGGGCGGCTATGTCATCACGGTCGTCGTGGAGGAGGGGCCGCAGTATCGCGTCTCCAACGTCGATATCGAATCGCATCTGCCCGATATCGATCCGGCCTCTCTGCAGCCCTATCTGCGTCTTTCCGCCGGCGACGTCTATAATGGCGACGCGGTGGAGAAGACAGTCGAATCGCTGACCCGCGAGATCGCCAAGAAGGGCTACGCCTTCTCGCAGGCGCGCCCGCGCGGCGAGCGCAATCCCGCCGCACAGACAGTGGCGATCCGCTTCGTCGTCGACGAGGGTCCGCGCGTCTATATCGAGCGCATCAATATTCGCGGCAACACGCGCACGCGCGATTACGTCATTCGCCGCGAGTTCGAGATCGGCGAGGGCGACGCCTATAATCGCGTGCTGATCGATCGCGCCGAACGTCGCCTCAACGGCCTCGGCTTCTTCAAAAAGGTCCGCGTCACCAACGAGCCGGGCTCGGCGGCCGATCGCGTCATCGTCAATGTGGACGTCGAGGATCAGGCGACCGGCAATTTCGGCGTGTCGGGCGGCTATTCGACGACGGAAGGCTTCATCGGCGAAGTTTCGGTGTCGGAGAGCAACTTCCTCGGCCGCGGCCAGGCGACGCGCCTCTCGGTGCAGGCCGGCCAGCGCGCTCGCGGCGTGTCCTTCAGCTTCACCGAGCCTTACTTCCTCGATCAGCGCTTCTCGGCGGGCTTCGATCTCTTCGCGAAGAAGTCGGACGCCTATAACTACTCCTACTATTCGACCACCTCGATCGGCGGCACGCTGCGCTTCGGCATTCCGATCACCGAGGAGATCAGCCTCTCGCCGCGCTATTCGATCTACAATACGACGATCTCCATCCCCAACGACAGCAATCGTCCCTACAACGACTGTCAGACGCCGCTGCCGGGATATACGCCGGGCTTCGGCTATATCTTCGCGCCGACCCCGGCCGATCTCAGCGTGCTGTATAATTGTCAGTCGAACGGCGAGGCCTCGCTGGCCATCAAAGAATCGGTGGGATCGCGTCTGACCTCGCTCGTCGGCTATACCGTGTCGTACAACTCGCTCGACAATTTCCGCAATCCGAAGAACGGAGTTCATGCGCAGGCGTCGCAGGACATCGCCGGCCTCGGCGGGGACAGCCGCTATGTGCGCACGACGGGCGACTTGCGCTATTTCCACGAGATTCCTTTCGTGGACGATGTGGTCGGCATCGCGCGCGTGCAGGGCGGCAATATGTTTGCGCTCGGCGACTATAAGATGCGGGTGATGGACAATTTCAATCTCGGCCCGACATTGGTGCGTGGTTTCGCGCCCGGCGGCCTCGGCCCGCGCGATATTTCCAATTGGACCAGCTCGCGCGGCAACTCGCTCGGCGGCAGCAATTATATCGGCGGCTCGCTCGAGGTGCAGTTCCCGATCTGGGGCTTGCCGAAGGACATCGGCCTGCGCGGCGCGCTGTTCGCCGACGCCGGAACGCTGTGGGGCTACAAAGGCCAGACCAACTTCAGCGATTCTCTGTATGGCGTCGCCAACCTGCCCTGCGTCTATCCCTATACTGCCCCCACCTATGGCCAGGGCTCTTGCATCGTCGTCTCGGGTGACAAGGCGCAGATCCGCTCCTCGGTCGGCGCCTCGGCGCTGTGGCAATCGCCGCTCGGGCCGATCCGCTTCGACTATGCGGTCGTGCTGTCCAAGGCCTATGGCGATATCACGCAGCGCTTCCGCTTCTCGGGCGGCACCAATTTCTAAAAGCGACGCGCTGGCGCCGCCGCCACACAGCGACTAGAATTTGCGATCCCCGAGCGGCGACACCCGCCTCTCGGGGATCGTTTTCGTCGAGGGCGCCGCAATGGCTTTGGGCCGGCCGGCGCTCTCCTTGCGTTTTTCGTCCCGGCCGCGGCCGGGCGCGACGGGGAGGAGCGGGGCATGGGCGCCGCTGGGTTTTTCCGCCTCGACCGGCCGCTGACGCCGGCGGAGGTCGCCGAGATCGCCGGCGCGCGCCTTCACGAGGCCGGATCGGGCGTGCAGGAAATCATCGTCGGCGTCGCGCCGCTCGATCTGGCGCGGCCGGGCGAGCTCGCCTTCTATGATCGCAGACGCTATGCGTCGGCGCTGCGTCTCTGCCGCGCCACCGCCTGCCTGTTGCGCGCGCGCGATCTCGACTCGCTGCCGAGCGGCGTCATTCCGCTGGTGACGTCCGAGCCGCACAAAGCCATGGCGAGAGTCATGGCGCGGCTGTTTCCCGATGCGCTGCGGCCGCAGTCGCTATTCTCGGCGAGCGGCGTCTCGCCCGGCGCGATCATCCACCCGACGGCGCGGCTGGAGCCGGGCGTCTCGGTCGACCCCGGCGCCGTCATCGGCCCGCGCGCGGAGATTGGCTCGGGCAGCGTGATCGGCCCGCAGGCGGTGATCGGCCCGGATGTGCGCATCGGCCGCGACTGCTCCATCGGGGCCAATGTCAGTGTGGTTTGCGCGCTTATCGGCGATCGCGTCATCCTTCATCCGGGGGCGCGGCTCGGCCAGGACGGCTTCGGCTTCGCGCTGTCGCCGGAGGGGCATGTGAAGGCGCCGCAGATCGGCCGCGTCATCGTTCAGGACGATGTGGAGATCGGCGCCAATACGACGATCGACCGCGGCGCGACGCGCGACACCATCATCGGGGAAGGGACCAAGATCGACAATCTCGTCCAGATCGGCCACAACGTGGTGATCGGCCGCGGCTGCGTCATCGTTGCGCAATCGGGGCTCGCCGGCTCCTGCGAGCTCGGCGATTTCGTCGCCCTCGGCGGCCAATCGGCGATCGGCGGCCATATCACTATCGGCGAGGGCGCGCAGATCGCCGCCAAATCCGGCGTGACCCGCGATGTGCCGGCCGGCGCGCGCTGGAGCGGCGCACCGGCGCGCCCGGTGCGGCGCCATTTGCGCGGCGAGCTTCTGCTCGATCGTCAATCCCGCCGCGAGGCGAGGTAGAACCGGCGCCGGACGCCGGAGGAATGAGAGACGGGCCGGCGGGAGAGAGACGCCCGGACCCGGAGGGGAGAAAAGAAAATGAACGAAGAAGCAACGGCCGATGCGCCGGAAACCCTCGGCGTCCATCAGATTTTGGAGCTGCTGCCGCACCGTTATCCGTTTCTGCTCGTCGATCGCATCATCGATATTCGCGGCGACGAGAGCGGCGTCGGGCTGAAGAACGTCACTTTCAACGAGCCTCAGTTTCAGGGCCATTTCCCCGAGAATCCGGTGTTTCCGGGCGTGCTGATGGTAGAGGCCATGGCGCAGACGGCGGGCGCGATAGCTGCTCGCATGCAGCCGACGGGCTCGACTCGCAAGGTCTTCTTCACGACGATCGACAAAGCGAAATTTCGGCGTCCGGTGACGCCCGGCGATCGTCTCGAGTTCCATGTCGCCAAAAAGGCTCGCAAGCGCAACATCTATTGGTATGCCTGCCGGGCGCTGGTCGATGGCGCGCTGGTCTGCGAGGCGGAGCTGAGCGTGATGATCGGCGCCTGAGCGCCGCAGCATCGCCCGGATGGGCCTCATGACATCGAGCGCGCGCATCCATCCTTCCGCTGTGGTCGAGGCCGGCGCTCGCCTCGGCGAGGACGTCGTCATCGGGCCATTCTGCCATATCGGCGCCGAGGTCGAGCTCGGCGCCGGGGCGCGCCTCCTCTCGCATGTGGTTTTGGCGGGGCGCACGCGCATCGGACCGGATGCGGAAATCCATCCTTTCGCCGCGCTCGGCGCCGCGGCGCAGGATTTGAAATCCCGCGGCCTGTCGGGGACGCTCGTCATCGGCCGCGGATGTCTCGCGCGAGAGGGCGTCACCATCAACGCCGGAACGCCGGCGGGCGGCGGCGAGACGCGCATCGGCGACGATTGCGCTTTTCTCGCCTATTCCCATATCGGCCACGACTGCTCGATCGGCGATGGCGTGGTGCTCTCCAATAATGTGCTGCTCGGCGGCCATGTCCGCATCGGCGATCATGCGGCGATCGGCGGCGCGACGGTCGTGCATCAGCGCGTGCGCATCGGCGCGCATAGTTTCGTTGCCGGCCTCTCGGGCGTCGAGGGCGATCTCATTCCCTACGGCCTCGCGGGCGGCAATCGCGCGCATTTGTTCGGCCTCAATCTCGTCGGCCTGCGACGGCGCGGCTTTTCGGATGCACGCCTCGCTGTTTTGCGCGAGGCGTTTCGCTGCTTGTTCCCGCAGGAGACGGGCGCGGAGGTGCTGGCCGAGCGCGTCGAAACCGCTGCTCGGGATTTCGCCGGCGCCGAGGATGTCGCGGCGCTGATCGCCTTTCTGCGCGCCGAGCGGGAGCGGCCGCTCTGCGCGCCGCGCCCGGCGCGGGGCTAGGGCGGTGGCAAGGCCCGGCCATGTGTTTCTCATCGCCGGGGAAGCCTCCGGCGATCTCCTCGGCGCGCTGCTGATGCGCGCGCTGCGCGCCGAGCGGCCGGATATTCGCTTTTCTGGCGTCGGCGGCGAGGCGATGGCGCGCGAAGGGCTCGCGAGCCTCTTTCCCCTAGGCGATATCGCCGTCATGGGCCTCGTTCCGGTGCTGCGCCGCCTGCCCAGGCTGCTGGAGCGCATAGACCGAACAGCGCGCGCGGTCGTGGAGACGCAGCCCGATTGCCTCGTGCTGATCGACGCGCCGGACTTCACCCATCGCGTGGCGCGGCGGGTGCGGCGCGCGCGGCCGGAACTGCCGATCCTCGATTATGTGAGCCCGACCGTCTGGGCCTGGCGGCCCGGGCGCGCGCGGGCGATGCGCGACTATATTGACGAGGTGCTGGCCGTTCTGCCCTTCGAGCCGGCGGCGCATCTGCGGCTCGGCGGCCCGGCCTGCGTCCATGTGGGCCATCCGCTGCTCGATTGTCTCGATGCGCTGACGCCATCCGCGGCCGAGCTGGCGGCGCGCGAGGAGGGGAGGCCGCTGCTGCTCGTCCTGCCGGGCTCGCGCCGCGCCGAGGTCGCGCGGCTCATGCCGCCTTTCGGCGAGACATTGGCGACGCTCGCCGCGCGATGTGGGCCGTTGGACGTCGGCCTGCCTGTGGTGCCTCATGTGGCCGAAGAAATCGAAGCGCGCCTCGCCGGCTGGCCGCTGCGGCCGCGGCTTCTGTCGCAAGAGGAGAAGCCAGCGGCTTTCCGCCGGGCGCGCGCGGCGCTGGTCGCCTCGGGCGCGGCGACATTGGAGCTGGCGCTCGCCGGCGTTCCCATGGTCGTCGCCTATAAGGTCGCTCCCATCGAATGGCCGCTACGCGTGCTCATCCGCGTCGACAGCATCGTGCTGCCCAATCTGGTGCTCGGCGAGCGGCTCATTCCCGAATTTCTGCAGCAACGCGCGGAGCCCAAGGCGCTCGCGGCGGCGTTGGAGCCGCTCCTGCGCGGCGGCGGCGAGCGCGCGGCGCAATCGAGCGGTCTCGAGCGCGTGCGCGAGCGCATGCTGGCGGATGGGCGCAGCCCCAGCGCGCGCGCCGCCGAGCGCGTGCTCGCATGGATGGAGGGACGGGCGAATGCCTGAGCGGCGTAAATAAATAGGGGAGGCCGCGCTTCCGGACGCGTGACCTCCCCGCAATATGTAAAACGTATCGACCAGCAACAACGCTCGAGCATTAGCTCCGCTCCGCCGCCGCTGCATCCCCCATTTGGGATAGATCGCGCAAAATTCGCGAGCAGAGCCTCGTCGTGACCGTCTCGTCTGCTTTTTCGGGAGCGACTTACGCCGTCTCGCGCTACTCCTGACGTTTGCCGCCGCTGTCGGCCAGCTCATTGGAAAAATATTCTCCGGTCGATTTGAACAGATGACAGGCGCTCTCGTCGAGACGGAAGGTGAAAGCGACGCAGGCGTCTTCCTCGCGGCAGGCCGCCTCGCAGGCGTCGGGACCTTCGACGGAGGCCGTCTTATAGCCGGCGCCGGGGAAGGCCTTAGACGGGTAGCGCTCCATCGCGAGCGCGCCGGAGGGCGCGCGCGGAATGCGAATATCCTCGCGCAGGCCGCTGGTCATGCGCGGATTGAGCGCGAAAGCGACGGACGCGGATTTGAGGCGGCAGATGCGATTCCAGCGATCGAAGGCATAGGCCCGGCAATCGGCGCGGCCGCGGCAGGCGGCGACGCAGGCGGGCTGATCGAGCTTGCGCAGAGTGGCGAGCGTCGGCCCCGCGAGGTCGCGATTGTCGAAGCCGCGAAAGGCGGCGGGCTTTTGCTGGCCGATGACGGCGGGCGGAAGCCGCTCCGGTTCCTCCTCCGGCGTGAGCGTTGTCGTCGCCTCCGGCGCTGGCGTCTCCGCTCGCGGCGCGATCTGAGGCAGAGCGGCGATCTCCGCTTTCGCCGGCGGCTCGGATGGCGCTCGAGCGGCGGGAGCCGGGCCGCTCGGCGCGAGCGGGGGAATTTTCGCGCGCGCGAGCTCGGGATCGGCGGCGATCGCGCGTGCGATCACAAAGGCCTTGTCCTCGCGCAGCAGCGCCGCGAGCGCCTCCTCGCGCGCCCGGCTCGCCGCGAGATCGCCGAGCGTCGCGCGGGCGCGCGTCTCCAGCTCGCTCGCGGAAGCGTCGAGATGCGCGAGCGCCGCGCGCAGCTCGGGCGGCGCCGCCTCCGAACGCCGCGCCCATTGTCCGCCGCCGATGAGGGCGGCGAAAAGGACGAGCGCCGCGACGAGAAGGGCGCGTCCGCGGCGGCGCGGCGGCGGCGCGGCGGCGATAGCGGCCGCCGTCTCGGCCGCCCTTTGCGCGGCGCGCCGCTGCGCCTCGGCGAGGCGCTCTTCCAATTGCTGAATATGTCGGGCGCCTTCGTCGAGGCGTTGCTCCAGCTCCTGCGATCGCGCATCGGCTTCGGAGCTTTCGCTCGGCGGGCTGGGCGGCTCCAGCCGCCGGGCGCCGCGCTCCAGCCAGATCTCGAACAGTGTGGAGAGGTTCGGCTTGGGCGTGGAAATTCCGCGCCGCTCGCGATCGAGCCAGGCGTCGAAATCGCGGGCGAAAGCGGCGAGCACATTCTCGACCGTCGTCTGCTCGCGCGCGGCGCGCTGCTCGTAATGACGGCGCGCGTCGCGCAGCATCGTCGCGCATTCCTCGCGATATTGCGCCTCGACCTCGTCCCATGAACGTCGCGCGTCGGGAGCGCTCGCCTCGCGCCGCGCCACATCGTTCACAGCACCCATCGTCGTCTCCCGCTTCGTGCTCTCGGCCGCTGCGCGGTCGTTCGATCACGTTCGGTTTCTAATACGGATTTGCGGCGCTCGTCCAAATCATGCGCCGTCGTCGCGGCGGCGACGACGGAGTTCACGGGCGGTCCCTTGGGACACGGGGGATTTTGCCGCGGGCGGGGCGGGGGCGTTTCGCTCATGACGAATGATCCGATCATGGCGAATCGCGCGGGATGCGATTCGGCGATTCGCCGGGGCTGAAATCGATGATTGAAACGCAGCGACGAAAAGCACGCGCAGGGCGAAAAATGCTCGCGTGAATCGAGGGGCGAACGTCGCCATTGGCGGCGACGAACATGTCGATTTCGAGTCGCGCGCGGGCTCCCGTGCAACTTACGGAAAAGCCGGCGCCGGCCGCTCGACGATCACGCGCGCAGGACGGCGCGGCCGGAGCGAATGGCGGAGACGATGCGAACGACGATCTCCGAGCCCGTGCGGCGGTTGCGCGCATCGAACTCCGTCGCCGCCTCCGGCGTCAATATGTCGAGATAGGACGAGGCGACGCGAAGCTTCTCGCTCATCGTGGGATCGACATAGCCGAGCGCGAAAGAGAGCGCGGGCGTGCGCCCGGCGACGACGGTCGCATGATCGTCGGTGACGAGATGGCTCGCATGGAGCGAGCCGCCGATCTCGCAGCGGCCGGCGCTCGAGCTGTTGAAGACCGCGCCTTCCGCGCGCAGATCGCCGCGCACCACCACCTCTGCGCCGCCGAGCGTGACCGTGCGTGCGCGGAGATTGCCGCGCGCCAGCACAAAGGCCGCCGAGCCGTCGAAGGAATTGTCCATGAGATCGCCGTCGATCGTCATATCGCCATCGACGACGAGCCCTGCGATCTTGTCGCACCACATCCATTGATAGAGCTCTATGTCGCCGACATAGGCGAAATCGCCTGGGCAATAGGCGATGCGGAAAGAGGAGAGATCGAAGAGGCCGAGGCTGATCTCGCGATCGAAGCGCAGCTTCTGGCGCGCCTCCTCGAAAGAGAGCAATTCATAGGACCCCGTCTCGATCATTTCCGCCTCCTCATTTGGTGAGGAGACAATGGCGGGAGCGGAGCCGTAAATCTGTGCGTGAGCGCACAAGACGTTTCGGCCTTCGCATCTCGAAACGCGAAGGCCGTGGCGAAATAGATCAGCGCTTGGACATGGGCAGGTAGTCGCGCTGCTTCTCGCCCGTGTAGAGCTGGCGCGGGCGGCCGATCTTGGAGCCAGGATCCTCGATCATCTCCTTCCATTGCGCGATCCAGCCGACCGTGCGCGCCACAGCGAAGAGCACGGTGAACATTGTGGTCGGCAGGCCCATCGCCTTCAGCGTGATGCCGGAATAGAAGTCGATGTTCGGATAGAGCTTCTTCTCGATGAAATATTCGTCGTGCAGCGCGATGCGCTCGAGCTCGATCGCCACATCGAGCAGATCGTCCTTGACGCCGAGCTCGGCCAGCACCTCGCGCGTCGTGCGCTGCATGATCTTCGCGCGCGGGTCGTAATTCTTATAGACGCGATGGCCGAAGCCCATCAGGCGGAACGGGTCGTTCTTGTCCTTGGCCTTGGCGATGTAGATCGGAATGCGATCCGGCGTGCCGATCTCGGCGAGCATCTTCAGCACCGCCTCGTTTGCGCCTCCATGGGCCGGACCCCACAGCGAGGCGATGCCCGCCGCCACACATGCGAAAGGATTGGCGCCGGACGAGCCGGCGAGGCGCACGGTGGAGGTGGAGGCGTTCTGCTCGTGATCGGCGTGCAGCATGAAGAAGCGGTCGAGCGCCCGCGACATTACCGGATTGACCTTATATTCCTCGCAAGGAACGGCGAAGCACATGCGCAGGAAGTTCGACGTGTAGTCGAGATCGTTCTTCGGATAGACGAAGGGCTGGCCGATCGAATATTTATAGGCCATTGCCGCCAGCGTCGGAATTTTCGCGATCATGCGCGTCGAGGCGACCATGCGCTCGACCGGATCGGCGATATTCGTCGAGTCGTGATAGAAGGCCGAGAGCGCGCCCACCGACGCCACCATCACCGCCATCGGATGCGCGTCCCGGCGGAAGCCCTGGAAGAAGCGCGCCATCTGCTCATGCACCATCGTATGGCGCGTGATGCGATAGTCGAAATCGGCCTTTTGAGTCGCCGTCGGCAATTCGCCATAGAGCAGCAGATAGCAGGTCTCGAGAAAGTCCCCGTGCTCGGCGAGCTGGTCGATCGGATAGCCGCGATAGAGGAGAACGCCCTCATCGCCGTCGATATAGGTGATTTTCGACTCGCAGCTCGCCGTGGAGGTGAAGCCCGGGTCATAGGTGAACATGCCCGTATCGCCGTAGAGCTTGCGGATGTCGGCGACGCTGGGGCCGATCGTGCCCTCCATGATCGGCAGGCTCACGGTTTTCTCGCCGGTGTGAAAGGACGCTTCTTTTTTCGTCATGGCCCCACCTTCTCGCGTTATCCGTGCAGTTTCGCGGTGCTTCGGCGAAACGCCGCAGCATATTTTACGCCACGCCCGAGCCGCGCTTTCCCCCGCGGCTCGACCTCGCCAGCGAAAACGTCCGTGCGCGGGCGCTTTTGCGCCCAGGGGCCGCCGCGCCCGCTCGACCGGACATAAATCGCTTTAAATTCAAACCCTCCTGCGAATGGGCGGCGGAATTGCGTCGGTCGCCGCGCCGTTGCGGCGCATGCGCAGCGGGCAGGAAGAGGGCAATGCGGCGCATATGGTCGAGCAGAGGAACTCTTGTGCGTTGCACAAACTATAGCATCCCGCGTCTGCGGTTCAAGCGAGTTACGCCGCCTGGTCGCGCAGGCGGGCGAGGCTCTCCTCCTTGCCGAGGATGGCCAGCACGTCGAAAATGCCGGGCGAGGTGGTGCGCCCGGTGAGCGCGGCGCGAAGCGGCTGCGCCAGATCGCCGAGCTTGACGCCCTGAGCCGCGGCCGTCTCGCGCACGATATTCTCGGTCGCAGCGGCGCTCCACTCCTCGAGCGTGGCGAGCTTTTCCGTCAGCGCGGCGAGATGCGCCTTCGCCGCCGGCGACAGCAGCGCGGCGGCCTTTGCGTCCAGCGCCAGCGGCCGCTCGGCGAAGAGGAAGCCGGCGCCGTCGACCAGCTCATTGAGCGTCTTGGCGCGCGCCTTGAGGCCGGGCATTGCGGCGGCGAGCTGCGCTTTGCGCTTGTCGTCGAGTTTTGCCGCGAGCGCCGCGCCGCCCTCGAGATAGGGCAGCGTCGCGATCAGCGCCTCGAGCAGCTCGGAATCCTCGCTGCTGCGCAGATAATGGCCGTTCATATTCTCGAGCTTCACGAAATCGAAGCGCGCCGGCGAGCGATGAATGCTCTCGAGATCGAAAGCCTCGATCATCTCCGCGGTCGAGAAAAACTCGCGGTCGCCCTGGCTCCAGCCGAGACGCAGGAGATAGTTCCGCAGCGCCGCCGGCAGATAGCCCATGCCGCGATAGGCGTCCACGCCGAGCGCGCCATGGCGCTTCGACAGCTTGGCGCCGTCCGGCCCATGGATGAGCGGAATATGGGCGAGCCTCGGCGTCTCCCATCCCAGCGCGTCATAGATGTGCTTTTGCCGCGCGGCGTTGGTGAGGTGATCGTCGCCGCGGATGATCTGCGTGACGCCCATATCGTGATCGTCGACGACGACGGCGAGCATATAGGTCGGCGCGCCATCCGAGCGTAGCAGCACGAAATCGTCGATATCCTTGTTCGGAAACACGACGCGGCCCTGCACGGCGTCCTCGATAACCGTCTCGCCCTCTTGCGGCGTCTTCAGCCGAATGACCGGCGCGACGCCGGCGGGCGCCTCGCTGGGATCGCGATCGCGCCAGCGCCCGTCATAGCGCGGCGGACGGCCCTCGGCGCGCGCGGTCTCGCGCATCTCCTCCAGCTCCTGCGCGCTGGCGTAGCAGCGATAGGCCTTGCCTTTGGCGAGCAGCTCCCCGGCGATCTCGCGATGACGCGGCGCGCGCGCGAATTGATAGGTGACGTCGCCATCCCAATCGAGGCCGAGCCAGCGCATTCCATCGAGAATGGCGTCTATGGCGCCCTGGGTGGAGCGCTCGCGGTCGGTGTCTTCGATGCGCAGCAGGAAACGCCCGCCGTGACGCTTGGCGTAGAGCCAATTGAACAGCGCCGTGCGCGCGCCGCCGATATGGAGGAAGCCGGTGGGGGAGGGGGCGAAGCGCGTGACGACCTGGGGCATGAGCGCGGCTGACGGTCCTTGAGAATTTAGAGCGGAGGCCCGTCTAGCACGGTGCGGGCCAGGGGGGAACTGCGGGGGGCCTTCGACGGCGCGTAACATCCTATGGCCCGATCGCGTATAGACGAGCGAACCGGGCGGACGGCCTGCGCCGCAATCCATTTCGCCCGCGCTCCAGCGGACTAGATTCATAAGGAGGATTTCACCCATGAGGCTTCGCTTCGCTTCCGCGCTTTTCTCCGCCGCGCTGTTCGCCACGCCGCTTTTCGCCGCCGAGAAGCACGCCTTCACGCCGCAAGGCTTCGAGGCGGCGCAAACGGCCGGCAAGCCGATCCTCGTCGAGATTCACGCGCCCTGGTGCCCCACCTGCAAGGCGCAGCAGCCGATCGTCGAGAAGCTCGGCAAGGATCCCAAATTCGGAACGCTGCAGGTGTTCGAGGTCGATTTCGACAGCCAGAAGGACGCGCTGCGCGGCTTCCACGCGACGACGCAGAGCACGCTCATCGTCTTCAAGGGCAAGAGCGAGACCGGCCGCTCGGTCGGCGACACCAGCGCCGCCTCGATAGCGGCGCTGCTCGACAAGGCGCTGTGATGACGGTCGATTTCGCCGGAGCCGGCCTCGCCTTTCTGGCGGGGCTGTTCTCGACGCTCTCGCCCTGCGTGCTGCCGTTGCTGCCGATCATTCTCGGCGCGGCGGCCTCCGAGCACAGGCTGGGGCCGGCGGCGCTGGCGCTCGGCGTCGCCTCCTCCTTCGTCGCCATCGGCCTGTTTCTGGCGCTCATCGGCTTCGGGGCGGGGATAGACGGCGATAGTCTGCGCTTCGGCGCGGCGTTGCTGATGGTGGCTCTGGGCGTGCTGCTGGCGGCGCCGGCGCTGCAAGTCAGGATCGCCGCCGCTGGCGGACCGGTCGCGGATTGGATCGAGCGGCGCTTCTCCGGCTTCTCGACCCATGGGCTGCGCGGCCAATTGGCGCTCGGCCTGCTGCTCGGCGCGGTGTGGAGTCCCTGCGCCGGGCCGACTCTGGGCGCGGCCTCGCTGCTCGCGGCGCAGGGCCAAAATCTCGGCCAGGTCGGACTGGTGATGGCGTTCTTCGGGCTGGGGGCCGGCCTGCCTCTGGTCGCGCTCGGCTCCGTCTCGCGGGGGCTGGCTATGCGGCTGCGGCAGTCGCTGCTCGTCGGCGGCAAATGGGGCAAGGGCACGCTCGGCGCGACGCTGGCCTCCATCGGCCTCATGATCGCCACCGGGCTCGACAAGCCGCTGGAGGCGGCGCTGGTCGTCGCCTCGCCGGAATGGCTGACCGAGCTGACGACGCGTTTTTGATCGTCGCGGCGCTCGCGCACTCGGTGGTTTCGGATATAGCATGAGCGAGACCTTGCTCGAGCTGCGATATCCGGGGCCTTTGGTGAGTTGGAGCGCGAAAGCCGTCGCCGGCGCGACCGATCGGGCGAGGGGCGTCATACGCCCCGCCTTTTCGGCCGCTTTCGCGTCGCTCGCCGAAGCCGCCCGCGCCGCGCTGGAAGAAGAGATCGCGCTGCGGCGGCCGTTTCTGTGGCTACCGGTGGCCTCCGGCGCCGGCGTCCTGCTCTATTTCGTGGCCGATCGCGAGCCCTCGCTCGCATTCTCGGCGGCGGGCCTCGCCATTCTGGCGGCGCTCGCCGTCCTTCTGCGCGCGCATAGGGCGCGCGCTCTGCTTCTCCTGCTCGCCTGCCTCTCGGGCGGCTTCTTCGCCGCCGTCTGGCGCGCCGCGCGCGTCGATGCGCCGATCGTCTCACGCGCCGGCATCGGCTTTCTCACCGGCTTCGTCGAGGAGCTGGATCCGCGCCCCAATGGCGCGCGCTTCATTCTGCGGCTCGCCAGCGCGGAAGGATTGCCCAATGACGTCGCGCCGTTTCGCGTGCGGCTGACCACGCGGGGCGAGGCGAAATTTTCGGCCGGCGATTTCATCGCGCTGAAGGCGCGCGTGCTGCCGCCGGCCCACGCCGCTCTGCCGGGCGGCTATGATTTCTCGCGCGACGCTTATTTCGCCGGCCTCGGCGGCGTCGGCAATGCGCTCGGCCGCATAGACGTCTTGCCGCCGCCCGATCCTGCGCCAATGTCGCTGCGCTTCTTCGCCGCCGTCGATCGGCTGCGCAATGCGCTGGCGGCGCGGGTCTATCGCGCGCTCGGCGGCGACACCGGCGCCATCGCCGCCGCAATGGTCACGGGCAAGCGCGATTTTCTGAGCGAGGAGGCGAAAGAGCTGATCCGCCGCGCCGGCATATTCCACATCATCACGATTTCCGGCGTGCAGATGACATTGGTCGCCGGCATTTTTTTCGTCGGGCTGCGGCGGCTGCTGGCGCTCTCGCGCACTTTGGCGCTGAATTATCCCATAAAGAAATGGGCGGCCGGCGTCGCCATCATCGGCGCCGTTCTCTACGATATCGGCACCGGCTCGCGCGTCGGCACGGAGCGCGCGCTCATCATGACGACGATCATGCTGATCGCCGTGCTCTTCGATCGGCCGTCGCTGTCCATGCGCAATCTGGCGCTGGCGGTTTTCGTTATCGTCGCCTTCCAGCCGGAGGCGCTGCTGGGCGCCAGCTTTCAGCTCTCCTTCGCTGCAGTGGCGGCGCTGGTCGCCGTCTATGAGGCGCGCGGCGCGCTCATCGAGCGTCGGCGCGAGCCGCCCGCCTTCGGCCGAACGCCGACGCGCTTAATGCGCTGGCGCGAGAATATGAGCGAGCTATTGCTGCGCGGGCCGGCGGCGCCGATCTTCGCGACGCTCTGCGCCACATCGGCGACCGCCTCCTTCATGGCTGGCGATTTTCACGAATTGAGCCCCTATGTGCTGATCGGCAATCCGCTGACGCTCGCCATCATCGAATTCTTCGCCGTGCCGGGGGCGCTGCTCGGCGCGTTCCTTTATCCTTTCGGCCTCGACGGCCCGGTCTGGCGCTATGTCGGCTTCGGCATCGATCTCGTCACCGCCATAGCGCGGCTCATCGGCGCCGCGCCGGGCGCCAGCCTGCCGGTGAAGAGCTTCGCCCCTTTCGCGATTATTTTCCTGTCGCTCGCGGTTCTGTCGCTCGTGCTGTGGCGGACATGGCTGTTCCGGGCGACGAGCATTCCCTTCGCCCTGCTCGGCCTGTTCGGCGCCGCCAGCGGGGAGGGCTTCGATCTCGCCGTCGCGCCCGGCGGCGACTCCGCGACGCTGCGCCTGCCGTCGGGCGAGCTGGCGCTGCTCGGCCGTGGAAAGCTCGCCTTCGTCGGCGAGCAATGGCTGCGGGCGGACGCCGACACAAGAGCGCCGGCCGACGCCCGCGGCGGCGTCTCCTGCGACGATCTCGGCTGCGTGGCGAGAGCGGTCGACGGCCGCGCGGTCGCTCTGGTGACGGATCGCAAGGCGCTGATCGAGGATTGCGCCCGCGCGGCGATCGTCATCGCGCCCTTTTACGCGCCCGCGGGCTGCGGCGCGCCTATCCTTCTCGATCGCCGCAAGCTCGCCGAGACCGGCGCGGCGACCCTGCGCTTTATCGGCGAGCGAGTGGAGTGGCGAACCGCCCGCTCGCCGGGCGAGGACCGGCCTTGGTCGCGCGCGCCGAAGCAGAGGGCGATGAGCGCTTCGTCTCCCGGCGGCGAGCCGCCCGTCGAGGAGGAGCGGCAAAATTAGATCAGACGCGCTCGAGCGTCTTGGCGCATTCAGCGATGAAGGGCACGGACTTCCAAGCGTCGTCCATTCTCCCGAGGGATTCGAAGATGATGTCGATCACGCGGGACAGAGACATTTCGCGAGGCGCGGATTGGGGCTGCTTGAGCCAAGTGAGGCCGCCCTCGAACCCGAAGCGACGCGCGATTTCGGGGTAGACGGGCCAAACTTCCGAAATGGCGAGCCTATCGGGTTGCGTGCTGCGCAGCCCCTCTGAGCGGGTGAATGCGTCTTCGTCGAGAAAGCGCCCCTTGAGGGCGTTCCGAGTGATATCGACGAGAACGAAGCTGCGCGGATGATGGCAGACGTAGAAGAAGTCGTTCTGCGTCTCCCAAAACTCGAACGCCTCCTCCAGCCGAATGCCATATTTGCCGAAGTCCTCGACAAGGCGGCTTTTCTCGGTCTTGTACAGATCGAAATAGCCGAGCTTCTCATAGACGTCTTCTCGGAAGAGCGCTTGCGTTTCCTCCGCCGTCTTGCCGATCGCTTTCGCGCCGAGAGCGATCAGCGAGGTCTGAGTATGTGGCGCGCCTTCACTGAAAGGTCCCCAGAAGCCGTCCAGCATGGCGACGTCTGGATGCAGGCCTCGAAAATAGATTTCGGGAATGATCACGCGCTCGGCGTTCGGATTGAGCACGCTCGCCAGGCGGAGCCCGTCGAGCGGCCAGCCGATATAGAGGTCGCATTCTCTGAGATAATTCTCGAACTCGGGCTTCTCGCCGGTCAGGAGCCATCGTTCCGCCTCGTTGAATCCAGCGGCCTTGATCGTCCAATCGGGGAACAGCGTCTGGACCACCTCGTAATAGGTGGATGTCGCGCAGTTCGAAACAACGATGACCTTCATCTCAGAACCCTATGTTCGTGCCGTATTTCTCTTCGTCGCAGATGATGCGTCCCGCATAGGACTGGTCCAGCACGCTGCTTTCTGTGGCCGGCTTCGGGGGCGGGGCGACGGGCTCCGACGTCTGGCCGAAATAAGCGGTCTTGAAGACGCGCATGACATGCGAGACGCCGATTTCGGGCACGGTGCGCTTATTGCTGTCGTAATATTTTCCATCGTTGAAATGGCTCGAGATAATCTCGTAGGACGGAAAATAATAGGCGTTCTCGACAGAGTTTTCGACGCTGCCGCAGACGGCGCGCAGCACCGATTTGCTGTAGACGGTCGCCGACAGCACATGCTCGTCGGTGTAGGTCGCCGTGAGCGGCACGGGCGAGACGGTCAGAATGACGCGCGCGCCCGGATTGATCTTGCGCAGCCCGGCTAGGAACTCTTCGAGATCGGCCTTCACTTCCTCATAGGAGTAGCGATGGAAGAGGGCGGCGGCGGCTTGCGGATCATCGGTCGTGACGCCGGGGTGGATGGGCAGAACGAACTGGCCGTCCGGCGTCGTCCAGCCTTCGATGAGCCCCAGCGTGAAGACGAACACGGTGCAATCGGTGAACACACGGCGCACCGCCTCGAGATGCGCGCGCCGGGCGGCGGCGACATCCTCGAGGCTCGCAAAGCCTTCCGCATAGGTCGTCGGACGAAAAGCGTCGACCAAGCGGCCGTCGGGACGCGGAAGGACGAGCGGCGGCAGGCTCAGCTGGCCGGTGGCCTCGAGCAGCAGCTGGCGCAGCTGGGCGACCGTGTAGATATTGCCGTAGCGCGCCGAGAACACCGGCTGATCGGCGGGGCTCGCCTCGGTCTGCAGGAAGCGGACGCCCGGCATCGCCTCAATGTAGCGGGACACATGCTGCGCGAAGCAGCTGCCCGCGGTCGCTATGCGGTCTTCCTCGCCGATGAGGAATTTCTTGTGCGGGATCGGGCTGACATCCTCGGGAGCGAGGTCGGCGACAGCCGTGCGCCAGAATTGGGAAGGCCCCTTCGTCGCATATGGATTGCCCATCGGATCACCTCCTGAAAGTCGTGGCGACCCGGTCGTCTCTCGGCGCCGCAATGGCCGACGTTCGAAAGAGATGAAAGCAAGGGCCGCCGCTGCGCATCGTCCCGACTTGTGCGGTGCAATGGGCATATCGACACCGGAGGACGAAGGCAAGCCCGCAATCGGGCTCGCCTTTTTTATCCAGATCGTCGCTGATCGGCCGCGGGAAGGGTCAGTCGTGCGGCTCGCGTCCGCCGGAGGACTGGCTGCGGCGCTCGCTCACCGGCCGCGCGGCGCGGCGCTCGACGCTCGGCCGGCCATGCTTGCTGGCGCGCTCCAGCGCCGCGAGGCGGCGGCGGATCGGCTCGTCGAGATCGGGGGAGCGGGCGAGGGGGCGGAAATCGTTCTTCGAATAAGGATAGCGGCTGGCGCCGTGGAAGATTTCGACGCCGTGAGTCGTCATCACGGCGTCGCCGCGCCGCAGCGTCGGGTCGAGATAGATCGCCTCGATCGAGCTCTCATTGGTCTGGCCGGCGTGGCAGGAGCATTCCTTGTCCTTCTCACCCTCGTTCTTGCGCTGCAGGGAGGCCATCAGCCGCGCATAGGTCGCGCCGCCGCGCGCCGCCACGGCGTCCTCCATCTTGTCGGAGCCGCCGCGCATCACATAGAGCGTCGTGCGTGCGCCGGGGCAGAGGCGCCCGCAGGCGCGCTGGTGGCTCGCCGTGTCATTGGCGCTCGAATAGAGGCCGACGGGGAAGAAATAGCCGTCGCATTCGCGCACGCAGTACGAGCGTCCGCCGGCCGCGGTCTCCGTATAGACGGAGCGTTCCGGCTCGCCGCCGCGGGAGGCCCTGCGCGCGGGCGCGCCCCGGCGCTCTCTCGGGACATAGACGCGACGCTCCTGCTGGGCGGCGCTATGGCGCCGGGCGTGGCCGTGGCGGCGGTAGCTCGGATAGCCGCCAGCGCCGCCATAATCCGAATAGCCGCCGCCTCCGCCGCCGAACAATTGCTGGAAGAAATCCTGGGCCGATGCGGAAGAAGGCTCGAGCGTCGCGATCACCAGGCTCAAGACCAAGCCGCCGAGAGCGGCGAGGCGACGTCGGGAGCATTCCCGATCGCCGCTTTTACGCGAAGACATGACGCGGCACCCGTTTTGAGGCAACTCCCCCTTACATGGAGCGTGATCGCAAGAGACAAGCCGTCCGGTCCTCGGTATCTCGCCGTCTCTGCCTCAGGCGTCTTGCGCGGCGCGGCGCGACGCCGCGACCAGGGCCGCGATCAGCGCGTCGGTGCGGAAGGGTTTTTGGACGATCAGCCGCGTGGCGTGGGCCGAGGGCAGCGCCGAGCGGCCATAGCCTGTCGTGAAGACGAAAGGAACGCCCATCGCGGCGAGGCGATCGGCGACCGGCTCGACGCTCTCGGCGCCGATGCGCAGATCCAGCAGGGCGACGTCGAATTGCGCATCGGCGATGTTCCGCAATGCGACGGCGACGGTCTGGGCCGAGGCCACGACGCGGAAGCCATGCTCGGCGAGCGTCTCCTCGAGCGCGAGCGCGATCAGCGGCTCATCCTCGACGACGAGCACGCGCCGACCGAGCGCCGCCTCCGCGCTCCAATGTTCTGTCCCCATCTCGGCCCCCACGCTCGCGAGGGTGGGGTCGATTTCGGCCTCTGTCCAGAGCGGGAAAGCGCGGGCTCTATCTTGCCCGCCGCGCGGCGATCGCCCAAACCGCCAGCGCCAGCCAGCTTCCGATCGTCAGCGAGCCGCCTATGGGGGCCGCGTAAGGAAACAGCCGATCGCCGGCGAAACTGCGCGCTGCGAGGTCGCTGGAAAACAGCGCGACGCCTGCGATGAGGGCGAAGCTCGTTCCGGCGAGCCAGCGCGCGAGCGGCGGCTTTGCCGCCAGCAGCGCGCCGAGGCCGAGCGCCGCCGCCGCGTGAATCATCAGGAAGCGGCTCGCCGTCTCGAGATTGGCGGCGTTGGAAATATGCGCGCTCGCGGCCGCGAGCGCGACGCCCGCCGCGCCCGAGAGCGCGGCGAGAAAGACGATGAGAAGGCTCGGGCGCTGCATTAGATTCTCGTTATAAATATAAGCAGAACAATGATAATCCTGCTCATGTTGCTGTTCTGGATGAGGTGTCTGGCGCAGGGCTCGCGCTTCGCGGTGAAGGCCAGGATAGGTTTTTTGGAGAGCGAGCCTGAAGGCTCGCGGTCCAGGAAGCGTTTTGGGCCGTGAGCCTCTCAGTAGGCGTTCTCGGTCTTCAGCAGCGCGATCGGCGTGAGTGCGAGAATGTACATATCCAGCAGGATCGACCAGTTCTCTATGTAATAGAGATCGCATTCGACGCGCTTCTGGATCTTCTCCGGCGTGTCGGTCTCGCCGCGCCAGCCATTGATCTGCGCCCAGCCGGTGAGGCCCGGCTTGACGCGGTGGCGTGCGAAATAGCCGTCGACGACATCGTCATAGAGATGCTCGGCGGCGCGCGCATGCATGGCGTGGGGGCGGGGGCCGACCAGCGACAGATTGCCCTGGAACACGACATTGAACAGCTGCGGCAGCTCGTCCAGCGAGGTCTTGCGAATGAAGCGGCCGACGCGGGTCACGCGCGGGTCGCCCTTGGTGACGAGCTTGGCCGCGGCGGGATCGAGCTTGTCCGCATACATGGAGCGGAATTTATAGACCTCGATCTTCTCATTGTTGAAGCCGTAGCGCGTCTGGCGGAACAGCACTGGACCGCGCGAATCGAGCTTGATTGCGAGCGCCACGGCCGCCATCACCGGAGCGAAGAGCAGGAGGCAGAACGCGCCGACGATCTTGTCGAAGGCGGATTTGATCAGCACGTCCCAATCGGCGATGGGCTTGTCGAAGACGTCGAGCACCGGAACATTGCCGATATAGGAATAGGAGCGCGGGCGAAAGCGCAGCTTGTTGGTGTGCGCCGCCAGCCGAATGTCGATCGGCAGCACCCAGAGCTTGCGCAACATTTGCAGAAGGCGCGTCTCGGCCGAGATGGGCAGGGTGAAGATCACGAGATCGAGCCGCGTGTGGCGGGCGAATTCGACGAGATCGTCGATCGTGCCGAGCTTGGGATAGCCGGCGACGACATCCGGCGAGCGATCGTCGCGACGATCGTCGAAGACGCCCAATATGCGCAGATCGCTGTCCTGCTGCGAGGCGGCGAGCGCGCGCAGCACGGGCTCGGCCGCCGGGCCGCCGCCCACGACGACAGTGCGACGGTCGAGCTTGCCCTGCTGCGTCAGCGAGCGCACCACGGCGGCGACGGCGAAGCGCTCCGCCGCCAGCACGGCGAGACCGCCCGCGTACCAGCCGAGCAGCCAGACGCGCGACAGGGCGTTGTCGAGCTTCAGGAAAAAGATCGCCGCGAGCGCCGCGAGAAAGACCAAAGTCCAGCCGCCGGCGAGCTTGAGCCCTTGGCCGATGGGCGTGCGAAAGGCGGCGGGCGTGTAGAGGTCGAGCGCCTGCCAAGCGATGATCGCGAGCAGCGCCATTCCGGGTATGACGATGAAATATTCGACGCCATAGCCATAGCCGGGCGCGACATGCATCCGATGCACGGCGAAGCCGGCCGCCGTTATCAGCGTGAATTCGAGAATGCGGACGAGGCCCGCGAGCACGACCGGCGAATAGGCGGGAATCGGCCGGGCGTCGGCGGAGATTTCCGCCAGCCGCGAGGCGACGCGACTATCGTCATTGGCCGGCGGGGCCGCTTTGATGTCGCGTAGGGCGAAAGCACACATGACGTCACTCCACTCATCAGGCTCGCTGCGGCAGAACGGCCTCCGCGGCGCTGCGATGTCCGGCGGCCTCCAGCGCTTCGCGATATCCGCGCAGCACGGCCTCGACCATTGCAGTCAAAGAGAAATTTTCTGCTACTCGTTCAGCGAGCTGGTCGGCTGCGCGCCTTTGCGCCTCCTCGTCCATGCCGCTCGCGGCGATCATCGCGCGCGCCAGCGCCGCTGGGTCGTCGCTCTCGACGAGACAATTCGCGTGCTCGCCGAAAATCTCTGGAATGCCGCCGACATTGGTGGCGATGAGCGGCGTGCGCGCGGCGATAGCCTCTAGCACGATATAGGGAAGCGACTCGGCCCGGCTCGGCACCACCAATATGCGCCCCAGACGCAGCGCCTCGCGCGCCGGCATGGGCGGCGCGAAGGAGAGCCGCTCGCTCACGCCGAACCGCTCGGCGCAGGCGCGCAGCGCCGCCTCATCCGGCCCGGAGCCGACGAGGGCGAGCCGCGGCGCTTCGCCGGTCGCGTCGCGAATGAGCGACAGCGCCTCGATCAGCGTGTCCACGCCCTTGAAGCGGCGCCATTCGCCGACATAGAGAAAATCCGCCGCCTCGGCGATCGGCGCGATCGGCTCGAACTCCTCCGGCCGCAGCCCATTGGGCACGACGCGCGTCGCGGAGCCGGAGAAGCCGATCGCTCTGGCGAAGCGCTCTTGCGCATAGGCGCTCTCGAAGGGAATGAAATCCGTCACGCGCTCCAACGCCTTCTCCACCGAGAGATAGAGACGATTGACGAGCGCGTCGGGGTCGTAATGGAGGCTGCCGCCATGCGGCGTGTAGACGCGGACATGCGGATGCGGCAGCGTCGGAAACAAGGGCAGCAGCGCCGGAAGGCGCGCATAGAGCCCGCCCTTTGCGCCGTGGCCATGCACGACATCGGGCGCGAGCCGCTTCAGCGCAGCGGCGATGCGAAAGGCGACGATCGGATCGCTCCAGCTCGGCAGCCGGCGCATGCACAGACGCGTGACGCCGAGCTCCAGCGAGGGCTCGAGCATTCGCAGCGTCGCCTCCGCGCGCTCGCCTCCGGTGGAGGAATCGGCGATGACGCCGACCGCATGTCCGCGCGCCGCCTGCGCGCCGGCGAGATCGACGACATGACGAAAGAGCCCGCCGATCGGCGCGCGCATCACATGCACGATGCGCAGCCGTCCGGGGCTCTCGTCGTCGCTCGTCTGGCTCTGCCGGTTCTCGCGCATCTTTCTTCTTAGAAAATCCGTTCGCGAACGGTGATCGTGTCTCCTGGCCGCACCGCCTGCAGCAAAGGCACGCGGCCGGTGACGGGAACGCCGCCGTAGTCGCGCGTCAAATCGACCTCGCCTTGATAGCCGCGCGGGTTGAAGCCGCCGGCTATGGCGATCGCCTTCTGCACGGTGAGACCCTCGACGAATGGATATTGTCCGGCGCTCATCACTTCTCCGAGCACGAAGAAGGGACGATACGCCTCGACTTCCACCGAAACGCGAGGGTCGCGGATGAATCCGTTGCGCAAGCGTGCGGCGATTTCATGTTGCAGCGCCTGGGTCGTGAGGCCGGCCGCCGGAACGATGCCGATGAGCGGCATCGAAATATGGCCGGAGCCGTCGACCGTGTAGCTGTTGGAGATCGCGTCCTGGCCGAAGACGATCACGCGAAGCCGATCGCCGGCGGCGAGCGTGTAGGGCTCCTCGGTGGAGGAGGTCAAAAGCTCTGGAATATAGGCGCCCGGCAGGGCGCATCCCGACAATGTCGCGCACATCATCAGCCAGAACAGGAGAAAGCCATATCTCGGCATTTAGAATCTCGGGCTCGAGGAACAGCTTAAGAACGTGTCCCGGGAAAATTTTTTAACGGTTCATGGTTAACAAAGCCTGATCGTCGCGAGCCGCTTCGTCGCCTCTTCAATGGCGCCGTCTCGCCGCGGTTAACCCCGCGGAAACCATAATCTCGGTACAAGGTCCGAGCGCCAATTGGAGTTCGCGAGATGAGTTTCGGCCACCCTCACGATGACGCGGGGAGCCCGCGGGGCGAGACGGGACGCGAGATATCGCGCGAGATTTCGCATGGGGACGTCTCGACCGGCGAGATCGATCTCGGACAGATCGTCGACGCCTTGTCGCGCCGCCGCCGCATCGTCATCGGCGTGACGCTCGCGGCCTTTGTCGGGGCGCTGGCTTTCGTCAATATCGTCAAGCCGCGCTACACGGCCGAGGCGCGCGTTCTGCTCGAGAATCAAGAGAGCTATCTGACCCGCGCCGATAAGGAGCGCGCCGACCCCGCCGCAGCGCCCGACGCCGAGGCCGTGCAGAGCCAGATTCAAATGCTCACCTCGCGCGATCTCGCGCGCCGCGTGCTGAAATCGCTCGATCTGCAGGGCAATTCCGAATTCGATCCGATCGCCAATGGCCTCGGGCTCGGCACGAAGATCGGCGTGATGTTGGGGCTGACGCGCGATCCGTCCAAGCTCGCGCCGGAAGAGCGCATGCTGGACGCCTATTTCGACAAGCTGCTCGTGCTCTCGCCGACCAAGACGCGCGTTCTACAGATCGAATTTTCCGCGCGCGATCCCGATCTCGCGGCGCGCGCCGCCAACGCCATCGCCTCCTTCTATATAGACATCCAACGCGAGGCGAAGCGCGAGAACGCCCGCGACGCCGCACAATCGCTGAGCCCGCTGGTCGCCGATCTGCGCGAGCGGCTCGCGCGGGCAGAGGCCAAGGTGGAGGCGTTCCGCTCGCGCTCCGGCCTGTTCGCCGGCACGAATAATATGACGATCGCCACGCAGCAGCTCGGCGATCTCACCAATCAGCTCTCTATCTCGCGCACCGCGCAGGCCGACGCCGAGGCCAAGGCCAAGCTGGTGCGCGACATGCTTCGGCAAAATCGCGTGGGAGAAATTCCCGACGTCGCCAATAATGAGATGATCCGCCGCATCGGCGAGCATCGCGTGTCACTGCGTGCTCAGCTCGCGCTCGAATCGCGCACGCTGCTGCCCGGCCATCCGCGCATAAAGGAGCTGCAGGCGCAGCTCGCCGATCTCGACGCCGATTGGCGTCGCGCCGCCGAGCGCACCGCGCGCACTTTGGAGAATGAGGCGCATATCGCTTCCGCGCGCGTCGAAAATCTCGTGCGGGCGATGGACGAGCAGAAGCGCGTCGCCGGCGCCGCAGGCGTGGATGAGGTGCAGCTGCGCGAGCTCGAGCGCGCCGCGCGCGTGCTCAAGGATCAGCTCGAGGCGGATTCGGCCAAATATCAGGAGGCGCTGGCGCGCGAGGGGCCCAAGGCCTCGCCCGCCGACGCCCGCGTCATTCAGCGCGCCGTCGCGCCGCCGATTCCCTCCTTTCCGAAGAAGGTTCCGATCACCGCATTCGCGACGATCGCCGCTTTTGTTCTCTCCGCCGGATCGATCGTCGCGATCGAGCTGCTGAGCGGCCGCGCTCGCGTACGCGCTGCGCCTCCGCTTTCGGCGCCGCGCCTCGTGGAGCGCGAGGATGAGGAGCTGGAGGCGCCGCCCAAGGCTCGTATCGCGGCCGGCGATCGGCGCGAGCCGACCTTTGTCGAGCACGAAGAAGAAGAGGAGGAGTCGCCTTCGCCGACGGCGAGCCTCGTCTCCGAGCCGCGGACGCGCCTGGCGCCGGCGCGCACACCCAAGCTCGAGAGCAGATCGACGCGCGCCTATCGATCGAGCGTTGTCGGAAAGATCGATGCGGCGCGCATGGCGACGCTCTCGGTGAAGGTCCTGGTGGTCGGCTGCGCCGACGCCGAGCATAGTTTCGACAGCGCTGTGACATTGTCGCGCGCGCTCGCGCGGCGTGGCCTCGCCATCATCGTCGCGGCCGATGCGCGGGAGCGGGGCGAGCTCTATGATCGGCTGATCCTCGATGTCGATCGCGCCCGGCCGCTCGGTCTCGCCGATCTCTCGAGCGGCGCCGCGACCTTCGCCGAGGCCATTCATCGCGACGCGGATTCGCGTTTGCATGTGATGCCGGGCGGCCGCGCCGCGGCGGACTATGACCAGGACGCCGAGCCCGTGCTGGAGGCGCTGGCGCAGACCTATGATTTCATCGTCTTCGCCACGCGCGATTATGATCGCGCCATGTTCCTCGCGCCGTCCTTCGATATCGTTCTGGTGAGCGGCTCCGAGCGCGCGGCCGAGGCGGTGATAGACGAACTGGCGCAAGCGGGCGTCAGCGACGCCTTTCTGTTCGAGGACGAGACCGCTTCCGCCGACGCTTCGGCCGCATAAAGTCAGCGCGCGAGTCTGCGCAACTCGGTGAGCTTTGCGAGAAGACGCGGATTCTGCTTCACCGCGCGCTTGGCGCGGATGAGCGCGGACAGCGCGGGCGCCGCGAGCGCGCCGAGCAGAGTCGCTGGAACGAGCGTGTCGACGAGCGCGATCGTCTCGTCGCAGACGGCGTTCTTGTAGCGCGCCTCGCCGACGCCGAGATCGAAGCGCGCGACGCCGCGCGAGAGAAGATCGCGCAGCAGCGAATGCAGCAGCAGATCGCCGGGCGAGGAGCGTGCGATCTCTTCCTCCGCCACGAAGGAATTGAGCATCGCCGAAAAGCGCCCGCGATGGGTGAAGCCCGCATAGGTCGCGATGATGCGCGCGTCCAGCGTCAGCGCATGGACCTCGAGCGCGCCGCCACACAGGCCGAGCACGAAGTCGCGCATGGCGCCGCTCGCAAAGGAGGGATCCTGCAAGCGCTCCGCCTTTTGCGCGAGCAGCGCCTCGAGAATTTCTCTCGCGCGCGCTCCTGTCGCGCCATGCTCGAAGACGAGCGCGCCCATCTTCTCGAGCCGCGCCTGCTTCTTGCGCAGCTTTTTGCGCGCATCGGCGGAGAAGCGCGCATCGAGCTCGCCCGCTGTCGCAGGAAGGCTCGTCCCATAGGCGAAGCTCGGGCTCGCGCTCGAGCCGGGCAGGGCGAGGGGATTGGCGACGCCTTCGAAAGCCTGCGGCTGATTGCCGAGACGATAGAGATCGACGCCGCCCACGCGCGCGGCGCGGCGCAGCAGAGCGCGAAGCGCCTCGGCGTCGAGGCGCATATCCGCTGCGAAAAGGCCGAGATTGAAATTGCTCTCCTTGCCGCCGAGAAATTGCGCGATCGGCAGCGGGCCGAGACGCGACCTCGCCAGCGCGAGCAGCGCGAGAGGGCGCGCGCCGTCGCCATGTCGCGCGACGACGATCATCGGGGTGAGGCCGCGCGCGCGTCCGAAAGTCTCGAACCAGTCGCGCGCGAAGCCGAAAGATTGATAGGCGCTGGCCGGCGCATTGGCGAACAGAACCTCCCAATCCGCGCGCGCCGCCTCGAAGGAGGAGAAGACGTCGAGCGAGATTCTATCCATGGTGGTCTCTGGTCGCGACTGCTCCATGAGGCTTTCTTCTGTGAGATTCTCTGCTCTTGCGTTAACCATATCGTCGCCGCATTGCTGATGTTTGCGTTTCTTCGCGACACTAGCAAGGAAAGGTCAACGAGACCTCGAGATGGTGGACGCAGAAATAAGAAATGCGCGGGGAGGCGCTGGGCGGTGACGAAATGGCGTCGAATGGCCATAGAGGCGGGAATGGAATTCTTCCGCGCGAGCGGCGCGCACCGCCTGGCCGAGCCCTATACGCGCGGGCTGGGCGCGATATTGATGTTCCATCGCGTGCGGCCGCGGCTCGAGCAGGCTTTCGAGCCCAATCAGCCGCTGGAGATCACGCCGGAATTTTTGAACGCGCTGATTGCGCGGCTGCGTCAGCGCGGCGTCGACATCGTCTCGCTGGAGACGGCGCTCGCGCGGCTGCGCGCCGGCGAGGCGGCGCCCTTCGCCGTTCTCACCTTCGACGACGGCTATCGCGATTTCGTCGAGCATGCGCTACCGGTGCTGGAGCGCCATAATGCGCCATTCACGCTCTATATCACCGCGGGTTACGCGGACGCTTCCGCGCGGCTGTGGTGGGTGGAACTGGAGGAGGCGATCCGACGCCTCGATCGTCTCGACGTCATCGCCGGCGGCAAGCGCATCTGTTGCGCGGCGGCGACGGCGGCGCAGAAGCGTCTCGCATTCGCCGAAGTCTATGCGCAGCTGCGCGGCGGCGACGAGGCGGAACTGCTGCGCGTCGTCACCGCTCTCTCTGCCGAGGCGCGCATCGAGCCTCACGCGCTCACGCGACGGCTGTGCCTCGGATGGAGCGAGCTGCGCGCGCTGGCCGATCATGCGCTGGCGACGATCGGCGCGCATTCGGTGACGCATGCGCGACTGGCCAAAGTGGATTGCGCGGCCGCGATCTATGAGATGGCCGAGAGTCGGCTGCGCCTAGAGTCCGAGCTGCGACGGCCCGTCCCGCATTTTTGCTACCCGGTCGGCGATGCGACCTCGGCGGCGCGACGCGAGTTCGAGCTCGCGGCGCGGCTCGGCTTCGCCAGCGCCGTGACGACGCGTCCGGGCATGATCTTTCCCGAGCATCGCGGGCGTCTCATGTCGCTGCCGCGGCTCTCGGTGAATGGACGACATCAGTCGTTGGCCGCGCTGGACATTCTCCTGTCCGGCGCGCCATTCGTTCTGATGAACGGAGGCCGCCGCGTGGCGGCGGCCTGATCCAGCTTTATCCAGTCAGTCCAATATCCAATCAGGCGAAGCCGAGACGCTGCGTAAAGCTGCGCCACAGCTCGCCGAGCGATTTCTTCTCCGCGACGGAGCGGGCGCGAGCGGCGACGGCGCCGGGCGTGATCGCGCCGGAATAATTGCAATCGCAGAAAATGTGATGCGCCTCGCGCATGGAGAGCTGGAAAAAATCGATCGCATCGCCGAGCTTGTCGCCTTTCAAGCCTTCCTCGCGAAAGGCGGCGTCGCGAAAGGCGATCGACAAGGGCGACTCGTCCTGACGCAGCTTCACGCGCTCCTTCACGGGCACATATTCCATCATCGAGAAGAGGCGGATGCGTCCGACATGCGCTTCGATGAGAGCCGCGAGCCGCTCCAAGCGCGCGCGACGCAGCGACGTCTGCTCGCGCTTCGCCTCGACAGGCTCGACGCCCGCGAGCTTGGTTATTTCTTCGAGAGTTCTGTATTTCATCACGCCCTCCGTCGCCAATGGGGCCCTTCGCCCGACAAAACAAATCCCCGACTCGACTGAACACATTCGACGAAGATTGGTTCCTGCGGCTTTCCGCTGTCGGAGAGGATATGGCGACGCTCGCGTCGACGGGCGCGATCGTCGCTCTTGCCGGCTCGGACAGCGCGACTAGATGCTTCGCGGGGTTGCAGGACGGGCTGCAGGAACGGAGATCCTCATGTCCATGACCTTCCGAGAGGCGACAGCGCAAGAAAACGCCGCAGTCTATGGCGGCCTCGTCGATGCGGTGGGAGGCATCGCAACGATAGTCCTCGCCGTGTGTGGGCTCGCCGGAATCAATCCGCCGCTCATGGCCGGCATAGCGACGATCGTGTTCGGCGTCGCTCTGCTCATTCAAGGCGGCGCGATGCTGTCGGAATATGCGCAGATCATGTTCCCTGCGGGCGCGAAGACTGCGAATTTCGAGCATTTCGGAGGCGGTAGCCTCTCGGCCGTCTTCCTCGTGGGAGCGGCGGGAATTGTGCTCGGCGTTCTCTCATTGCTCGGCATCAATTCCGGCGTGCTGACCCCGATCGCGACGATCGCTTTCGGCACGGCGCTCGTGCTCAGCAGCAATGCCGTGTGGCATCTCTACACGCTGCGCCATGCGCAGGCGAAGAGCGAGGCCGCGCAGTCGCAGAATATCGGCGGCGAGTTTCTGGCGAGCGAGATGGCTTCTGGCTCGGCGGGCATTCAGGCTCTGGCCGGCTTGGCCGCGATCGTGCTCGGCGTTCTCGCCGTCGCGGGAAACACCAATGATCTCGTGCTCAATCTCGTGGCTCTGCTGGCGCTCGGCGCGACGGTCGTGCTCACCGGCAGCACGCTGAGCGCGACGGTGCTGAGCTTCATGCGTCCGTGGTCGTCTTCGCAGTCCTGATCCGGCCGCTCGTCTCTCGGAGCCGTGACGAAGACGGCTCCGGGGGTCGTCGAGCCGCGTGAAGCCGCCGCGTCAGCGCGGCGTCTGATCTTGCGGCTCGCTGTCCGATTGCGTGTCGAAGAGATGCAGAAAGGCGCTTTTTTCGGCGCGTAGCTTGCGCAAATGCACGAAAGCGAGCTGCGCCAGCCGACGGTCGCCGAGCGCCGTCAGCACGATGAGCGAGCGACGCCGATCGAGAGGGTCGTTCTTGCGCTTGACGAGCTTGGCTTGCTCGAGGCGCGAGACCAGCTCCGCGGCGCTGTGATCGCGGATCAGCAATTGCTCGGCGAGCTCGCCGACGCTGATATGCGCCCCTTCGCGAAACGTCTTGATGGCGAGCAGCGCCTGGTAGCGCTGCGTGGTCAGGCCGACATCCGCGGCCGCCTGCTCGCTGAAGGCGAGGAATTGCCGCAGCGCATAGCGAAAATCGGCGAGGGCGCGAAGCTCCTCCTCGGAGGGGCGTCCGTCGTCTTCGGCTTCCTGAGGGCGGCTCTCGAGCGCCGTCGACATTTTTCTCATTCTCCTCGGATTCGCTGCCCGCGATCTTCGGCCAAGCGCCCATGATGGCCTTCGCCCCGCGCGGGGTCAAGGCGTTCCGCCCGGGACCGGCGCGGCCATGCGGCGCAGCGGGCGCGCGCTTGCATTTATATCGCTATACGATCTATATTCATCGTGTCACGATGAGCAGCCGATGCGGCGGCGGCGCTCGGGGAAAAGCGCGCCCCTTCAAAGACGCGCGATCGGGAGAGAGACATGATCGTTCGATTTTTTGCCGCGGCGATTTTCATCGGCATGGCGACGCAGGCGCAGGCGCATGGCGGCGTCAGCATCGACGAAGGCCAATGCAAGATGAAGATCGGACCCGATCAGATGAATTTTACCGGCTATCAGCCGCTGAAGTCGCGCGAGCAATTCTGCGACGACATTCCCGATATCGGCCCGACGATCATCGTCCTCGACGCCGTGCAGGACGAGCTGCGCGACATGAATTTGGAGATCCGCATTCTGCGCGATGTCGGTCAGGCGAGCGACGACGAGAACCTCGAGAAAAACACCGAGACCTATGTGCCGGCGAAGAAATATCGCACCGGCACGCTCAACTTCGAATACGACTTCAAGAACAAGGGAAAGTTCATCGGCCTGGTCAAGGCGAAGACCGACGACGGGACGAAAGAATATGTCTCGCGCTTTCCCTTCTCCGTCGGTGAGACCGAAAGCCGCGACATCACCATCGCGACTTTTTTTGCGGGGCTGGGACTGGTCGGATTCGGTCTCTGGTACAAAAACTCTTTCAAGGCGAAGCCGCCGCGCGCGTGATCGCGGCGCCTTCGCCGTCATTGCGTGTGGCGCCGCGACTCCTGCGGCGCGCCGAAAGGGAGGCGAGCATGTCTATCGATCGACGGCGCGTTCTGCTTTTGACCGGAGGCGCTGCGCTGGCTGCGAGCGGCCTTTCTCGCGTGAGCGCGCATGAATATGAAAAAGGCGGCATCAAGGTGGAGCATCCTTGGCTGCGCGCGCCGCGCGACGGCGAGAGCGACGCCAATCTGTTCATGGTCGTCTATAATCGTAGCGACGCCGCCGATCGTCTCATCGGAGTGAAATCTCCCGAGATCGGCGGCTTCGATCTGCATGTCGCTCCTCAATTCGCGGTCGCCACCGATGCGATTTTCCTTCCTACGGGCTCGAAGGTGACGCTCGCGCCGGGCGCCTCCTTCGTCCATCTCTCCGGCATAAAGAAGATCAACCCCGTCGGCTGGGGCTTCGAGCTCACTCTCGTGTTCGAGAAGGCCGGCGAGCTGCTCATCGATGCGGCGATCGACGCGCCCGACGCCGCGCATGCGCATGATGCGGAAGCGATGGAGAGATGGGAGAAGGCGCATCGGACGCCACAGGCCGGCGACGCGCCGGTCGAGGATCATCGTTCGGGCCATGAGGAGCAGAAGGGCCAGGGCGAGGCGCAGCCGGGGCTGGGCGAGCCGCAGCCGGCGCAGTGAGCCCTTTTCCCGAAGCTGCTCGAAAAATTAACTTGCGCGCGACGCGATATGTCGCCATTCGATAGGTCAAGCTGCGACCCCTGACGCCTCTGCGCGCAGCCAATTCGAAACAACGAGCGGCGGCGTACCAATGGAGAAGAAAATGGCTCTGCAGACCTCTGGGAAGGACATCGTCAAGTCGCTGGCGTGGTTCATCGGCGCGATCGCGCTGATCATCACCCTGGTTCATTTCGCCCCCATCATTTCCCACGGGGGCTGAGCGGAACATTTTTGTTCTCGCCACGCCGGCCGCGATCCATCGGCGATCACGGTCGGCGTCTCTGCATTCGAGGCCCCGCGGGGACGCATGCGGGGCCCTATCGGCGCTGAAAGCGCGTTTGGAATTGCCCGGCCATGCCGCTATTGTCGCGACGACGGCAGCGAGGTCGCGAGCAAATGGTCGAAAGAAGGTCGGGAGATGGCCGTATAGAGGCCTATCTTCTGCAGGAGATGAAGGCGGAGATCGACGAGCTCGCGCGCAGCGAGGTCGATGACGCCACGAAATTTCTCTATGCGCGAGCCCGCGAATTCTACTGGACGGTGACGCGTCTGCTCGGCCTCGGCCGCCTGCATGACGGCGTATGGCGCAAGCCGAGCGGCGAGAAGGCGAGAGCATGGCGCACAGCGCTCGCCGGCGATATTCCGGCGCCTGCGACGCAGGCGCGTCTGCTCGTCGATATGACGGCGACGCATCGCACCATAGGCCGCACCGGCATTCAGCGCGTCGTTCGCGAGATCGCGCGCGCCATGGTCGAGAGCGGCGCCGGAATTCCCGTCTTCATGGAGGATGGGCGGCTCTTTTCCCATTTCACAAATGACAATCTTCCAGACGAGGTGACGCCGGCCGCCGGCGATAAATTTCTTCTGCTCGACGCCGGCTGGCACCTCACGGCGGAATATTCGCGAATGATCGAAATTGTCGCGCGGGCCGGCGGCGAGACGATCGGCTGTCTCTACGATCTCATTCCGATCCTCTATCCCTCCGTGGTGACGAATTCCGCGCATCGGGCCTTTGTGGAATGGTTCGATCTCCTCATTCGCGAGAGTGACGCGATCGTCGGCATCTCCAAGGCGGTCATCGATGATTTCCAGGCCTATGCGCAGGACCATGGGCTGCCGTGCAAGCGCGGCTTGCGGCTCGGCTGGTGGCCGCTCGGCGCGGATTTTCGCGCGCCCGGCGACGAGACGCCTTCACCGCACGCTGTCGAGGCCGCGGCGGGAGGACAGCCGCTCTTTCTGAGCGTCGGCACGCTGGAGCCGCGCAAGGGCCATGCGGTCGCGCTCGGAGCCTTCGATCGCTGGTGGGAGCAGGGCGCCGATGTCCGCTACGTCATCGTCGGCTCGAAAGGCTGGAATGTGCGCGCGCTCGAGCGGCGAATTCTGGAGCATCCTGAATTCGGCCGACGCTTGTTCTGGCTGCGCGGCGCGAACGACGCCGATCTGCGCTATCTCTACGAGCGGACGCATGCGCTCGTGTTTCCCTCCATCGCCGAGGGCTTCGGCCTGCCGCTCGTCGAGGCGGCGCATTTCGGCGCGCGCGCCATAGCGAGCGACATTCCCGTCTTTCGCGAGGTCGGCGGCGACTGGGCGTCCTACTTCGATGCGGGCGACAGCGACGCTCTGCTCGCCCGGCTGAAGGAGGCGCTCGCCTCTCCACTCGCCCCGCCGACCTGCGACATATTGTCCTGGCGCCGCTCCGCAGAGGCGCTGGCGCGCCTTCTGCGCGAGGGCGACTATCCTGCTCGGATGTCGGAAAACGTCGCCCTGGAGGCGCGCTGACGCGCCTCAGAACGGGTGATATTGGAAGAGCCAGTTCTCCGACAGCGCTTCGTTCTTATGCGCGAGGAAGAGCCGCATCTCGACAGGATCATGTCCGTCGACGGTCAGATCGAATTGCGCGCGCCAATGTCCCGGCACGCCGTCGAATACGGCTTCCGTGTAGATGTAGGAGAAGGATCCGCGCGACGACCACAGCACCGGCTCCGGCTTCACGCCGAAGGGCAGACGCTCGAGCGGTCCGCCGAGAAACTCCACCATGAATTTGCGCACGCCTTTGGGGCGTGGCTTGCCGGGTTGGCCGCCATTGCCGAGCCGCGTCGCGACGCAGCGTGCGAGCGGCGTCGGATCGGGCTCATCGGCGAGCCAATGCAGGCGATAGGAGAAGTCGAAAGACGAGCCGGGAACGGCGGGCTTCGCCGGCACCCACATTGCGACGATATTGTCGTGGATCTCGTCGTCGGTCGGAATCTCGACGAGCTGAATCGTGCCCTTGCCCCAATCGCCCTTGGGCTCGATCCACACGCTCGGACGGCGATCATAGAAAACGCCGTCGAGATAGTGATCGAAATTGCGGTCGCGCTGCAGCAGGCCGAAGCCTTTCGGATTTTCGTCGGCGAAGGCGGAAGCCATCACGCGGTCGGGATTGTTGAGCGGGCGCCATAGACGCTCGCCGCGGCCGGTCCACATTGCGAGGCCGTCGGAATCATGCACCTCCGGCCGCCAATCGACGGCGGTCGGCTTCTTGGTCTCGGAGAACCAATACATGGAGGTGAGCGGCGCTATGCCGAAGCGCGTGAAGGAGCCGCGCAAATGCAGCGAGCAGTCGACGTCCATCACGACGCCCTTGCCGCGCTTCGCCAAAATGCGAAAGGCGCCGACGATGGACGGGCCTTCGAGCAAGAGATGCAGCGGCAGACCGTCTTCCGTCTCCGGGCCGATATAGATATTGGTGAAGTCTGGAAACTCCTCCGGCCGATCGGGCGCCCAAGTGTCGAGCGCGACGCCGCGCGCAGAGAGCCCATATTGGCGCAATTCGCCGATGGCGCGGAAATAGGAGGCGCCGAGAAAAGCCGCCCAATCATTCTTGCGCCAGTCGAGCGGCCCGTCTTTCGGCTCCTGAATGCGAAAGCCGGCGAAGCCCGCGCCCGGCGGCAGCTGGCGGGCGATCGAATCCTCCGGCATGTCGAAATATTTGGGGTTGTAGAGCACCTCGCGCGCCTGGCCGTTCTCGACCGCATAGAAGCGGACGGCTTTTTTGAAGAACATGCCGAGGTGGAAGAATTCGACCGGGAAACGGCCGGCGCCCGTGGTGAGCGCGTAATTCGTGTCGTAGCTGATCTTGCCCCAGGCCTCATAGTCGATCTTGGAAGTGATCTGCGGATCGGGCTGGCTCGGCGGGCGGAAAGGCTCCGCGACGCGGCGGCGGGCTGTCTCCTTCAGTCGCTCGAAGGAGAAGGGCTCGGCCGGGCCGAGGTCGAGACGGCCGGGGGCAGGCTGGGCCGCGGCCTCATTCGCGCTCATCGCGCCGAGCGCGCCCGTAGCAGCCGCGGCCTTCAGGAAGGAGCGGCGATCCGTGTCGTCGATCATGCAGGGAACCTCGCGGGGCGGGGAAGCGCCTGTCGTCGGCCTAGGGTCGAAAAATCAGCGGATAGGCTCGTGGCGGACGGCTGTGCGCATGAAGAAATACAGGCCGACCAAGCCGGCCAGCGCGAAGACGATTTCGAAAATGCGGCTCACGGCCGGGTCGAGCTGAAACAGACCGCCGAGCGCCCAGCCGGCGGCCCAGGAGGTCGCGACGAGCTCCGTGCCGACCAGGATCGCGACGGCGATCAGGGTCGACAAATGCACCAAGTTCAACGGCTTCTTGCTCATCGGGCGAGGGACTCCGCGCTCATCGTCCAGAGGAACCTGCTATACGATCGGCCGGCTCGGCGCAAGTCGGCGCCCCGGAGGCCGCGGAACGCCTCTTGCGATGGGCCGCGCGCCGCTGGTATTCTGTAATTGGGGGCGACGCGGGCGCTTTGTTTTGTTTTTTCGCGCGTTGACGCAAAGTCGCTGTTTTTTTTCAGGGGCGGGGCTATGGGTGGAGTCGTCGAGCGCGTCGTCATTCGGCATTTGTCTGGGTCGAAGGCCAATCAGATCGAGCAGCTTCCGATCGGCGATCTGAAAGAGATCACCATCGGCCGCGATCCGACATCGAAAATCGCTTTCGACCCCACCATAGACGGCGTCGTCAGCCGGCAGCACGCCGTCATCCGCATCGAGGGCGAAGGCGACGATCTGAAGTTCAAGCTGATCGACCTCAATTCCAGCAATGGCACTTTCCTGAACGGCCAGCGCATCTCGCAAGACGCGGAGCTGCTGCCCGAGGACAAGATCGAGCTCGGCGGCGCCAAGGGCCCGAAATTCGCCTTCGATCTGCAGCCGCGGCCGGCCAGCTTCGCGGCGCGCACGCGCGTCATCGGAATAGACGATTCCGCTGCGACCCGGCTGATCGAGACGGCGCAGACGGCGGCCTCCACCGCCGTCGCCCAGGTAAGCTCGACATCGACTGAGGCGCCCCCGCACAAGGTCGGCGTCGGCCAGGAGACGGTGCAGCGGCTGATCGTCGAGGAGCGCCGCTCGGTGAGCCGCACCTGGGGCGCCGTGGCGGCGGGACTGCTCGCCTTCATCGCGCTCGGCGGCGGCGCCGTCTATTGGAAGCAGATCAAGGATGACGAGCGCCATCAGGCCGATCTCGCCGATGTGAAGGCGGACGCCAAGCACGCCGATCAGCGCAGCGCCGCGCTGCAGGGCGAGGTGAAGACCAATCTGATCGGCATGACGCCGCTCGACATCTACAATAAATATTCCAACGCCACCGCGCGCATCGATCTGCGCTGGCGTCTCTTCGACACGCAGACCGGCAAGCCGATCTTCCATCAGACCTTCCGGTTCGGAAAGGACACGCTGCCCGCCTATGTGCGCCTGCCCAATGGCAAGGTCGTGCGCTGGCTGACGCTCGAGGACGATCAGCGCTCCAATCTGCAGATCGCCGGCGCCGGGCGGGGCTCCGGCTTCGTCATCAGCGAGCAGGGCTATCTGCTCACCAACAAGCATGTCGCCGCCGGCTGGAAGGTGACTTACGATTCGCCGCGCCTCGGCTATGTGTTCGATCTCGGCGGCGGCCCCGGCGCCAAGAATGCGAAGGTGCGAAAGCCCATCGGGGTCATCGATCTCGAATCCGAGGACTACGCCGATCTGAACATGTGGGTGCCGGAAGCGGGCGGCGTCATTTTCCCGTCGAGCGTCGCCATTCCGATCGGCCGCAACAACATCCCCGACATGACGCGCAATGAGCAGCGCACTTTCGAGGGCCGCAACGAGCAGCTCGAGGTGCGTTTTCCCGGCGCGCGGCTCGGCGTCAATGCGGCGCTGGTGCGCGCTTCCGCGGATTCCGACGCCGCGCTCATCAAGATCGACTCGCCGCAGCTGCTCGACAAGGTCGAGCTCGCCGACGACGATCAGGTGACGATCGGCGAAAAGGTCATCGTGCTCGGCTATCCGGGCATTTCGGTGGAGAATGTTCAGCGTCAGGTGACGGTCGAGAACGGCCTGACACGCGTTCAGAACGAGGTCATTCCCGAGGCGACGGTGACGGATGGCATCGTATCCAAGCTCTCCACTGGCTATAAGGAGAAGGACGGCGTCACGCTGACCAGCGCCGGCGAGCGCATTCAGCTCAGCGTGCTGGCCACGGGCTCCGGCAATAGCGGCGGCCCGGTGTTCAACGCCAATGGCAAGGTCATCGGCCTGTTCACCTACAGCCGCAGCCGCGGCGACGCGCGCGTGACGCTCGCCGTGCCGATCAAATTCGGGCGAGACCTGCTGCGCGCGCAGCGCAACTGATCGAAGGTCGGGAAAATGGCGACGGGGCGCGAGGCTCCATTGGGCGCTTTCCGCGTTGTCGGCGCAATGCGGACCGACGTCGGCCGCGTGCGCTCCTCCAATGAGGACAGCGTCGCCTTTGTCGCGCCGGCGCCCGATGCGCCGGAGGCGAGACAGGGCTATCTCGCCATCGTCGCCGATGGAATGGGCGGACACGCCGCCGGCGAGGTGGCGAGCGCGCTCGCGACGGAAGTCGTGCGCCGGGTGTTCTACTCGCTCGACGTCGAGCCGCCGCGCGCGCTGAAGGCGGCTTTCGAGGCCGCCAATCGCGCCATATTCGAGCAGAGCGTGCGCGAGCCCGAATGCAAGGGCATGGGCACGACCTGCACCGCCGTCGTCATTCGCGACGGTAGACTGTGGCTCGCTCATGTCGGCGACAGCCGCGCTTATATCTTGCGCGGCCGCGAGGTGACGCAGCTCTCCGACGATCAGACGCTCCACGCGCAATTGGTGCGCGAGGGCGTGATGACGCAGGCGGAGGCCGAGCGCAGCCCCGGCGGCAATGTCATTCTGCAGGCGGTCGGAACGCGCAAGGAGGTGGCGCCGACCATTTGGTCGGAGGGCCTGCCGCTCGCGATCGGCGACGCGATCATTCTATGCTCGGACGGCCTCTCCAATCTGGTTTCCGAGGCCGAGCTCGCCGCCGTCGTTCCCGATCGCGCGCCGCAGGATTCCTGCCATTTGCTGGTGGAGGCCGCGCTCGCGGCGGGCGGGCACGACAATATTTCCGTCGGCGTGTTTCAGATCGTCGCGCCGCCGCCCGGCGCGCGCGATCAAGCCGCGACACAGAAAATTTCCGTCGTCGCGGACGGCGCGCCGCCGACGCGCGTCATCGTCGTTCGATAGAGGCATGAGGTCATGAGCGACCAAAAAATGATCGGCCATTACCGCATCGTCGAGCTTCTCGGCGCCGGCGCAATGGGCAAGGTGCATGTCGCCTTCGACACATTCATCGAGCGCGAGGTCGCGATCAAATCGCTGCGCCCCGAGCTGACGCAGGATCCCGAATTCGTCGGGCGCTTCAAGGCGGAGGCGCAGAGCCTCGCGCGCCTCAACCATCCCAATATCACCACGCTCTATTCGCTGCTGCCCGATGGCAATGAGCTCTATATGGTGATGGAGCTGGTGCGCGGACGCGCGCTCGACGATGTGCTGCGCGAGCGCGGCGGCCCGCTCGGCGTGAAGGAATGCCTGGCCATCATCTCGCAGGCGGCCGATGGCGTCGCCTATGCGCATCAGATGGGCGTCATCCATCGCGACATAAAGCCGTCCAATCTCATGATCGGCAATGACGGCCGCGTGAAGATCATGGATTTCGGCATCGCCCGCGTGCAGGGCAGCGTGCGCATGACGCGCGCCGGCACGGCGATCGGCACGCCGCTCTATATGGCGCCGGAGCAGCGTCGCGGCAGCGAGGGCGATGAGCGCAGCGATCTCTATGCGCTCGCCGTCGTTCTCTACGAAATTCTCTCCGGCGCGGCGCCTTTCGCGGGGCTCGACGAGGTGGAACTGCTGCAGGCGCAGATCGGCAGAGATCCGCCGCCGCTGGTGCCGCGCATCCCCGGCGTGACGCCGGAGCTGGAAGCCGCGATCATGAAGGCGCTGGCCAAGCGGCCGGAGCAGCGCTATCCGTCGATCCGCGCCTTCAGCGACGCCATTGGCGCGACCGTCTTGCGCGTCGACGCCACGTCGATCGTGCAGAGCCCCGCTCATCTTCTCGACAAAGCGACGCAGACGAGCGCGAGCGCCGGCTCCGCCGCCTCTCTGCCCTCCGTCGCGCTGGCCGTCGCCAAGAGCCGTTCGACCTCGCTGGCGCGGCGATTCAAATCGCTGCATCCGGCCGTGCAGGGCGTGTCGGTGGCTGTCGTCGCCTTTGCGGCCGTCGCGCCGCTTCTGTTCGGCGGCGATGGCGATAGCGTCAATAAGAAGCGCGAGCTCGACAAGGTGGAGCGCGAGCGGCGCGCGGCCGCGGAGCTCGAGAGCGAGCGTCGCCAGACGGCGAAGACCTTGGATTTCGGTCAGACCGGCGAGATCAAGCCGGCGCGAAACGAGATCGAGCGTCCGGCCGCATTGACGAATGATGCGCCGCCAGCCAAGCCCAAATGCAATGAGGGCTTCAGCATCGCCGATTGCCAGCCCTCGACCGTTCCCGGCCAGAAGACCGCGACCGTCGAGCAGGCGTCCCTCGGCGCCTCCTCGACCATCGCTGATCTGCGCAGAGCGGTGAAGGAGAAAGAGTTCGACCGCGCTTCGTCGATCGGCGAGTCGCTCGCCGCTTCAGGGGAGCGCGAGGCGCAATTCATCATCGGCATGATTGCGCTGAAAGGGCAGGGGCGACCGCAACATCTTCCGACAGCCTTCAAATGGATCAAGAAGGCCGCCGACAAAGACTTTCCCGAGGCGCAGGCCGTGCTCGGCAATATGTATCAGAACGGCGACGCCGACGGCGGCGAGAATGTCGAGGAGGCCCTGCGCTGGTATAAGAAAGCGGCGGACCAGAATAATCCGCGCGGCCAATTCTGGCTGGGCAAGGCCTTTGAGAAGGGCGTGCCCAATGTGCTGAAGAAAGACGCGAAAAAGGCGGGCGATCTGTTTCGCCTCGCCAAGGCCCAGGATTTTCCGGGCGCCGCGGAGGCGCTCGAGGCGCTCCGCAAATCCGGCAAATATTGATGCTGCGCTGGGCGGATCAGTAATCCGCCTTGCCGAGCCCTGTCGCGCCTTTGGTGGACGTTCCGCCGCCGTTATCGCCGCCGCCGCTGCCGCCATGACGGCCGCGCCGTGAGGCGTGACGCCCGCCGCCGCCGCCGCTTTGATGGTGGCCGACATGGCGCGCGGGTCTGCGCGGGCGATAGCCGCCGCTGTAGCCGCCGCCATATCCGCCGCCTGTCGGCAGATGCAGCCGGAAGGGGCCGAATCCGATATATTGCGCATTGGCGGAACCGGCGTCGAGCGCGGCGATGGGCAGCGCGAGGAGCCCCGCCAGCAGCCCACGGCGGGAGAGTTTCGGCAAATCCTTCGATGAGGATTTGTCATGCAATTCGCCACTATGTTCGTCGATCATCTTCGTCAGCCTGAAAAATTCCCCGCTTGAACTATCAGGTGCGGCCTCGACATTGTCAAACGCGCTCTGCCTCGCTCGCGGCGCGACGATTCGGGTCGCGCCGCGGCTCCGCCAAATCTACCAGCCCCAGCCCCAGCCACCGAAGCTCGCGCCGACGAGGCCATAGCCGGCGCCGTAGCCTCCTCCGTAGCCGCTATAGCCGTACGGATAGGCATAGCCATAGGTATAGGCGGGGTAGGCGATCACCGGCGTCGCCACCATCTCGGGCTGGGCCACATACACCGTCCGACGCTCGACGATGCGGCGCACATAGCTCGTCCTGTGCTCGCAAGTCGGCTGCTCGACTTTCGGCGGCTCGTACTCGGTTCTGTCCTCGCAAACTTGCCGACAGCGCTTCTCCTTGGCGACGGCGGCGTCGGTGCCGAGCGCGCCGATGACGAGCGCCGAAGCGCAGATCAACGACAATCTGACGACTGTGCTCATGATGCGGTTCTCCTTCGTCTGCGCTTGGAACGAATGTGCGCGAACGCGGTTGAACCTATGTCGCCGATCCGCAGCGGCGAGTGCGTTTCTTTCGATGCGACGCAGCGATGTGTCTTTTGACGAAAATCAAATTCGTCGCGTTTTGTCCGAGATTTTCGTGATTGCGGTCGATTGACGCTGCGGCCACGCGCTCGCTCGCCGTGTTCCGCTGCGAAGGCCTAATCTCTCATGCAAGCCTGGCGTCTCGAAATATCGCACAGGCGACTGGAGGAATCGGCAATGTCCACCTACGGAGCCAATGATCCGATCGTTTTCACCTTGCTCACCGAAGCCGTGGTGATCGCCGTCGTCGCGGTCTCGATCGTCGGCTATCTGCTGTTCAAAGCCGGCGCCAGCGCGTTGAGCAAGCCACACGCGCATTGAAGAATCGAAAGCGCGCGCGCGAGCCGACCCCGTCTTTCGACGGGATCGGCGTCGTCATGGACTAGAAATGATAGTTGAGGCCGCCGCGGATCGTCGACGTGTCGATATTCGTCTGCAGCGCATTGGCCGAGAAATCGAAATAGCGATCGCCGCCGACCGAGGTGAAGAGATATTCCGCCTTGGCGGAGAGATTGGGCGCGACGCCGAATTCGATGCCGGCGCCGAGCGCCCAGCCGGCGAGGAATTTCGACTGCTGGCCGTAGAAGCCTTGGAAGGCGTTGCTCACGCTCGCCGTCGTGTTGCTGCCGGCGAAGCCGCCGGTGACGAACAGCAGAGCGCGATCGACAGTGACGCCGGCGCGCGCGCGAATGGTGAGCGTGTTGTCGACAGAGCCATTGCCGGAGACGCCGACGAAAGGCGAGCGTCCGTCCTTCGAGCTGTTGAAATCGAAGTCGCCTTCGACGCCGACGAGGAAGTTGGGCGCGAAGGTGAGATTATAGCCGGCGGTGCCGCCCACGACCCACCCGTTCGGCTGGCCGAGCAGATTGCTGCTGCCGTTCTGGAACGAGCCCAGCGCATAGCCGCCGTTGATGCCGATGTAGAAGCCCTGCCAAGTGAAGGCGGGCGGCGGGCTGTAGTAATCGGCGGCGGGGGCGGAGCGCCGCGGCAGATCGGCGGCGAGGGCGGAGGCGCCGGCGCAGAGCAGGGCGGGCGCCAGCAGCGCAGGAAGCAGCATAGGTCTCATCGAACTCGACTCCACATTCGCGCGCCTTCGGGGCGTTGGGCTCGCGGTCACAAAACTCGGCGCAGGCGAGGGGCAAGGCCCAGCCAGAGCTCAGTCGAATTAAAATCGTTCACGTTAACGGAACCTTTCCTCGCCCGAGCCCGCGCTCACGGCGAAGCAAAACCGCGGCGCGCGGTAATGTATTGATTGTGTCGAAACCATGTTATATTTAGAATTAACCGAGCAATTTTCGTCATTATCCATTCTATTTTGATCGTCACGTCGCATAGGGCCGCTGAGGTTGCCTAATAATTCGTAAAATCGCCCGTGGTTACGTCTGGGCGACGCATTGACCGCGTCGGCGCGGCGTGAGAATTGCCTTGTACGGCGGCAAGATGGGGATTCGGGCGATGAGCGCTGGCGGCGCAGGCGGTTCGGGGCCGGTTCTGGTGACGGGCGCGGCGCGGCGCATCGGCTTGGCGATCGCCGCGCGGCTGGCGCATGGCGGGCGCCCGGTGGTGCTGCACGCCTCGCATCGCTCCATAGAGGAGGCGGAACTCGCGGCCGGGGCGATCCGCGCCAAGGGCGGCCGCGCCGCCGTGGTCGGCGCCGATCTCTCCGACGCGCGCGAGACAGAGGCGCTGATGGGGCTCGCCGCGCGCGCTTTCGGGCCGGTGACGCTGCTCGTCAACAACGCCTCCTTGTTCGAGCTCGACGCCGCGCAGGATTTTTCGGTCGAGGTCTTCGATCGGCAATTCGCCGTCGATCTGCGTGCGCCGCTGCTGCTGGCGCGCGACATGGCCGCGCAATTGCCGGAGGAAGCGGAAGGGGCGATCGTCAATATCATCGATCAGCGCGTGTTTCGTCTGACGCCGCGCTACTTCACCTATACGCTGGCCAAGTCCGCTCTATGGACGGCGACGCGCACAATGGCGCAGGCTTTCGCGCCGCGCATTCGCGTCAACGCCGTGGGGCCGGGGCCGGTGTTTCCCAACGCCGTGCATGGTCAGAAGGGCTTCGAGACCGAAGCGCGCGGCGTGCCGCTGCGCCGTCCGGCGGATGTGTCCGGCGTCGTCGACGCGGTGGTGTTCCTCGCCGAGGCGCGCAGCGTCACCGGGCAGATGATCGCCGTCGACGGCGGGCAGCATCTCGCCTGGGAGACGCCGGACGTGCTGCCGGATTAGAGCGCGTTCGACAAAGCCTTCGCGATAGGGGAAAAGGCGCGAATGCGTCCCTCGATCCTCGATCCGTTGTTCGGCCGCGCCGCCGCCCTTCCGGGCATAGGCCCCAAGACGGCCAAGCATTTCGACCGGCTGCTCGCCCGGCCGGGCAAGGAGACGCGTCTCATCGACGTGCTGTTTCATCTGCCGATCAATCTCGTCGATCGCAGCCTGCGTCCCACCATCGCGGAAGCGCCGACGGATCGCGTGGTCGTGCTGAAGGTGCGCGTCGCCGAGCATCGCAAGCCGCAGGGGCGCTACGCCAAGGCGCCGTTCAAAGTCCATGTCGAGGACGACACCGGCGACGCCGAGCTGGTCTTCTTCCTTTCCAACGCCGATTGGATCGAGCGCAGCCTGCCCATAGGCGCGACGCGCTGGGTCTCCGGCAAGATCGAGCTCTATGACGGGCGCCGGCAGATCGTGCATCCCGATCGCGTGCTGGACGAGGCGGGCCTCGCCAAGCTGCCGCCGGCGGAGGCGGTGCATGGGCTGACGGAAGGGCTGCAAGAGCGCTTTGTGCAGCGCGCGGTCGCCGGCGCGCTGGAGCGCTTGCCCAAGCTGCCGGAGTGGCAGGACGCCTCGGTGCTTGCGGCCAATGGCCTTCCCGATTTCGCGAGCGCGCTGGCCGCGGCGCAAAACCCCAAATCGCCGGCCGACATAGAGCCGGCCAGCAAGGCGCGCCAACGCCTCGCGCTCGATGAGCTGCTGTCGCAACAATTGGCGCTGCGCCTCATCCGTTCGAAAATGCGCCGCGAGCCCGGCCGCGAGAACGCCGGCGACGGACGCATCACGCGCGTCATAGAAGCCGCGCTTCCCTATGCGCTCACCGGCGCGCAGCAGCGTGCGCTCGTCGAGATACGCGAGGATTTGGCGTCCTCGCGGCGCATGTTGCGGCTGCTGCAGGGCGATGTCGGCGCCGGCAAGACCATTGTCGCGCTGCTCGCAATGGCCAGCGTCGTCGAATGCGGAAGGCAGGCGGCGCTGATGGCGCCGACGGAAATTCTCGCGCGCCAGCATTATGAGCGCCTGCTGCCGCTCGCCGAAGCCGCCGGCCTGCGCCTCTGCCTGCTCACGGGGAGAGCCAAGCCCTCCGAGCGCGCGCGTCTCTACGAGACCATTGCGGCGGGCGCTGTCGATATCGTCATCGGCACTCACGCCCTGGTGCAGAGCGAGCTCGCTTTTGCCGATCTGGGCCTCGCCGTCGTCGATGAGCAGCATCGTTTCGGCGTGCAGCAGCGTCTGGCGCTGGGCGCCAAGGGCGAGAGCGTCGATGTTCTGGTGATGACGGCGACGCCGATTCCGCGCTCGCTGGCGCTCACCTATTTCGGCGACATGGACAGCTCCATCCTCGACGAGAAGCCGCCCGGCCGCTCGCCCATCGACACGCGCGCTCTGCCGGTCTCGCGCATCGGCGATGTGGTGGAGGGCGTGCGCCGCGCTCTGGCCTCCGGCGCGCGCGTCTATTGGGTGTGCCCGCTGGTGGAGGAGAATGAGGACCTCGATCTCGCCGCCGCGCAGGATCGTCACGAGGATCTGACGCGCATTTTCGGCGAGATCGTCGGCCTCGTCCACGGCCGCATGAAAGCGCCCGAGCGCGACGCCGCAATGGAGGCGTTCAAGCAGGGCGAAACGCGCATACTCGTCGCCACCACGGTCATAGAGGTCGGCGTCGACGTGCCCGAGGCGACGGTCATGGTGATCGAGCACGCCGAGCGTTTCGGCCTCGCGCAATTGCATCAGCTGCGCGGGCGCGTCGGCCGCGGCTCCGGCAAATCCTCCTGCCTGCTGCTCTACAAAGGTCCGCTCGGCGAGACCGCCAAAGCGCGGCTGGTGATGCTGCGCCAGACCGAGGACGGCTTCCGCATAGCGGAAGAAGATTTGCGCCTGCGTGGGGAGGGGGAAATTCTCGGCGCGCGGCAATCCGGCCTGCCCGGCTTCCGCCTGGCCGATCTCACCGCCCATGCGCGGCTGCTGGCCATAGCGCGCGACGATGTGGAGCTCACGCTGCGCCGCGACCCGGACCTCTCCGGCCCGCGGGGCGAGGCGCTGAGGGTTCTGCTCTACCTCTTCGAGCGCGACGAGGCGGTGAAACTGCTGCGGGCGGGATGAGCGCCGGGCCTTTATCGCGCGCGCCAATGCGCGTAAATTCCAGACCCGAGCCGCGGCGACGGCGAAAATGAAAAAAGCGGGCGGCGAGCGCCCGCAAAGGGAGAGCGAATTGTCCTATCTGCACACGATCTGGGGCTATTTGACGTGGAGCGACAAATGGGTCCTCGCCATCAATGTCTTTCTCGCGATCATCTTCTTCGCCTCCTGGCGGAACAAGAAGCGCCGCCAGAAGCAGGGCGAGTGAGCGCGCTCAAACGGCGCCGCGCAGGCTCGCCGCCGTCTGGCCGAAGAGGATTTTGCGCTCCTCTTCCGTGAAGCCGTCGCGCGGGCGGGAGAGGGCCTCGCCTTTCGCATAGGCGCGCTCGACCGCTGGCCGCGCGCGCATCGTCTCGAGCCAGCGCCGCACATTGGGAAAGTCGTCGAGCGACTGTCCCTGCCGCTCATAGGGAACGATCCAGGGATAGGCGGCCATATCGGCGACGGAATAATCATCGGCGATGTAGTCTCGTCCCGCGAGGCGCTTGTCCAGCACGCCATAGAGGCGATTGGTCTCATTCACATAGCGATCGATGGCGTAAGGAATCTTCTCCGGCGCGTAATTGCGGAAATGATGGTTCTGCCCCGCCATGGGGCCGAGCCCGCCGACTTGCCAGAACAGCCATTCGAGCACGCGCGCGCGGCCGCGCAGATCGCTCGGCAGAAAGCGCCCCGTCTTCTCGGCGAGATAGACGAGGATCGCGCCGGATTCGAACAGTGAGACCGCGGCGCCGCCGTCGGCCGGCGCATGGTCGACGATGGCTGGCATGCGGTTGTTCGGCGAGATGGCGAGAAAGGCGGGGGAGAATTGCTCGCCCTTCGATATGTCGACGGGGACGATTTTATAGGCGAGCCCCGCCTCCTCGAGAAAGATCGTGATCTTGTGGCCATTGGGCGTGGGCCAAAAATGGAGGTCGATCATATGAGATCTCCGTGTCGTGCGAGGACTTGCTACTCGCTATTCGCTCGTCCCGCCGGAATCGTGACATAAAAGGTCGATCCTTGTCCCGGCTGCGATGTCACCGACAGCCGCCAGCCATGGCGATCGGCGATGGATCGGCAGATCGCGAGGCCTATGCCGGTGCCGGGATATTTGCCCTTGGGATGCAGCCGTTTGAACGGCTCGAAGACGAGCTGCGCATATTTGCTCTCGAAGCCTATGCCATTATCGGCGAAGGCGACGACGATCTCGCGCTCGCTCTGCGTCGCCCGTATGACGATCTCCGGCGCGCAATCTTGCTTGCGATATTTGAGCGCGTTGGAGACGATATTATGCGTCAGCCGCGCGAATTGCGAGCGGTCGGCGCGAAAGGCGACATGCGGCGCCTCTATGCTCAGCTTTGCGCCGCTCTCCGCGATCGCCTCGGAGAGGTCGTCGACCGCGAGGTCTATTTCGTCGCGCAGATCGAGCTCCTGCACATTCTGCGCATCATTGATCGCGCGTGAATAGGTGAGGAGATCGTCGACGAGCTCGCGTGCGCGCATCGCCGAGGAGCGCATCACGCTATTGGCGTAGCTCATGTCGGTCTCATTGGCGCTGGAGATCGCTTGCTCGAGAATATCCGCGAATGCGGCGATCTTGCGCAGCGGCTCCTGTAGATCATGCGAGGCGACATAGGCGAATTGCGCCAGACGCTCGTTGGCGCGCTCCAGCTCCGCCGCGCGCTGCGACAGCGCATTCTCCGCCTCGCGCCGAGCGGTGATGTCGAGCACGGTCGCCAGCACGATCGCGCCGCTCTCGCTCTCGATCGGCGTCAGCCCGATCTCGACCGGAAATTCGCTGCCGTCGCGCCGCGTCGCCTTCAGATCGCGGCCGGCGCCCATCGGCCGCTTGCTCGGATGCGCAAGAAAGCTCTGGCGCAAGGAGGAATGCGCCGCCCGCATGCGCGCGGGGACGAGAATATCGATGGACTTTCCAACCAGTTCGTCGCTACGATAACCGAACATACGCTCGGTCTCCGCGTTGACGAATTGGATGAGTCCATCGGCGCTGCTGACGATCATGGCGGCAGGCGCCGACTCTACCGCGAGGCGAAAATGATCGTCGCCTATGCTGTCGAAGCTCATCCTCGCACCCCTCGTCGCGCGCATTTGTCAGCGCTCGTTGCTGCGCGCGGGGCGACCGCATCCTATTTAAGGAAACAGCGTGGGAAAAACGAGCGCAAGTCGAGAAGATGGGGATTGTGATGTCCGCTGTCGAGACGAAGAATCGGGCCTGCCGCGTATTGATCATCGAGGATGATCAGGACGACGTCTTCCTTTTCAAGCGCGCCCTCGATTCCGTGCGCTCCTTGCTGGAGCGCGACATAGAATGCGAGCAGGTCGACAATGGGCTGGACGCGATCTTTCTCGTATCGCGCGAGGAGATTACGGACAAGCTCCCGGATGTGCTGGTGCTGGACCTCAACATGCCGCGGCTCGACGGCGTGAAGTTCTTGAAGTCGCTGCGCCGCTCGCTGCTGCTGAAGGATCTGCCGGTGTTCGTGCTGACGACCTCCACCGCGCCCTCGATCCATGAGGAGGCGATGCGGGCCGGCGCCGACAAGGTTTTCGTCAAGCCCAATGACGCAGAGGCGTTGCTCGCCATCGCGCTGGAGATCGTGAGCTCGGCGTTGGAGCGGCGCGGCGAGCCGGCGACGCGTCAGTAATACCAGAGGCCGTCGTGTAGCCCGCGCGGCGAGGGCGGCGGCGCCGGGCGCGGCGGCGGATCGACGTAATCGCCGCCGCCATAGCCGCCGTACGGCGCGCCATAGCCGTAAGGCGCGCCATAGCCGTAAGGCGCCGGGCCTCCGGCGTTCGCGCCGAGGGCGTCGGATTGTCTGCGTCGCTCGCGCTGAAGCCGGCGCTGCTCGCGCGCCCGCTCGCGCGCCTCCCACAGCTCGTGACGTTGCTCGGCGGCCTGCGCGCGCGAAGGTCCCGCGCCGCCCTCGTGGTCCCGCGCGAATGGCTCTGCGAGCGCCGAGGTCGCGATTGCGACGCCTGCAACGACGATCGATGCGACGAGCCGGGCTTTCGACATGGGACGCCTCCGATTGCGAATGGAAGCCTAGTCTAAACCATGGCGCGGCGGCTGGCCGGCGGCGCGAACGGATGTGGTTAAGCTCTTCTCTCTCGCCTGCGCGCGCCGCAACGTTTTTTTCAACCTTTGCTGGAAATGTCACAGATCTCGCCGCCCGAGGCGGCGGCTTGTTTTTCGCGATGTGATGCGAAAATTCCATTTGTGGAGCGGCGCCATGATGACGCTTGATCCGACGACATGCGATCCCGCCGGCGACGACGCCGCGAATCGAATCGCCTGCGCCTGTCTGCCGCCGCCGACGACGCGCTGGGTGGTGCGCCGCAAGGCCGAGGTGGTGGCGGCTGTGCGCAGCGGCGTCGTCTCGCTCGACGACGTCTGTCGGCGCTATTCGCTGACGCGGGACGAGTTCGAGGCCTGGGCGAGCTGCATCGACCGCCATGGCGTCGACAGCTTGCGCACGACTCGTCTGCAATATTATCGCCGCCGCGCGGCGCGGCTCGCCGCTGGCAAACGCTGATCGGTCAGCCCTGCGGCTTGTGCTCGATTCGCAGCGCCTCGCCGGCGCGATGGGCGAGCGCGGTCTGAATCGGCCCCGCCAGAGCCGCCAGCAGCCAGGGCAGCCAGACCTCTATGCGCAGCGAATCGGCGAGCACGTCTATGCGCGCCTGCATATTGTGGCCGAAGGCGCCGACCTTCAGATCGGCGGCGTTCCCGGTCCAGACGACCTCGGAATGGGCGAGCTTGTCCACATAGTCCCGCCGCAGCTGCTCGAGCCCAGCGGCGACGCGCGCCCGCGCGGTCTCGACGCCGAGATCATGGCTCACGGTGATGACGATGGATTTTTGCATAAAGAGGCTCCCGTGCCGCCAATCTAGGGGTCGAGAGACGGATTTCACAGGGGGATGATTGCTGGCTCCCCGAGCAGGACTCGAACCTGCGACCCAGCGATTAACAGTCGCTTGCTCTACCGGCTGAGCTATCGGGGAACGGTGGCGGGCATATAGCAAGCTCTAAGCACTCTTGCCAAGCCCTGTTCTCCGCCTTTCTCGATTTCTTTCGCGCTTCCCACAAGCCATTCAATCGGCAGGCGGAAAAAGCGCGAGTGTCGCTACTATGTCATTCTGGGACGGCAGGCCCGCCTCATTGCCGAGGTGCTGAATCTTATATCCCGAGGCCGCGCGGGCGAAGCGGAAGTGCTCGCGCCAGGGCGCTTCCGGCCGCTGGAGATAGGACGCCATATAGGCGCCGTGGAACACATCGCCCGCGCCCGATGTGTCGACGATGCGCTCCGCCGGCACGGGGAGCGAGGGCAGGCGCTGCACCTCGCCACTCTCGTCGTACCAGAGCATGCCGCGCTCGCCATTGGTGACGCCGCCGATGCGGCAACCCTTGCTCTTCAAATAGGCCAGCATATCGGCCTCCGAGAGCGTCATCTGCTCGCAGAGCCGCTCGGCGACGATGGCGACGTCGATGAATTCGAGCAGATCGGTGATTCCCGACCGCAGCGCGCCGCCGTCCAGAGAGGTCAGCGCGCCCGATTCGCGGCAGGCGCGCGCGTAATGGAGAGCGGCGTCGGCGATATGCCCGTCGCTGTGCAGGGCGCGCACCCCGGTGAGGTCGAGACGCGGGAAGTCCTCGAGGAAATTATTGTCGCGGGCGCGCAGAATCGCGCGCTTGCCGTCCTTGGGCAGCACGAAGGATAGGGACGAGCGCCGCACACGGCGCGGATGCACGCGCAGCCCATAGGTCGCGGCCATATCCATGAACATATGGCCGAGCCAGTCGGGCGCGAGCTGCGTCAGTAGATCGACGCCGTCGCCGACCAGCTTGGAGCAGGCGAAGGCGGCGGTCACGGCGTTGCCGCCGAAGGAGACGGCGTAATCCTCCGCCACATCCTTCTCGTCGCCCTTGGGCATGACCTGCGTGCGCATGGTCACGTCGATATAGGAATGGCCGATGAACAGAGACTGCAATCGAGGACTCCGAAAGGAGGAGGGGGCGCCGTCAGACCGAGAAGCTGGAGCCGCAGCCGCAGGAGGCGGTGGCGTTGGGATTCTCGACACGGAAGGACTGGCCCATCAGATCCTCGACATAATCGACGCGCGCGCCGGCGATATAGGCCGCAGAAATCGAATCGACGACGAGCTTCGCCCCGTCGCGCTCGACGACGATATCGTCCGCCTTTGGCTCGGTCTCGACCGTATAGGCGTATTGCAGGCCGGAGCAGCCGCCGCCGTCGACCGAAAGCCGCAGCGCCTTCGCATGGGCCTCGCCGGCGAGAATGGCCTCGATGCGCTTGGCGGCGCGCTCGCTCATCTCGATCTTCGCAATCGTCGCCGTGTCGGTCATTTGGGCGCGCCTTCCTCTTTTTTGGCTTTTGTCCCGCCGGCCAGCTCGCTTGCGCTCCCTGGGTCGGGCGGGATATGCGAAGCGAAAATATGGCCGCCCGCGTGACCTTGCAATGACAGGAGAGACGATTGGCGATCGAAGATCCCGGCGTCCGTGGCCGCGCCCCCTGCGCCAGTGACCCTTCGGCCTCGCGCGGGCGCCTCTTTCCCGAATCGGCCTCGCCGACGCGCAGCGAGTTCCAGCGCGACCGCGACCGCATCATCCATTCGACGGCCTTCCGCCGCCTCGCGCATAAGACGCAGGTCTTCGTGCCGTTGGACGGCGATCATTTCCGCACGCGGCTGACCCATACGATAGAGGTGGGGCAGATCGCCCGCGCGCTCGCCCGCGCTCTGGCGCTGGACGAGGATCTCGCCGAGGCGGTGGCGCTCGCCCATGATCTCGGCCATACGCCCTTCGGCCATGCCGGCGAGCATGCGCTGCAACGGTGCATGGAGGCCCATGGCGGGTTCGACCACAACGCCCAGGCTTTGCGCGTGGTCACTCTGCTCGAGCGCCGCTACGCCCGCTATGACGGGCTGGACCTCACCTTCGAGACGCTGGAAGGCCTCGTCAAGCACAATGGCCCTTTGCGAGGCTCGCGCGCAAATCGCGCGCTCGCCCCCTATGTGGCGGAGTTCGACGCGCTGTTTCCGCTCGAGCTGGACACATTCGCCGGGCCGGAGGCGCAGGCGGCCGCGCTCGCCGACGATATCGCCTATGACGCCCATGACATAGACGACGGGTTGCGCGCAAACCTGTTCTCGCTCGAGGATATCGAGGCCGTCCCCTTCATCGGCGTGATGCTGGACGAGATTCGCGCCGTCTATGGCGCGCTGGAGCGCACGCGGGTCATTCACGAGCTGGGCCGGCGCGTCATCACCCGCTTCGTCGAGGACGCCATCGTCCAATCTCAGAAGCGGCTGCGCCTCGTCGGGGCGAAAAGCGTCGAGGATGTGCGCCGCGCTGGCGTGGCGACGATCGCCTTCTCGCCGCCCATGGCCGAGGCCGACCGCTCGATCAAGGCCTTTCTCTTCCCCAAAATGTATCGGCACGAGAAAGTCGTGGGCGTCTGGGATCGCGCCGAGCAGGTGATCTCGCGGCTTTTCCCCGTCTATTTCGACGATCCGGCGCAAATGCCGCCGGAATGGGCCGAACTCGCCCGCGCCGAGCAGGGCGCCGCCCGCGCCCGCCATGTCGCCGATTACATCGCCGGAATGACCGACCGCTATGCGCTCGGCGAATATCGCAAGCTGTTCGGGGAGAAAATGTCGCTGGGCTGAGGGCCGACCGCAGCGCGCCTTGACGGAACCCTTCGCGCGCCCGACCTCCTGGTTCTGACCCGGGAGGCCCCCATGCTCGTCATCGAATTCGTCGGCGCCGCTCCAGAGGGAATGACTGCGCAGGTCATCGATCGGATGAATACCGACATCAGCGATGTGCGCAAGGCGGTCACTCACGCCAAGTCACTGTTCTCGAATGTGATCGTCCAGCGCAAGCATAAGCCGCTGCCGCATGGCTTCCGCATATTGGACGGCGATGGGCGGGAGGTGGCGAGCTGGAGCATAGACGAGTGAGCCGCGGCGGTCGCTATGTCGGCCATTTAGTCTCGAGCCGGCTCATGCTACTGATAGCTCGTAGCAGCTCAGGGCTTTTCGGTTCATGTCCTTCTACAGATTCATTGTTCGCGCGGCCCTGGGAGCGGCGCTGTGTCTCGCCGCAGTCTTTCTCGGAAACCAAGTGATCGCACGTCAGGCTTGCGCGGCGCCTGGACTGCCGGCGTCGCAACTGGTCGATGCTTGCTCTCGCGTTCTTGTCGTCGGCGGCTTGGAAGCTTGGCCTTATGTCAACCGTAGCATCGCATTTTTGCGTCTGCGCGAATTCGAGCGGGCGCTCGCGGACGCGCAGCGCGCGGTGGCGCTCGGCGGCGGTTATGAAGCCTATGTCGGCCTCGGCAATGTCCATGCAAGTCTCGGAGACTTTCCTTCGGCGATAGCGGCGGCGACGAAAGCGATAGAAATCGATCCGAGGTCGAGCGTCGCTTTCTATAATCGTGCGAGCTACCGCAATTTGTCTGGGAGCCAGGCCTCGGCTGTCGCCGATTACGGCGCTGCAATCGCCGCGAGCGCGAACTACGACCCCCACATGCATGGGGCGTCATTCAACGAGTCGGTCGATATAGGTCAGCGTGGCCCCGTCGCTGCGGATATCAAGGTCGATCCACGGCTCGGGCCGGCCAGATACAATCGGAGCATGATTTTTTTCAAACTTGGAGAATTCGCGCGCGCGATCGAAGACCTCGATGAAGTGATCAAACTCAATGATCGATTTTCGCCGGCTCTTTCGTTGCGTGGCTGGGCCCACTTGAAAAAGGGGAATCTCGATATGGCGATCGGCGACTTCACCGAACTTGCCAAATCGACTCCCGCCGCAGGATATTTGTTGCGCGGTCATGTTTTCGAGAAAAAAGGCGACTGGGATCGTGCGATAGCCGATTACGACCGAAGCGCGGCGATCGAGGCGACCGCGGAAATCTTCGCATCGCGAGCGAAGGCCTATTTGAAAAAACACGCGTTTGATCAGGCAATTATCGACTTCGGCGCGGCGCTGGAGAGGGAGCCGAATCGCTTCGACGCTCGTCTCGACCGAGGCGTCGCTCTCTATCGAAAAGGCGATTTCGCGCGCGCGATCGAAGATTTCGACAAGGCTCTGGAAATCGACCCGAAAAGCGCCGACGCGCTATACGATCGAGGTTTGGCGCATGAGCGCCTGCGCCGAGCCGGGCGTGCGTTCGCCGACTACAGCGCGGCGCTAGCGCTCGATCGATCCTTGACCGGGGCCGAGGAGGGAATGCGTCGAACCCGTTCTCGACCTTGAGCTTTCGCTCGCGCGACCGAGAGGATGCGTTATTCGTCGCATTCTGCTAAACCCCCGGCCGCAATAGCCCCCGGCCCGGACATTCGATGAACATCTTCTCCGACTTCCACGTCACCATCGCCGCCATTCTCGATTCGATCAAGGCCTCCGGCCGCCTGCCGGAGACGCTGGATTATTCGCGTTTCGTCGTGGAGCCGCCCAAGGACGCCGCCCATGGCGATCTCGCCACCAACGCCGCCATGGTCTTCGCCAAGGAGGCCAAGGTCAATTTCGCCAATCCGCGCCAGCTCGCGGTGGAGATCGCGGCGGCTTTGGCCGATCTGCCCAATGTGGCCGAGGCCGAGGTCGCTGGGCCGGGCTTCATCAACATTCGCCTGAAGCCGAGCCTCTACGCCGATGTGCTGCGCGCCGTGCTGAACGACTGCGAAGCCTATGGAAGGCCGCAGGGCAGGGGGGCGCTCACGGGCAAGATCAATGTCGAATATGTCTCGGCCAATCCGACTGGGCCGATGCATGTCGGCCATGGCCGCGGCGCCGTGTTCGGCGATGCGCTGGCCAATCTCCTGGCCTTCGCGGGCGCGGAGGTGACGCGCGAATATTACATCAATGACGCCGGCGCGCAGGTCGATGTTCTCGCTCGCTCCGCCTTTCTGCGCTATCGCGAGGCGCTAGGCGAAACGATCACGATCCCCGAAGGCCTTTATCCCGGCGACTATCTGAAGACCGCCGGCGAAGCCCTGGCGAAGCAATATGCCCGCGAACTCTTGGACAAGAGCGAGAGCGAATGGCTGGAGCCGGTCAAACGCGCGGCGATCGACGCCATGATGGCGATGATCCGCGACGATCTTGCCGCTCTCGACATTCGCCATGAGGTGTTCTTCTCCGAGCGCTCGCTGCATGAGAAGATCAACGGCCTTTCAGAGATCGACAAGGAGATAAACGAGCTGCGCGCGCGCGGCCTCGTCTATGACGGCCGCCTGCCGCCGCCCAAGGGGCAATTGCCGGATGATTGGGAGGATCGCGAGCAGACCTTGTTCCGCTCCACCGATTTCGGCGACGACGTCGATCGCCCGCTGAAGAAATCCGACGGCTCCAATACGTATTTCGCGGCGGATATCGCCTATCACAAGTCGAAGATCGACCGCGGCTTCACGACGCTCGTCGACGTCTGGGGCGCCGATCACGGCGGCTATGTGAAGCGCATGACCGCCGCTGTCGCCGCGCTTTCGGACAATAAGGTCACGCTCGATGTGAAGCTCTGCCAGCTCGTGAAGCTGATGCGCAATGGCGAGCCGGTGAAAATGTCCAAGCGCGCCGGCGATTTCGTCACTTTGCGCGAGGTGGTGGACGAGGTGGGCGTCGACGCAGTACGCTTCATGATGCTCTATCGCAAGAATGACGCGCCGCTGGAATTCGATCTCGCCAAGGTCATCGAGCAGTCGAAGGACAATGCCGTCTTCTATGTGCAATACGCCCATGCGCGCGCGAAATCGGCGCTGCGTCAGGCGCTCGGCGCTTTTCCCGATCTCGATCTGACGCCGAAGGCGCTCGCCGCCGCGCCGCTCGATCTGCTGCAGGACGAAGGCGAGATCGCGCTCGCCAAGGCGATTGCGCAATATCCGAGGTTGATCGAATCGGCCGCCACGGCGCATGAGCCACACAGAATCGCCTTCTATCTCTACGATCTCGCCAGCGTCTTTCATTCGCATTGGAACAAAGGCAAAGATCGGCCACAATTACGCTTTGTTAATGCAGATGATAGAAATTCGACCTATGCGCGGATGGCGTTGGTCGTTTCTTTGACTTGCGTCCTGGCGTCGGGTTCGAGACTCCTAGGCGTGAGCGCCCCCGACGAGATGCGGTGATCGCGGCCGGCGCTTTGCATAAGCGCGGCGCGCGCTCGCATCCGGGATGGCGACGTCGCGTCCGTCGGGTAGTGAGCAGGAAGGTGCATCATGCGCGAGGCGACGGCCCGAGGGCCTTCCATCGACATCAGCGAGTTCGAGCGGCGCCTGCGTGGCGGCGAGCCGCAGGAGAATCAGCCGGGCAGGAGCGAGGCGAAGAGCGATCCGCTCGCCGAGCTGGCGCGGCTGCTGCACGGCGATGAAGCGGCCGCCGCGGCCGACCCTTACGGGCGAGTCTTCGCCGACCAGCAGCGCCGGGAGCCGTCTGTGAGCCAGAGAGACAGAGACGTTTTCGATACGGCCGAGCTGCGCGGCGCCTTGCCGCCGGTCTCGCCGTCGCCCAGGTCTCCTTCGCCCATGTCGCCTTCGCCCATGTCGCCGCCGCCGCTTTCGCCGGCGGCGCAGCAGCAGTCGCAGTCCGACGACTATTACGCCGTGCGCTCGCCCGGCGAGGGTCAGTGGGCGCAGCAGGATCAGCAGGATTATCTCGACTATGGCGTCGAGGACGAGCCCTATGACGAGCCGCGCGAGCGGAGGGGCTTTTTCGGCGCGCTGCGCGATCGGCTGCGGCCCTGGCATGCGGTCGTCGCGCTCGCCGGCGTCGGCGCGCTGAGCGTCGGCCTCGCTTTGGGCCATCGCGGCGGCGTCGTGGCCCCGCAGGAGCTGGCCACCATAAAGGCGCCGGAGGGGCCGGCCAAGGTGCAGCCCTCCACCGTGGCCGAAGCCGCCGCGCCCCAACGCGGCGCGGCCGTGCTCGATCGCAATCAGACCGCTCCGGTCAAGAAGATCGTCTCCAAGCAGGAGCAGCCGGTCGATCCGGCGGCGGCGATGCGCATCGTCAAGCTCGGCGACGGGCCGGTCGACGCGCCGCACGAGGCCGCCCCGGCCGGCGGCTCCAATAATCCCTATGGCGCCGAGCCGCGGCGGGTGAAGACCGTCTCGGTGCGCCCCGACGGCACCGTCATCGATCGCGACGCGCCGACGCCGGCGATCGCCCGTCCCGTCAATGTCGCGCCCCCGGCGCGGCCGCCGTCCCTCGCCGCCCGGCCGAGCGCCGTCGACGCCGCGGCCGAGCCGCCGACCGCGACGCCCAAAGGTCCAGCCAAGCCGGCGACGACCCCCAAGGTCGCGCAGCCGCCGCGTCCCAAGCCCGCCGCCCCGACGGCCGCCGCTCCCGAGCAGACCGCCGCGCTCGAAACGGCCCAACCGGAGGCCGCGACCGGCGGCAATGGCGGCTTCGCCGTGCAATTCGGCGCCGCCGGCTCCGAGGACGAGGCCCGTCGGCTGATGCAGACGGTGAACTCCAAATACAGCGCCCAGCTCGGGGGCAAGCGGCTCGGCTTCCGCCTGGCCAAGGTCGGCGAGAAGAGCGTCTATCGCGTCCGCGCCGCCGGCATGAGCCGCGAGGCCGCGGTCGGCGTCTGCGAGAAGGTCAAGGCCTCCGGCGGCTCCTGCTTCGTCGCCGCCAATTGATGGAGACAGCGGCTCCGTGACGCGCGCTTTCATCTGCGGCTGCGCCGGCCTCGTCCTCTCGCAGGAGGAGAAATCCTTCCTGCGCGAGGCGCAGCCCTGGGGCGCGATCCTGTTCAAGCGCAATGTCGCCTCGCGCGAGCAGCTTTCCGCCCTCACCGCGGAAATCCGCGTGGCGCTGGGAACGGACGCCCCGATTCTCGTCGATCAGGAGGGCGGGCGCGTCCAGCGTCTCGGCCCGCCGGTCTGGCGCGCCTATCCCGCCGCCGCCGCCTTCGAGAGGCTGGGGCTTCCCGCCGAGGAGACCGCCGCTCTTGTCCGGCTCGGCGCGCGGCTGATCGCCCATGATCTGCGTGAGGTCGGCATCGACGTCGATTGCCTGCCGGTTCTCGACACGCCGGTGGACGGCTCCCACAATATCATCGGCGACCGCGCCTATAGCCGCGTTCCCACCGAGATCGCGCGGCTCGGCCGCGCGGCGGCGGAGGGGCTGCTCGACGGCGGCGTGCTGCCGGTCATCAAGCATATCCCCGGCCATGGGCGCGCGCGTGCGGACAGCCATCTCGAGCTGCCTATCGTCGAGGCTTCCCGCGCCGAGCTGGAGGCGCAGGATTTCATTCCCTTCCGCGCCGACGCCGATCTGCCGCTCGGCATGACCGCCCATGTCGTCTATCGGGCCATCGATCCCGAGCTTCCGGGCACGCTCTCCAAAGCCGTGATCGAAGGGATCATTCGCTCCCTCATCGGCTTCGACGGCCTGCTGATGACCGATGATCTCTCGATGAAGGCGCTCTCCGGCGGCTTCCGTGCGCGCGCCGAGGGCGCGATCGCCGCCGGCTGCGATGTGGTCCTGCATTGCAACGGCGATCTCGCCGAAGCCCGCGCCGTGGCGGAAGGGGCGGGCGAACTCGCCGGCCGGGCTCTGGAGCGGGCGCACGCGGCCAAGGCGAAAATCGCCGCGCCGAAGGAATTCGATCCTGTGGACGGCGCCCGCCAGCTCGACGCGGCTCTTGCGGCCGGCGTCTGATCGGCCCAATCTCTCGCCTTCCCGATGGGCGGAGGCGTGAGACGACGCCGTGAGGCGAGATGGCGCAGGATTTGGCTTTCGACATCGCCGGAGAACATGAGCGAGCGGAGGCGGAGCCCGCCTTCCTCGTCGATGTCGACGGCTTCGAAGGCCCGCTCGACCTGCTGCTGGAGCTCGCCCGCCGCCAGAAGGTCGATCTCGCTCGCATTTCCATTCTGGCGCTGGCCGAGCAATATCTCGCCTTCGTCGAGGAGGCGCGGCGCGTCCGGCTGGAGCTGGCCGCCGATTATCTGGTGATGGCCGCCTGGCTCGCATATCTGAAATCGCGCCTGCTGCTGCCGGAGCAGCCCAAGACGGGCGAGGAGCCGTCCGCCGCGGAGCTGGCCGCTGCGCTCGCCGATCGCTTGCGCCGGCTGGAGGCGATCCGTGCGGCGTCGGACAAGCTTCAGGAGCGCGCGCGGCTCGGCCGCGACATGTTCCTGCGCGGCGGGCCGGAGGGCATAGAGACCAAGACGAACTCGACCTTCACGGCCAGCCTCTATGATCTTCTGTCGGCCTACGCCCGCCAAAGGCAGAAGCAGGCGATCTCCAAGGTCACGCTGCGCCAGCGCAACGTCTGGTCGCTGGCGGAGGCGCGCGAGACCTTGGAGCGGCTCGCCGGAATCGCGGCCCAATGGACCGCGCTCGACGATTATCTTTTGGCTTTTTGTGTGGATATTCAAACCGCGCGCACCGTCCGCGCCTCGTCTTTTTCCGCTTCGCTGGAAATGGTGCGGGAAGGGCGGTTCGACATTCGCCAGGACCGCGCCTTCGCGCCGATCTGGCTGCGGCGGCGAGATGCGGAACTGGACCGCGAGCCTTCTGGCTCATTGAGCGAAGCCTCGGAGCCGTGAGCCATAGGGCTCCGATCCAAAGGCGAGGGAGAAGAAATTTGGCGCGAGCCTTGCGACCCGTCCAACTGTTCGAAGACGACGCTAACCCAGATCATGAGGCGGCGTCGCTGCGCGAGGCCTCCCGCATCGCCGAGGCGCTGCTTTTTGCGGCCAGCGAGCCGCTCGACGAGACGGAGATCGCCCGCCGCCTGCCCGACGGAACCAATGTCGAGGCCGTGCTGGCGCGGCTGAAGCAGGATTACGCCGACCGCGGCGTGACGCTGACCCGCGCCGGCCACAAATGGTTTTTCCGCACCGCGGCCGATCTCGGCTGGGTGCTGGCGCGCGAGCAGGTGGAGCAGAAGAAGCTGTCCCGCGCCGCGCTGGAGACGCTCGCCATCGTCGCCTATCACCAGCCGGTGACGCGCGCTGAGATCGAGGACATAAGAGGCGTCGCCGTGGCCAAGGGCACGCTCGACGTGCTGCTGGAAACCGGGTGGATTCGCCTGCGCGGCCGTCGCCGCGCGCCGGGGCGTCCGCTCACCTATGGCACGACCGACAGCTTTCTCATGCAATTCGGCCTCGAGCAGATCGGCGATCTGCCCGGCCTCGACGAGCTGAAAGGCGCCGGCCTCTTCGATGGCCGGCTGCCCAAGGGCTTCGACGTGCCGCAGCCGACCGACGACGCCACGCTCAAGGAGGACGAGGATCCGCTGGAGGGCGACGCGGAGGCGGCGCTCGAGATGGATTTTCTGCAGGAGCCGGACGCGCCGGAAGAGCCGGAGCCGGTCGAGGAATAGGGCGCTTTCGCCCAGTCCCTCCTGGACAAGTCGAAATCCTACCGAAAGCGTCGGGGAATTCGCCACAGGGCGCCGCATCCAACTTGTTTTTGCGCGTCCGGCGTCCTAGGTTCCGAGAAGTTTCGGCCGGCCTCGCCGGTCCACGAAAGACGAGTGGGAGGTTCGCGCCATGGGCGGTCTGTCGATCTGGCATTGGATTATCGTCGGCGGCGTGGCCTTCATCCTGTTCGGCGGCCGCTTCAAGATTTCCGACGTCATGGGCGACGTCGCCAAGGGCATAAAGGCCTTCAAGAAAGGCCTCGCCGACGACGACGCCGAGGCGAAGGCCGAGGAGCCGGCGAAATCGCTGGAGCACCAGCCGCTCGCGAGCCAGACCACGCTTCACGCCGATAAGACGGCCGAAGCGAAAAAGGCCTGACGCCACCCTTGTTTCGCCTGCTGCGGGCAGGCTCTCGAGAAGACCATGTTCGATCTCGATCCCGGAAAGCTGATCGTCATCGGCATCGTCGCGCTCGTCGCGATTCCGACCAAGGACCTGCCGCGCGTATTGCGTCAGATCGGCCAGATCACCGGGCGCATGCGTCGCATGGCGTCCGAGTTCCAAGGCCAATTCATGGATGCGATGCGCGAGGCCGATCTCGCCGAGGTCCACAAAAACTTGAAGAGCGAGGTCGATTCGGCCTTCGCCGGCGTCGGCGACGTGGCCTTCGATCCGCTCAAGCAGGCCCGCGAGCAGATCGTCGGCGCGATCGAAGGCCCGCCCGCTCCGCCGCAAGAGGGTGAGGCCAAGGCGGCCGAGAGCGACGTCGCCGCCGAGAGTCATGGGGCGCCGGCCGTCGAAGCGCAGGCCGAGGTCCACGCCGCGAGCGAGCCGGCCGCGAGCGAGCCGGCGACCGCGAGCGGAGCCGAGACGACGCCCGAAAGCCAGCCGAAATGACCGACGCCGACATCGACGCCACCAAGGCGCCGCTCCTCGAGCATTTGATGGAGCTGCGCGAGCGGCTGATCCGCGCGCTGCTGGCGTTTCTGGGCGCCTTCATCCTGGCCTTCTTCTTCGCCAAGGATATCTACAATATCCTGGTCGTGCCCTATACGATGGCGGCGGGGCCGGAGGCCAAGCTCATCTACACGGCGCCGCAGGAATATTTCTTCACGCAGATCAAAGTGGCGATGTTCGCCGCGGCCTTTATTTCCTGTCCGATCGTCATCGGACAGCTCTACGCTTTCGTCGCGCCCGGTCTCTATCGCCACGAGCGGCAGGCGTTTCGTCCCTATCTCGTCGCTACGCCGGTGTTTTTCGCGCTGGGCGCGATCGTCGTCTATTTCCTGGTCATGCCCAATCTGCTGCATTTCTTCATTTCGATGCAGCAGGCCAATGAGCCGGGGAAGGCGCAGATCGAGCTGCTGCCGCGCGTGTCGGAATATCTGTCGCTCATCATGACGCTGGTGCTCGCCTTCGGCGTCGTCTTCCAGCTGCCGGTGGCGCTGACTCTGCTCGGCCAGATCGGCATCGTCTCGTCGAAATTTTTGTCCGAGAAGCGTCGCTATGCGATCGTGCTGGTGTTCATCGTGGCCGCGATCTTGACGCCGCCCGACGTCTTCAGCCAGCTGGCGCTCGCCGTGCCGGGCCTGCTGCTCTATGAGGCGTCGATCATTTCCGTGCGCTGGATCGAGAAGAAGCGCGCGGCGGCCGAGGAACAGCAAGCCGCGGGTTGACCCTTCGTTCCGCTCGAGGGACAAGGGCCCTCATCCGACCCTCGCTGACGCGAGGGCCACCTTCTCCCGTGCGCGGGAGAAGGAGTCGCGCTCGTCGTTTTCGCGCAACGTCGGCCGCTCCCTTCTCCCACTCGTGGGAGAAGGTGGCCCGGCGCAGCCGGGTCGGATGAGGGCCTCGCACCAGTCGGCGGATCGATTCTCATGCACGACATCAAATTCATTCGCGATAATGCGGAAGCTTTCGACAATGGCCGCCGCCGCCGCAACCTCGCGCCTCTGTCGGAAAGTCTCTTCGCGCTCGACGACGCGCGCCGCGCGGCGATCGCGGCTTTGCAAGCGGCGCAGGAGCAACGCAACGCGGCCTCCAAGGAAATCGGCCTCGCGATGCGCGAGAAGGACGCCGCCCGCGCCGAGGCGCTGAGGGCGGAAGTCGCCAAGCTGAAGGAGGACTTTCCGCAGCTCGAGCAGGCCGAGCGCGAGGCGAGCGCCGCGCTGGACAAGGCGCTGTCGGAGATTCCCAACACGCCGCTCGACCAAGTGCCGGAAGGCAAGGACGAGCACGACAATGTCGAGGTTCTGCTCTGGGGCGAGCCGCGCAAATTCGACTTTGCGCCGAAAGAGCATTTTGACATCGGCGAAGGGTTGAAGCTCATGGATTTCGAGAGCGCCGCCAAGCTCTCTGGCGCGCGCTTCGTCGTGAACAAGGGCGGGATCGCGCGGCTGGAGCGCGCGCTCGCGCAATTCATGCTCGATCTGCATACGGGCGAGCACGGCTATACCGAGGTGGCGCCGCCGCTGCTGGTGCGCGACGACGCCATGTTCGGCACGGCGCAATTGCCGAAATTCCGCGACGATCAGTTTTCCGTGACGGCGGGTCGCGGCGACGGACAATCGGACGAGCCGGCGAGCGAATATTGGCTCGTGCCAACGGCGGAAGTCCCGCTCACCAATCTCGTGCGCGAATCGATCCTCGACGAGTCGCAGCTCCCTCTGCGCTTTACCGCCGGCACCTATTGCTTCCGCGCCGAGGCGGGCGCTGCGGGGCGAGACACGCGCGGCATGATCCGCCAGCATCAGTTCTACAAGGTCGAGCTTGTCTCCATCACAACGCCCGAGCAATCGCTCGAGGAGCATGAGCGCATGACCGGCTGCGCGGAGAAAGTGCTGCAATTGCTCGAGCTGCCCTATCGCAAGGTGACGCTCTGCACCGGGGACATGGGCTTCGCCTCGCAGAAAACTTACGACCTCGAGGTGTGGCTGCCGGGGCAGGGGAAATATCGTGAGATTTCCTCCTGCTCGGTCTGCGGCGATTTCCAGGCCCGGCGCATGAACGCTCGCTTCCGCCCCGCCGAGGGCAAGGCGACGCGCTTCGTGCATACGCTCAACGGCTCGGGCGTCGCCGTCGGCCGCGCGCTGGTCGCGGTGCTGGAGAATTATCAGGAGGCGGACGGCTCCGTCACAGTGCCGACGGTCCTGCGCCCCTATATGGGCGGGCTGGAGCGAATCGCCGCGGCGCGGTAGCCCTTACGGTAATCCACGTGCGCGCTTCCTTCTCCCGCTTGCGGGAGAAGGTGGCCCCGCGAAGCGGGGTCGGATGAGGGTCCTTCGCGTGAGGCGAAGACTCGTCTCGACCTGGACGAGCCCTCATCCGACCCTCGCTGACGCGAGGGCCACCTTCTCCCACGATTGGGAGAAGGAGCGCCAACGATCAGCGTTTGTGAGACGATGCGCATCCTCATCACCAATGACGACGGAATCCATGGCGCCGGCCTGGCGCTGGCCGAGCGCGTCGCGCGCAGCCTCACCGACGATGTCTTCGTCGTCGCGCCGGAGAGCGAGCAATCGGGCGTCGCGCATTCGCTCTCCATCAATGATCCGCTGCGTCTGCGCGAAATCTCCTCGCGGCATTTCGCCGTCAAGGGCACGCCGACCGATTGCGTCATCATGGGCGTGCGCAAGCTGCTCGCCGACAGACCGCCGGATCTCATTCTCTCCGGCGTCAACTCGGGCCAGAATCTCGCCGAGGACGTCAGCTATTCCGGCACCATCGCCGGCGCCATAGAGGGCACGCTGCTCGGCATTCCCTCCATCGCGCTCTCGCAGGTCTATGATTTCTTCGCCGGACGCCGCCACATTCATTGGGCCTGCGCGGAGGCTCATGCGGCCGACGTCATCCGCAAGCTCGTCGCGGCGGGCATTCCGCCGGGCGTGCTGATGAATGTCAATTTTCCCAATTGCCAGCCGGAAGAGGTGAAAGGCGTCGCCGTCACCATGCAGGGCCAACGCTCCAACGATCTGATGCATATAGAGGATCGCAAGGACGGTCGCGGCATTCCCTATTATTGGATATGCTTTCGGCGCGGCAATTTCACGCCGGGGCCGGGCACCGACCTCGAGGCGGTGGAGGCGAATAAGATTTCGGTGACGCCCCTGCGTCTCGATTTCACCGACCATCCGACCTTGACGCGGCTCTCCGCCGCATTCGAATAGGGGACAAATGGAGGAGCGCGCCGGCGAAGGACAGTCGATCGAGGCTCGCGCGGCGCTTCTCCTGCAATTGCGGCGCGCCGGCGTGCGCGACCTCTCCATCATGCGCGCCTTCGAGACGATTCCGCGCGAGCTGTTCGCGCCGCATCGCTTCCGCGATCTCGCCGCCCGCGACATGTCGCTGCCGATCGGCTGCGGACAGACAATGCCTGCCGCCGCCGATCTCGCGCGCAGGCTCGAGGCGTTGCGAATCGAGCCGCATCATCGTGTGCTGGAAGTGGGGACGGGCTCGGGCTTCGGCGCGGCGGTGCTGTCGCGGCTCGCGCGCGAGGTGGTGACGATCGAGCGTTACGAGACTTTGGCGATAGAGGCGCGCCAACGGCTCGCCGAGCTCGGCTGCGCCAATGTCGAGGCGCTGTTCGGCGACGGGCTCGCAGCCGATGAGACGCGCGGATATTTCGACCGCATCATTCTCCATATGTCCTTTCGCGAGCAGCCGCCGCATGCGGTCATGGCCGCGCTCGCGCCGGGCGGGGCGGCGATCTTCGGACGCTATGCGCCGCCGGCTTCCGAGGATGCGCGGCCGGTGGAGCGATTGTCGCTCGCGCATCGCGACGGCGAGGCGCTGTGGACGACGAGCGATCTCGGCCAATGCCGCCTGGGGGCGGCGCTGACAGGACGCGCGAAAGCTCTGTGAAGGCTCGAAATTTACCTAAAATCCGCGTCGCGCCGCTGAACCCGCATTCATCTTAAACGCTCCCTTAACCGGGCTGTGGCTAAATGAGCACAGTGAGGATAGCGTTCGAGTGTAGGTCGCGTCATGGCAATTGAGCGTCGTGTTTTTCTGTCGCGAGTCGCAAAGCGGCTCATGTTCGCCGCCGGCGCCGCCGGCCTGCTCGCCGGCTGTTCCGACGCCTCCCGTTTCACCGATCCTTTCACCAATCCGTTCCAGGATTCCGCGCCGACGAGCCGCGTCGATCGCGCGCCGACGGGCACGATCTCGCAGCCCGTGCGCCGTAGCGTCGTCGAGCGGCGACCGCTCGAGCCGCAGCCGGCCGTGAGCCAGCCTGCGCCTGTCGCCGCCGCTCCTGTTCCGGCTCGGGCGGCAGCGGCAGCGCCTGCGCCTGTCCGCATGGCCGGCGCCTTTAATCATTGGAGCGCCGAGGGCGGCACGCCCGTGGTCGTCGCCGAGGGCGAGTCGGCCGGCGTGATCGCGACGCGCTATGGCGTGCCGCTCGACGCGCTGCTGCGCGTCAATGGCTATGGCAAGCCGGCCGAGGTGCATTCCGGCTCGCGGCTGGTGATCCCGATCTATCGCGCTTCCGCGGCGCCCGTCGCTGCAGCGCCGGCTCCTGCGCCCGTCCATGTCGCTGCGCAGCCGAAGCCTTTGCCGCAGCCTGCCGCCAAGACGGCGGACGTGCGCGATCGCAAGACGGAGAAGAAGGCCGTCGCTCCCGTCGAGCCGAAGCGGAAAACCTCGAGCGTCGAGCCCGAGCAGGAGCCCGCTCCGGCGCGCCCCATCGTGGCCGAGCGCCCGCATGCCGCGCCTGTCCGCCAGGCGCAGGTCGAGGCGAAGCCGGCGAAGCCCGCGCCGATCAAGCAGACCGAGGCGCAGCCCGTGAGGCCCACGCCCAAGCAGATCGTCGCGCAGGCGCCCGTGCAGCCGAGGCCGGCTCCCGCGCTGAAGCCGCAGGCCGAGACGCATCCGGCCCGCGCGCAGCTCGCGCAGCGGACCAAGGAGCCCGAGCTTGCGAAGGCGAAGCCGGAGCCGCAGCGCAAGCTCGCTCAGGCGGAGCCCGCGCGCAAGCCGGAGCCCGAGGTCCGCGCCGAGAAGATCGCCAAGAAGAAGCCCGAGCCGGCTCAGCCGAAGGAGATCGCCCGCGCGACGCAGGCCGAGAAGCCGCAGCGTTTCGCCGAAGCCGCGCCGGCCCCGCAGCCGCAGGCTCAGCGTAGCATCGACAAGACGCCGACCGCCTCGATCCCGCCGCAGGCGCAGCAGGCCGAGGAGAGGCCCGCGTCCGCCCCGGCCTCCGCCGACGCTCGGCCGGAGTTTCGCTGGCCGGCGCGCGGCCGCATCATCCAGGGCTTCAACACCGGCGGCAATGACGGCATCAACATCTCGGTGCCGGAAGGCACGCAGGTGAAGGCGGCCGAGGGCGGCGTCGTCGCCTATGCCGGCAGCGAGCTCAAGGGCTATGGCAATCTGGTGCTTATCCGCCATCCCAATGGCTTCGTCTCCGCCTACGCCCATAATGGCGAGCTCGATGTGAAGCGCGGCGATCAGGTGAAGCGCGGCCAGACGATCGCCAAATCCGGCCAGTCGGGCAATGTCGGCTCTCCGCAGCTGCATTTCGAGCTGCGCAAAGGCTCGACCCCGGTCGATCCGACCGGCTATCTCGCCGGGCTGTGAGCTAAAAGGAATCTCGGGCGTTCGCGAGACACTTGCGCCGGAGTGGGGCGACGGGCGGCACGACGCGCCCGTCGCCCGTTTTCTTTTCCGGCGGGAGCCTCTATAGGACGTCCGGGTTGGGCGATAAGGGAAAATTCGGCAGTGAAACGTCTCATCTCTCTCGCGGCGGCTGTTCTTTTCGTCACGCCGGCGCTCGCTATCGATCCCACCGGAATTCCAGTCTGCGACACATTCTTGAAGCGCTATGAGGAATGCTCGGTCGAGCTGCCGCGCGCCAATATCCACGCCGCGCAGAAGGAGCTGCTCGAGGGCGCGATGAGCCTGCGCGCCAACGCCTCCAATCCCGAGCTGCGCCCGACATTGGAGAAGTTCTGCGCCGACACTTTCGAGGCGATGAAGACCTCGAGCGACATCAAGACCTGCATGTCGAAGTGAGCCGCCGCTCAATGGATCGGTATGGTGATCGCATTGCGCAGGGCGGATTCGGCGGCGAAATAGCCGTAGCATTCCGCCGTGTGCAGAGCGGTCCAATTATTGACGGTGAGAAAATTCGCCTTGGTGTCGTAGGTGTGGTCGCCGATGCGGTCCGGGCTCCTCACGCCGGGTCCGACGAAATGCGCCAGCTCGTGAATGATCGTCTCGAGCATGAAATTATCGGTCTTCGTCAATAGCTGCCCGACCGGAAAGAAGATCGTGTCCTCGCGCAGATTCTTCGCGCCCTTGTAATTGTCGTCGCCGGAGAGGCGCGGCTTGCCGTCCGGGCGGCGCGCCTGCCAGCCGCCGTAGAAAGTGTAGGCGACGTAATCCAGCGCCGCGATCGTGCCGTCGGCGGGGTCGGGCTGGAAATAGCCGACGCCCCAGCCGAACATGGGCGCCTGCAGCAGCGAATGGGTGATGACAGTGGTCATCGAATCATAGAGCCGCTTGGCGCGCTGCAATTGCGCCAGCTTCGTCGTCGTCGGCTCTTTCTGCGTGTGGAAATATTTGTCGAACAGAGCGAGCTGCCCTCTGCCGATGTCGTGCAGCGATGGGAAGGGATCGTTGCGCCCCGCCGGCGCGCGGCGCAAATAGTCCGAAGCCATGTCGATATTGAGCTGCGCCATGGAAATCCAATGGCGCGCGCGCGGCAGCAGCGAGCCGATACGCTCGACGAATTGGGCGTTCTGCTGCGCCGTGGCCTTGGGCGGCGGCGCTTTGGGGCCGGCCTTGGCGGGGGCGGCCTGTCCGCCGCTCTGTCCGCTCAGCGCGTGAATGGTCGGCCCGTCGGGATCGACTCGTCCGTCCGACCAGCCGAGCTGGCGGTTCTGATATTTCTCGATCGCGGCGATGGTGATCGGCCCGACCATTCCATCGACGTCGAGCTTCAATATCGGCCCGCCATCGGCCGGGCAGACGCCGTTGAGCGCGGATTGGATCGTCCGCGCGTCTTGCGGCAGGTTGCGGCCGCCGCGGCCGACCGAGCCGGAGATCGAAAAGCCGGGCGCCGGCGGCGGATCGCAGCTGGAGCAGCCGCCATTCGATAATTTCATGAGAATTTGCTGGGCCATGGGTCAATTCCCTGCAGAAGCGCTGGATCGAAATCGCGAGCGGCGCCGTGGCGTCACTGACCTCACATTAGCCGGGCTGCTTTTCGCGTCCTGTGCGCGCGCTCACAGTCGCGACGTCGGCGCCATTGGCGCGACGCGCCTGCGGACATCTGCGGATGCGCCCTAGCGCCGAGCCCTCGGCGCGCCAGATATGATGGTCATGCGTTCTCTCTGCCTGCGCTGGCTGCCGAATTTCATCACCATCGGGCGTCTCGTGCTGACGCCGGCCGCGATCGACATGATCGTCGGCGATCATTGGCGCGCCGCCTTCGCGATCTTCGCTCTCGCCGGAGCGTCGGATGCGCTGGACGGCTGGCTGGCCAAGACCTTCGATCTGCGCACCGAGCTCGGCGCCGTGCTCGACCCCATCGCCGACAAGGCGCTGATCGTCTCCATCTACGCAACTTTGGCGATCAAGGGCGTGCTGCCGCCCTGGCTCGCTCTGCTGGTGATCTCGCGCGATGTGATGATCGTCGGCGCTGTGTTCGTCTCCTGGCTGCTGGCGCGCTCGATAGACCTCAGCCCCTTGCCGGTCTCCAAGGCCACGACGGCGGCGCAGCTGCTGCTCGCGGCAATCGTGCTCGCGGCCGAGGCCTTCGCCATTCCGCTCATCAGCGTGGAGAGTGTCGTAATGGCCGCGGTCGCGGCATTGACCGTCGCTTCCGCCAGCGTCTATCTCTGGCGCTGGGTCAAGCTCATGGGACTAGGCGATGTCTGATCGTGAGATGGGGGAGACGCGCGTTCCGAGTGGGCTCGACCGGCGGCTCGCCTTTTGGACGTCGGCGATTCTTCTCGTTTTCGCGTTCTTTTATTTTCTGAGCCCGGTTCTCGCGCCGTTTCTGGCGGGGCTGGCGCTCGGCTATCTGCTCGATCCGGTCGCCGATCGCCTGCAGACGCTCGGCCTCTCGCGCCTCGGCGCCTCTTTCGCCATTTTGACCGTGTTCGTCGTGCTGGCGGCGGCGATCGTGCTGCTGGTCGCGCCCGTTCTCACACGGCAATTCAGCGAGTTCATCGAGAGCCTGCCCGGCTATCTCACCACTCTGCAGGGGCTGCTCACGCGCGTCAGCCGCGAGGCCACCAGCGATTTCATGCGCAGCGTCTATGAGAAGCTCGGCCTGCCGGTCTCCGACGCCTCGCTCGACACGCAGAAATATGTGAACGACATCGCCGGCGAGGCGGCCCGCATGGGCGCCGCTTTCCTGAAATCGCTGGTCTCCGGCGGCGCGGCGCTCGTCAACATGGTCTCGCTGGTGGTCATCACGCCCGTCGTCGCTTTCTACATCCTGCTCGACTGGGACGATATGGTTGCGACGCTCGATCAGCTGACGCCGCCGCGCTATCGCGAGGATGCGCGCGCCATCGCCCGCGACATAGACAGAGCGCTCGCCGGCTTTCTGCGGGGCCAAGCGCTCGTCTGCCTGTTCCTCGGCCTGTGGTACAGCATCGGCCTGTCGCTCATCGGCTTGAATTTCGGCTTCCTCATCGGCGTCAGCGCCGGCGTTCTCAGCTTCGTGCCCTATGTCGGCTCGATCACGGCTTTCGTCCTGTCGATCATTGTCGCTCTGGTGCAGGGCTGGCCGGATTGGCGCTTGCCGGCCATGGCGGTGGCGGTCGTCTCCACGGGCCTGTTTCTCGACGGCAATGTGCTGTCGCCGCGTCTCGTCGGCGGCTCCATCGGCGTGCATCCCGTGTGGCTGATGTTCGCTCTGCTCGCGGCGGGATCGCTTTTCGGCTTCACCGGCCTGCTGCTGGCGGCGCCGGTCGCTGCGGCGCTCGGCGTCATTCTGCGATTCGCCGTGCGGCGCTACCGTCAGAGCGCGCTGTTTCTCGGCCCGGCCGCGCCGGGGGAGAGCTGAGCCCATGCCGGAAGGCGACGCTCGCCGCGGCCCCGCCCAGCTCTTTTTCGATCTGGCCGGCGAGCCACGCTATGGCGAAGCCGATTTTTTGATCTCGCCCGCCAATCGCGCAGCCTATGAGATGATCTCGCGCTGGCCGGACTGGCCCGACAGCGCGCTGCTGCTCGTCGGCCCGCCGGGGTCGGGCAAGACCCATCTCGGCGCCATTTTCGCGCGTCGCAATGGCGCCGTTCTCGTCTCTCCGACCGAGATTCCCGAGCCCGGCCGGCTGGCCGGCGTCGTGGCGCTGCTCGACGGGCTGGAGGCGGTGACGGATGAGACTGCTCTGTTTCATTTGATGAATTTTCTCCGCGAGAGCGGCGGATCGCTGCTCGTCACCTCACGGCGGCCGCCATCTGCGCTGAAAATCGCGCTTCCCGACCTATTGTCGCGTTTACGTCGTGCGCCGGTCGTAGAAATCGGCGCGCCGGACGATTCGCTGATTCGCGCCGTGCTGGAAAAGCTGTTTCGTGACCGTCAGCTGGCGGTCGAGGCGACGCTCGTGGACTATGTCGCGCTTCGGCTCGAGCGTTCGCTCGAGGCGGCTCGCGCCTTTGTGCGCATGCTCGACGAGGAGGCCCTCGCGAGGGGCCGTCCGGTCACGCGCGCGCTCGCGGGCGAGCTTCTCCAGCTCATCGACGCCTCGCGCGGCGCGTGAGGGCTTACGGATGGCGGAAAATCTGTCAGAATCGCGCCGGCGGGCGAGAGGTGAAAAAAACATGACGAAGCACATCCAGGACAATCTCGAGGCCGAGCGCACCGGAGCCGACATTCCCGTCATGGACCAGCCGGGCGAGCTTCTGGAGCGTCCCGAGGAGCTCGCCGCTCTGCCGCAGCGCTTCATCAATCGCGAATTGTCCTGGCTCGAGTTCAACCGCCGCGTTCTAGAGGAGGCGTCCAACCGCAATCATCCGCTGCTCGAGCAGCTGCGCTTCCTCTCCATCTCCGCCAATAATCTCGACGAATTCTTCATGGTGCGCGTCGCCGGCCTGCGCGGCCAGGTGCGCACCGGCGTCGCCACTCTTTCGCAGGACGGGCTGACGCCGGCCGAGCAGCTGGTGAAGATCAACGAGCGCGTCGCGCTGCTCACCACGGCGCAGACGCGGCGCTGGCGCGAATTGCGCCGCGAGATCGAAGATGTCGGCATCGTCATCGTGGAGCCGGGGCATCTCTCCAAGGGCGACCGCGAATGGCTGGAAGACCATTTCCTCTCGCGCGTCTTTCCGGTGCTGACGCCGCTCGCCATCGATCCGGCGCATCCTTTCCCCTTCATTCCCAATCTCGGCTTCACTCTGGCTCTGGAGCTGGTGCGCCCCGGCGACCGCAAGACGCTGCACGCGCTGGTGCGCCTGCCGCCCAAGATCGAGCGCTTCGTGCGTCTGCCGAGCGCGGGCGGGCAGGGGCGCGAGCGCTTCATGCTGCTCGAGACCTTGATCGCCATCAATGCGCAAAAGCTCTTCCCCGGCTATCAGCTCAAGGGGCAGGGCATTTTCCGTCTCATTCGCGACAGCGATCTCGAGGTGGAGGAGGAGGCCGAGGATCTGGTCCGCCTGTTCGAGACGGCGCTGAAGCGCCGCCGCCGCGGCTCGGTCATTCGCCTCGAGGTCGCTTCGGACATGCCGGAGGCGCTGCGCGCCCTCGTCGCCGAGGAGCTCGATGTCGGCGATGACGAGATTTTCGTGCTCGATGGAATGCTGGCGCTGAACGATCTCTCGGAGGTGGTCGCGCTCGATCGGCCCGATCTCAAGTTCAAGCCCTACACGCCGCGCTTCCCCGAGCGCGTGCGCGACAATGGCGGCGATTGCTTCCTCGCCATCAAGCAGAAGGACCTCGCGGTCCATCACCCTTACGAATCCTTCGACGTCGTCGTGCAATTCCTGCAGCAGGCGGCGCGCGATCCCAATGTCGTCGCGATCAAGCAGACGCTCTACCGCACCTCCTCCAACAGTCCTATCGTGCGCGCGCTGGTGGAGGCGGCGGAGGCCGGAAAGTCGGTGACGGCGCTGGTCGAGCTGAAGGCGCGCTTCGACGAGGAGGCCAACATCCGCTGGGCGCGCGATCTCGAGCGCGCCGGCGCGCAGGTCGTGTTCGGCTTCATCGAGCTGAAGACGCATGGCAAGCTGTCGATGGTGGTGCGGCGCGAGGGCGGCGGCATCGTCACTTATTGCCATGTCGGCACGGGCAATTATCATCCGGTGACGGCGCGCGTTTATACCGACATCTCGCTCTTCACCGCCGATCCGGCGATCGGCCGCGACGTCTCGCGCATCTTCAATTTCATCACCGGCTATGCGGAGCCCGCCGGGCTCGAGCGCATGGCGGTGTCGCCCATCTCGCTCAAGACGCGGCTGCTCGAGCATATCGAGCAGGAGATCGGCTTCGCCAAGGCCGGCAAGCCGGCGGCGATCTGGGGCAAATGCAATGCTCTCGTCGATCCCGAGATCATCGACGCGCTCTATCACGCCTCGCAGGCGGGCGTGTCGATCGAGTTCGTCGTGCGCGGCATCTGCTGCCTGCGGCCGGGAGTGCCGGGCCTTTCTGACAATATCCGCGTCAAATCGATCGTCGGGCGCTTCCTCGAGCATGCGCGCGTCTATTGTTTCGGCGGCGGCCATGCGTTGCCGCACGCCAAGGCCCATGTCTATATTTCCTCGGCCGATCTCATGCCGCGCAACCTCGACCGCCGCGTCGAGGTGCTGATGCCCATCACCAATCCGACCGTGCATCAGCAGATTCTCGATCAGATCATGCTGGCCAATCTCATCGACAATGAACAGAGCTATCGCGTCTTGCCGGATGGCTCTTCGTTACGCATAACACCCCCGGAGGGCGAAGAGCGGTTCAACGCCCATAAATACTTCATGACCAACCCGAGTCTCTCTGGCCGTGGCAAGTCTCTCAAGGAATGGCGCCCGCGATCACTCCTCAAGCCGCGTGAGGACTGACGCGGCGGAGGTCGAGGCCGCGGCGGATGCGGAAGCAGCGCAGCGGCCTGTCGCGATCGTCGACATAGGCTCGAATTCGGTGCGCCTCGTCGCCTATTCGGCGTTGGGGCGGGCGCTGACGCCGATTTTCAACGAAAAGGCCATGTGCGGTCTCGGGCGGGGCGTCGTCACGACGGGCCGGTTGCCGGACGACGCGATTCGCAAAGCGCTCGCGGCGCTGCGGCGCTTTCGCTCGCTTTGCGAGATCATGGAAATCCGCGACATAGAGGTGATCGCGACCGCGGCTGCGCGCGACGCCGTCAATGGCGCCGCTTTCCTCGCCGCCGCGCAGGAGGCGGTCGGCCGCGAGATTTCGCTGCTGTCCGGCCGCCGCGAGGCCGAACTGTCGGCGCTCGGCGTGATCTCCGCCATTCACGAGCCGGACGGAGTGGTCGGCGATCTCGGCGGCGGCTCGCTCGAGCTCATTGATCTGCATGACGGCGAGATGGGCGAGGGGGTCACGCTGCCGCTCGGCGGCCTCGCGCTGATGGACGCCGCCAGCCGCTCGACCCGCCAGGCGTCGCGCATCGCCCGCAAGGCGATCGACGAAGCTCTGCCGCTGCAGCGGCTCAAGGGCCGGACCTTCTACGCCGTCGGCGGCACATGGCGCGCTTTGGCGCGGCTGCACATGCGCCAGCGCAATTATCCCCTCGACATGATGCATAATTACCGCATCCCGACCAGCGACGCGGCGGAATTCGCCAGCCTTCTGGAGCGCGTCGACAGCGAGGCGCTGGCCGATATCGCCGCGGTCTCGACGGCGCGCCGTCCGCTGCTGGCCTATGGCGCGATCGTGCTCGACGAGGTGATTCGCAAGGCGCGGCCCAAGGAGATCGTCATCTCCGCGGCCGGCGTGCGCGAGGGCCTGCTCTATGAGCGCCTGTCGCCACAGCAGCGCGCGGCCGATCCGCTGGTCGCCGCAGCGCGCGAGTTGGAGCGCGCCATGGCGCGCGCGCCCGGCTATGGCGATGACCTCATCGCTTGGACCGACGCGCTGTTTTCCTCCTCCGGCCTTCAGGAGACGGAGGACGAGGCGCGGCTACGCCATACCGCCTGCTTTCTGTCGGATGTCAGCTGGCGGGCTCATCCCGATTATCGCGCCAATCAGGCGATGAATGTGATCGCCAATTCCGCCTTCGTGGCCGTCGATCATCCGGGCCGCGCCTTTTTGGCGCTGGTGGCGGTGCTACGCCACGCCGGGCCGGACAGCGAGGGCGCTCTTCCGGTGCGCGGCCTGCTGTCGCCGCGCCTGCTGGAGCGCGCCCGCGTGCTCTCGGCGGCGCTGCGGGTCGCCTATCTGCTGACGGCGGCCATGCCCGGCGTCTTGCCGCGCACGCCGCTCGTCGCTCATGAGGGGCGGCTGATTCTGTCGCTGCCGATGGAATTCGCCGAGCTCGTCAGCGAGCGGCTGGCCAGCCGGTCCAAGGCGCTCGGCCGACTCATCGGGGCCGAGGCGGTCATAGAGGCCGCCGCCCCCGTGCTCTGACGGAGGCGGCGTCTTTCATTTTTTAGTAGGCCGCGCGGGGCGCGACGCGCTCGCTCGTGCTCACGGTGACGGCGCCGGCGTCGTCCGAGCAAGAGAAACGTAGCGTCTTGGCGACGGCCGTGTCGAGATTGGCGGAAGAACCGCTGGAAATCGGCACGATGAAGCGTGTCGTCGCCGTGGTCGAGCCGGCAGCCTCGAGCGAGGGCGCGTCGAAGACGATCACCGTCAGCCGGCAGGCGCCTGAACCGCCTACGAAATAGCTCAGCACATGTTTCTGGCCCGCGTCGAAACTGGCCGCGGCGAGCGGCTTCAGCGTCACGGGCGCAGCCGCCGGGCCATAGGGCTCGGCGTGCAGGGCCACGCCCGCCGTGAGGCTCAGCACAGCGGCGAGGGCCAGAGCGAAGATGCGTTTGCCTGCAGTCATCATGGTCTATCCTTCCTCGAATTCAGCGCCGAAAGCGCCTCCTGCGACCGCTGCTCCTCGACCGCGCCGAAGCCGCGTCGAGCTCACGTTGCGTCGCAACATGACTGTATGTTGCAGCGCAGCGGTCTGAATTCAAGGCGCGGTTTGTCGCAGGGCCGTTTCTATCAAACCATTCGATTTCGCAATGAATTCAGATCGAAAGATGAGTTGTGCATCGCAAAATGGATAGGTTCGCGCGGACTGTATGGGTCGGCAAAGAGCCACCCATCCCTAACCATATGGATAGGGATGAGAATGGGTGAAAGAATAGGGAGTCTGCCTACCCTGAGGCAGGCTTCAGCGCGCGGCGCTCTCGTCCAGCTCTTGCCAGTCGAGGGTGACGACCCTGCCTTTTTCGACCGCGAGGGCCAGCCGTCCAGCCTTTAGCTGCAGGGCCTTGTCGCCGAAGATCGCCCGCCGCCAGCCGGACAGGGCAGGGACGTCCGCCCCATCGTCGGCGGCTATGGCCTCGAGGTCTTCGACGGTGGCGATCATTTTGGTGGCGACGCCCGTCTCTTCGGCGACCTGCCGCAGCAGCACCTTGAGCAGCTCGACCGTGGCGCCGCTGGAGCTGCCGCGCTTTTCGCGCTCTATGCGCGGCAGGGTGGCGGGATCGCGCTCCAGCGCTCTTTCCACGGCGGCGACGATTTCCGCCCCCGAGCGGGAGCGCTCGAGCCCGCGCGGGAAGGCGCGCAAATTGCCGAGCGCCTCCTGCGTGCGCGGGGCGGCGAGGGCGATCTCGATCAGCATGTCGTCCTTGAGCACGCGCGAGCGCGGCACGTCACGGCCCTGCGCCTCGGCCTCGCGCCAAGCGGCGAGCTCCATCAGCACGGCGAGGTCGCGCGGCTTGCGCACGCGATGACGCAGCCGCTCCCAGGCGTTCTCCGGGCTCTGCTCATAGGTCTCGGGCGTGGTCAGCGTGCGCATCTCGTCCACGAGCCAGTCGAGCCGATTGGAACGCTCGAGCCGGGCGCGCAAATGCGTGTAGATCTGCCGCAAATGGGTGACGTCGGCGATGGCGTAGTCGATCTGCGCCGTGGACAAGGGCCGCTTCGACCAATCGGTGAAGCGGGAGGATTTGTCGAGGCTCTCCTTGGCGATGGCTTTCACCAGCTCGACATAGGAGACCTGATCGCCGAAGCCGCAGACCATGGCCGCGACCTGCGTGTCGAACAAGGGCGCGGGAATCAGCCGCGCCAGCCGCCAGACGATCTCGAGATCCTGGCGGGCGGCGTGGAAGACCTTGACCACGCGCTCATTGGCCATCAGCTCGAAAAAGGGCGTGAGGTCGAGCCCTTCGGACAGGGTGTCGACGGCGAAGGCCTCCTCGGGCGAGGCCAGCTGGATGACGCAGACCTTGGGCCAGAAAGTCGTTTCCCTCAAAAACTCCGTATCGACGGTGACGAAGGGATGACGGGCGAGACGGGCGCAGGCGGCGGCGAGATCTTCGGTAGAGGTCAAGAGGCTCATCGACATGCAGTCTTAGAGTACTTTTTTGTGGTCCTGAAGGGTCTCCGCGCATGTTTTCGCATTCTTGCCGCATGTTTTCGACCGATTTTCCCGCCGAACGCCCGAGCCAGCGCTGGATGCGGCGGCCGCGCGGGACATGCGAAGGCGGCCAATCTGTTGAGCCGTTTCGGAAAATGGTCTATCCGGGCCATGCTTCGCGCCCGGGCCGAGCGGCCGTCCGGCGCGGCGCTCGTCTCGACGCGCAGTTTTTCCGATTGCTCTCGATGCGGCGAAATGAAATCATAGTGAAATAGTCAACTATACGGAGCCCTCGGCCACATGGCGCCCCACGCTTTCGCCTCCACCTCGTTTCAGTCTCCGCTCCGTCTCGCGCTGGCGGCGGCTTTTTCCCTCGTCTGCGTCGCGGCCGAGGCCAAGGGCGACGCTTGGACGTCCTGCCGCGCCGCCGATCCCGACAAGCGCATCGAGGGCTGCGGCGAGGTCATCGCCCGTGGCGAGAAGGAGACCAAGCAGAACCGCGTGGCGGCCTATGTCAATCGCGGCGGCGCCTATCACGCCAAGGGCGATTTCGACCACGCGCTGGCCGATTACGACAAGGCGCTGGAGATCGATCCGGCCTCTTCCGTCGCTCTCGCCGATCGCGCCGCCGCCTATCGCGCCAAGAGCGATTTCGACCACGCCATCGCCGATTACGACAAGCTGGCCGCCGCGCAGCCGAAATTGGCGACGGCCTATCTCGGCCGCGGCGGCGCCTATCAGAGCAAGGGCGATCTCGACAAGGCGATCGCCGATTACGACAAGGCGCTGGAGCTGGACAAGAAATCGGTCGCCGCTCTAGCCGGTCGCGGCCGCGCCTGGCGCGCCAAGGGCGATCTCGACCGCGCGCTCGCCGATTTCGACGCGGCGATCAAGCTCGAGCCCAAATCCGCGCAGGCCTATCTCAATCGCGCCGCGCTCTATCAGGGCAAGGGCGATCTCGACCATGCGCTGGCCGATTACGACAAGGCGATCGCCAGCGACGGCAAGCTCGCCATCGCCTACAATAATCGCGGGCTGACGCTGCACGCCAAGGGCGAATTCGACCGCGCTATCGACGATTTCGGCAAGGCGGTGGCGATCGACGTCAAATATGCGCGCGCCTATCTCAATCGCGCCAACGCCTATCGCGGCAAGCATGATCTCGAGCATGCCAAGCCCGACCTCGAGCAGGCGCTGGCGCTCGATCCTAATCTCGCCTCGGCGAAAAAGGGACTGGACGAGGTGACGAAGCAGCTCGCCGCCCGCGCCGCGGCCGCGCCAGCGCAATAATCCCGTGATGCGCTCGCGCCGTCAGCGCGACGGCGTGGGCGCCTCGTCTATGGCGAGGAAGAGCCGCTCGATTCCCGTTCCGGCGATCGGCGGCGATCGATGCGGCAAGGCGCGGAGTGCGGCGCTCGCCGCTTTTTCTCCGCGCATGATCGCGACCCAGCCGCGTTCGAGCTGTCGAATCGAAATTTCCTCGAGCGGATCGGCTTCCGGTCCCGGCGCGATCCATTGCGTGCCCGGGCCGCGATAGGTGGTCACGAGACGAAAGCGCACGAAATCGACATGGAACAGCCGGCAGGCGTCGTCGGCGATCGTCTCCAGCCTGACACGCAATTCGCCCGACCGAGTCGCCTCGCGATAGAGGCGCGCGAGGCGAATGACGTCATTCGCCAACCATTCGGCGAGCCACTTCGGCCCGAGAGCCGCCTCGTCGAGAGCGTCGAAGAGCGCGCGCGGCAGCGTCTCCTCGGCGCCGGTCACGCGCAACCGTAGAGGCCGCGCGAGACTCATCGCATCCAGCGTCTCCGCGATCCGCGGCTCCAGCGCGCGCGGCAACAGGCAGATGGAGCGGGATTGCATCAGTCGGCGAGCGGAGCTGGACGGCGGCGCGGCCGCCTCGTCACGCAGCATCGGCGCTCTCCCAAGCGGGGAAGGGATCGACGAGCGAGCGATAGGCGGAGGCGTCGAAGCGCTTCGGCTTTTGCGGCCCGACGAGGCAGGCGTCGAGCGCGGCGCGAATTGCGGCGTCGTCCATGCCGATGCCGATGAAGACGAGCTCCTGCCGGCGATCGCCCCAGACCTCGTCCCAATTGCGCTCGAAATGGCGCTTCCAATCGGGGTGATCGGGCCAATGCTGCTTCGGCACGGCGATCCACCAATAGCCCATTGCGGTCACGCGGGCGATCGCGCCGGCGATCGAGAATTCGCCGACCCATTTCGGCCGGGTGGCGAGCCAGAAATGCCCTTTGGCGCGCACCAGTCCGGGCCAGGTCGCATTGATGAAAGCGTTGAATTTTTCCGGGTGGAACGGACGCCGCGCCCGATAGACGAAGCTCTCTATTCCATATTGCTCCGACTCCGGCACATGCTCTTCCGGGCTGTAGAGCGCCTTGTGCCATAGCGGATGGCGCTCCGCCTTCTCCTCGTCGAAGAGGCCGGTGTCGAGAATGGCGTCCATCGGCGCCGCGCCGAAATCGGTCTCCACGATGCGCGCGTCGGCATTCAGCGACTTCACCACTTTGCGCACCAGCGCCAGCCGCTCCTCCGATACCGTCGAGGCCTTGTTGAGGACGATGACGTCGGCGAATTCGATCTGCTCGACGAGGAGATCGACGAGGGTGCGGTCGTCGTCCTCGCCGGCGACCTCGCCGCGGTCGCGGAGAAAATCGTTCGAGCCATAGTCCTGCAGCAGGCTGGCGGCGTCGACGACCGTGACCATCGTGTCGAGCCGCGCGAGATCGGAGAGGCTGGCTCCATTCTCGTCGCGAAAGGAGAAGGTGCTGGCGACCGGCAACGGCTCGGCGATGCCCGTGCTCTCGATCAGCAGATAATCGAAGCGGCCTTCCTCGCCGAGGCGCCGCACTTCCGCGAGCAGATCGTCGCGCAAGGTGCAGCAGATGCAGCCATTGGTCATTTCGACGAGCTTCTCGTCGGTGCGCGACAGCTCGGCGCCGCCGTCGCGGATGAGGTCGGCGTCGATATTCACCTCGCTCATATCGTTCACGATGACGGCGACGCGCCGGCCCTCGCGATTATTGAGAACATGATTGAGCAGCGTCGTCTTTCCGGCCCCGAGAAAGCCGGAGAGGACGGTGACGGGGAGGCGAGGGTCGGGGTTCTGGGCCATGGCGCGCCATATGTTATGTTATAACATGTAGAGGCGTAGCCGAGCGGGATAGCGGCGTCAAGCGGGGGCGAGGGTGAGCCGGGGATTGGCCTATGTTTCGTCTATGCACGCTTATATATGCATGTTATATAAGAATATTAGCATGTGATTTTAGGAGATACACATGGAAAATAAGCTACTCGACATGTTTGACGAGGGGTACCGAGAAGCCGGCATATCTCCTTCCGTTCGCGCCGAGGCTTTCGATGATTTCCTGACGATGAAGTCGATCGCCGCCAAGCGGACATGGACCTTCGGGAATGGTCTGGGCGCGAACGCCGGCGCCGTTTGCATGGGAGGCCATTCCAAGGAGCTGGTTCGCAATTTGTGCGTCCGCATCGACGCCCTCACCCTCGCGCAACTCGATGCAGTCACAGACGTGATGGAGTGCTCGAAGCAAGAGTTCGTCTTGGAAGCCGTGTCGAGCGCAATAGCAAAGGCTACGACTAATCTGCGCGCGCAAGGCCTCTCTCAGCCATTGGAGCAATCGCTGCGGACTCAATTAGAGAAGGCCGAGTTGAGCTACGAATATTCCGATGACGCCAAAGGCGGAGCGCTGCGCTATCGCGGCGAACTTATTCTCAATCGTGATTCTCGAAAGCATGAAAATACGGTCAATGCGGTCAGAAATCTGATCGCGAACGGCGAATAAGTCGCGCCAATTCGCTAGAAGGTCCGCGTGGTGGCGGAGAGCGGACTACGCCGACTGTTCGAGCCCGGCTCGTCGTGGAAGTCTCGAGCCGGCTAGGCCTCAGGCGCCGAGTGGTGGGCGAGGGGGGCTCTACTTCCCCTTCGCCGCCGCCAGCACCTCGGCCGCATGGCCCGGCACTTTCACCTTGCGCCAGACCTTTTCGATCTTCCCATCCGGGCCGATCAGAAAGGTCGAGCGCTCGACGCCCATATATTTGCGGCCGTACATGCTCTTCTCCACCCACACCCCATAGGCGGAGAGCATTTCCTTGGTCTCGTCGGAGGCGAGCGGGAAGGTCAGCTCATATTTGGCGCGGAACTTGTCGTGCTTGGCCGGCGAATCCGGCGAGACGCCGACCAGCGCGGTCTTCGCCTTGGTGAAATCCGCCTTCAAAGCGTTGAATTCGATCGCCTCCTTGGTGCAGCCGGAGGTGTCGTCCTTGGGGTAGAAATAGAGCGCCAGCTTCTTGCCGGAAAAGCCGGAAAGAGAGAGGGTCTCGCCGCCGGCGCCGGGCAGCTCGAAAGAGGGGGCGGCGTCGCCTTCGCGCAAGCCTGTGGATTTCTTCGCCTCGGTCACCGCGCCTTCCTTTCGTCTCATCCGCCGTTACAATCGGCAGCATGCAGAGGATGGCGCGCTTCGCAAGGGATTCTGGTGAAAATCCCCAGTTGCGCGCCATTCGAGTTGTGATCTTCTCGACGCCGTGCAGATTCGGCGCCGGCGCGCGCGGAGCGGCGCGGTCGAACCGAAGGGCTGGCGCTTGACGCAGAGGATAGACGAGGGTCCGGCGGTCGGAGCGCGGGCGCCGCGCTTTTTATTGGGATTTTTCCGGCGCGGCTCCACTGCCGTCCGGCTGCGCGGCTTTTGCGCGGTGCGTTGCATTTCCGTCGTGGCGGTGACGGCGCTGCTCGTCATCGTGCTCACTGTCGGCGCTTTTTTCGCCGCGCTCGCCCGCGGTCCCATCGCCTCCGACTGGCTCGCGCCAAAAATCGTCGAGGCGCTCGACGATCTCTATTCGCATCGCTACCAATTCGGCATCAGCTCGGTGGCGATCGCCAGCACGGATCACGGCCTCACCTTCACCGTGAACGGCCTCGCCGTGAAGAGCGGCGAGCGCACGATCCTCGCCGCGCCGCGCGCGCAATTGTCGGTGGACCCGCGGGCGCTGCTCATCGGCCGGCTGACGCCGCGCCGGCTGGACGTGCTGGACCTCGAGCTGAGGCTGGAGGTGCTGCCCGACGGCGTGGTGGCGATTTCGGCGCCGGGTGCCGATCCGGTCGCCATACCGCTCGACGCGCCGTCGCCGGCGGAGCCCGCCGCCGAGGCGCAGGTCGCTCCTGTCGCCCCATCGCTGCGGCAGGCGGCCGGCGCCTTGCGCGCGGTGATGAATTTCATCGTCGATCCCGAGAGCCCGGTCGCCGCCATCGACAAGATCGGCGTCTCCAACGCCCGCCTCGTGATCGACGATCGCACGTTGGACAAGACCATTGTCTATGACGATCTGACGCTGAGCTTCGACAAGATCGCCGGCGCGCGCCGGCTGCGCCTCGGCGCCACCGGCTCCTCCGGCCATGTCGGCGCCGAGGTGGAGGCCAAGGGCGGCATGGGCGAGCGGCGCACGCTGGACGCGCGCCTGCGCAGCCTTTCCATGGAAGAGGTCGCGCTGGCGGCGGGGGCGCGCGCTCTGCCCTTCGACACGGACGCGCCTCTGTCGCTCGATCTGCATTTTGCGCTGGCGGGCGACGGCCGCGTCGTCGAGGCGAGTGGGAAATTCTCTGTCGGCGAGGGCTTCTTCCGCCTCGAGGAGCCGGACGCCGAGCCTTTCATGCTGCAGGAGCTGTCCATCTCCGGCCGCTGGGACATGGAGCGCCGGCTGCTCGCCATAGAGCCGGTCGAGATCCGCACCAGCGTCGCGCGGCTGAGCTTCAAAGGCGCGCTGACGCCGCCGGCGGAAGGGACCGGCGTCGTCGGCCTCTCCTTCGATCTCGCGCGGCCGGGCGCCTTTCTGCCGACGCGCCATGGCGAGGCGCCGCTCGTCGTCGAGAACGCCGGCCTCACCGCGACGCTCGATCTCCTCGCCAAGAAATACAAGGTCGAGCGAGTCTATCTCGACGGGCCGGAAGTGCACGCCACGGCGTCCCTCGATGTGGATGGCGCGCAGCCCGATGGGACGCATCTCAAATATGCGATCCGCGCGACGCAGACGCCGCTGCGTTCCGTGCTGCGCATCTGGCCGACGCAAGTCGCCGCGCCGACGCGCATGTGGATGGACGAGCATATCACCGCCGGCGTCATGCGCAGCGGAACGCTCACCGCCGATCTCGATCAGCAGGCGATGACCGCCGGGCGCTATGAGCGGCCGCCGCCGGATGCGGCGCTGCGCGGCGATTTCGATCTCGACAATGCGACTCTCGTCGACGCCGTTCCGGGCTTGTGGCCGATCAACGCCATGAACGGCCATATCGCGCTCACTGGCCGCACCGTCTCCTTCGTCGCCTCGTCCGGCGTGATGGAGAGCGCGCCGGGCCGCAAGCTCGCCATAACGGAAGGCGTGTTTCGCGCGCCCTCGCTCGGCTTCGATCCGGCGCCAGCCTGGATCGAGCTGAAGCTCGCCGGCGGCGTGGAGGCGGTCGCCGATATTCTCTCGCTCAAGAGCGTCGCCCCGGCCGCGAGCCTGCCCATGGACGCCAATCAGCTCAAAGGGCAGATCGAAGGCAAGCTGCGCATCGATTTCGAGCTCGGCCTCGCGGCCAAGGAAGAGCATACGCGCATCACGGTCGACGCCGAGACGAGCAATCTCGCCATGGAGCGCTTCATCGGCAAGGAGCGCCTGGAGGGCGCGGCGCTGCGGCTCGTCTCGGATCGCGAAGGGCTGCGCGTCACCGGCGCGGGACGTGTGTTCGGCGCGCCTGTCACGCTCGATCTGCGCCGCGCCGCCGGCGAGAAGGGGCAGGCGCAGGCGCAATTGTCGTTTTCGTTGGACGACGCCGCGCGCGCACGCGCAGGCTATGGATTTACCGGCGTCTCCGGCGTCGTCGGCGTGCAGGTGCAGACCAGGCTGCCGATCGAAGATTCCGAGTCGCAATTCGAGATCGACTTCTCCAAAGCCGCGCTCGATCATCCTTTGCCCGGCGTGACCAAGCCGCTGGGCAAGCCGGGCCGCGCCAGCTTCACTCTGGTGAAGCGGCCGGACGGCTCGGCGCTCGAGCAATTGCAGGCGGAGGCGGGGCCGCAGCAATTTTCCGGCGTGGTGGAGCTCGGCCGCGACGGCGTGCTGCGCTCGGCCAAGCTCTCACAGGCGAAGCTCTCGCCGGGCGACGATATGCGCTTGGAGGTGACGCGCGGCGGCGATGCGCTGAAGCTCGTCGTGCGCGGCGCCAATATCGATGCGCGTCCGCTGCTGCGCTATCTCTCGCAGCCTTCCGCCGAGCCGCAAGCCGCAGCGGCGGCGGGCAAGCCGTCCAACTCCGACGATTTCGATCTCGATCTCAAATCGCCGATCGTCACCGGACACGGCAAGCAGATCCTCTCCAATGTCGATCTGCGCTTCGAGCGGCGCGGCGGCAAGCCGCGGCAATTGTCGCTGACCGGCAATTTCGGCCGCGAGCCCTTCGCCGCGATGCTGACGCGCCATCCGAGCGGCGCGCCGCAGATCGATCTTTCGACCAGCGACGGCGGCGCCTTTCTCTCTTTCCTCGATCTCTATCATCGCATGGAGAGCGGCGCGCTGTCGGCCACGCTATTGCTCAATCCGGGCCGCTCCGACGGCACGATGCGCATTCATGATTTCTATCTGCAGAACGAGCCGGCCATTCGTCAGCTCGTCATGCAGGGCGCCGCGCGCACGGATGACAAAGGCGCCGCGCATTTCGATCCGGACTCGGTGAAATTCGCGCGCGTGCAATCCACCTTCACCTGGGCGAATGGCCGCCTCACCATGCGCGACGCGGTGATGTCGGGGACGGACATCGGCCTGACGGTGGACGGCTATATCGATTTGGCGCGAGATCGCATCGACGTGTCGGGCTCTTTCGTGCCGGCCTACGGGCTCAATAATCTCGTGTCGAATATTCCGGTCATCGGCTTCATGCTCGCCGGCGGCCAGCACGAGGGCGTCTTCGCGGTGAGCTTTCGCGTGAGCGGCGCTTTCAGCGCGCCGGTGCTGACTGTCAATCCTCTATCGGTGATCGCGCCGGGCCTGCTGCGCAAGGTGTTCGGCATAGTGGATGGCACCGGGACGGGCCGCTTGCCGGAGAGCGCGACGGCGCCGCGATAGCCCTCTCTCAGTTATCGGTAACGGTGCGATGTCGCCGCCGTAACTGCTTCTGGAGCGAAAAAAGGCCTGATCCGCCCAGCGCGCCTTCGCCGGGCAGCTATTCGATATCATGGCGATATCGTTAAGGGCGCGCCAACTCGATCTGCAACCCTTCGTGTATTGTGCAAAGGGCCGGCGCGCGGCGCTCAGGCGCTCGCCGGCGCCTCTTTGCGGCCGCGCTCCACGACGGCGGCGAGCGAGGGATCGCGCGCCACCGCCTCCGCGATGAGGCGGTCGGAGGCGCTTTCGATCGTGTCCTGCATGCGCTCGAAGAATTCCCGCGGCTCGAGGCCCGGCGGGATGATCGGCAGATATTCGATGACCACAGTCCCGGGCCGCACGATGAAGGCCTGGCGCGCCCAGAACAGGCCGGAGTTCAGCGCCACCGGCAGGCAGGCCGCGCCGGTCTCGCGATAGAGCATTGCGACGCCGAACTTATAGAGCGGCGGCGCGCCCGCCGGCCGCCGCGTCCCCTCGGGAAAGATGAACAATTGCCGCCCTTGCGCGAACAGCGCCTTGGTCTTCTCGATCAGCTGCGGCAGCAGCTTGCCGCCCTTGGCGCGATCGATGCCGATCTGCTCGGCGCCCATGAGGTACCAGCCGAAAAAGGGGATGAACACCAGCTCGCGCTTGAGAATATAGGAAAAATCCGGCGAATGCAGCGGCAGGACGAAGGTCTCCCAGGTCGACTGATGCTTGCAGGCGACGATGACCGGCCCTTTCGGAATATTCTCGAGTCCGCGAAACTCGAATTTCAGCCCGACGATCTTCTCGAGCAGAAACAGCGACGTTCGCCCCCAGACGCGGCCGAGCGTCATTGAGGCGTGCCGCTTCATCAGCAGAGCCGGCAGCCAGATGATCTGCAGCGCCATGAGGCTGACGAAGAAAGCGATGTGGAACAGCAGCGAGCGCAGGAAGAGCATGCTTTGGTCGCCAGTCGGGTTTCGCGGAAAGTGGGACGCGAACGCCTTCTAGAGACATTCCGGTTCAGATTGAACCGGAATGTCTCTAGATTCGCTTGTTCGGTCGTGTTTTCTTCACGCGAACCGGTCCCCACTTCGCTCGAAAACACTCTAATGCGCTTTTTCATCGCACGGAACCGCCGCTCGGTCGGGCCGGCGCTTTCTCGGGAGCTGCGTCGGCCGATTCAGCGCTCCGCCGGGACGGCGGCGGCTCCGGCCGACGCGAGAGCGGTGGCGGAAAGGCCTGGCTCCAGCAGCCGGGTGCGCAGCAGGACATAGAGATATTTGACATATTCGGCCGCGATGAGCCGAGTCACGGCGAAATCGCCGAGCCAGTCCTCGACGCGAAGATGATCGCTGACCACGACGAAAGGGTAGAGCTCCGCTCCCGGCAGCGCCGCCGACAGCTCGGCCAGAGCGCGGGGCATATGGTAATTGGAGGTGACGACGATGAGCGAGCCTGCGCCAATGCCATGCGCATGCGCCCAGTCGCGCGTCTCCCGCGCATTGCCGATCGTGTCTCGGGCGCGATAGCCGAGATCGACGCAGCACTCGAACAGCTCGCGGGAGACCGGCAGCAGCTTGGCGATCTCATGGCCGCGCGTCGCCCGATTGACCCCGGTGATGAGCAGCCGGCGCGCCTGGCCGCGCGCCAGGAGCCCGCCCGCCTCATAGACGCGGTCGGAGCCGCCGGTCAGCACGACGACGCCATCGGCCTGCACGGTCAGCGTCGATTCGGCGCGCTCCAGCGAGAGGGCGAAGCCGATGAAGCCGGCCACGAGGGCCGAGGCGAGAAAGCAGAAAAGGGCGAAGACCGCGAGACGCCAGCGTCCGGGAGCGGCCCATCCTCGTGCTTCCCCGTCTCGCGCATGCGCTCGCAAGCGTCCATCCCCATCGCCGACCCCGAATCCTCGACAAGATGGAAGCGGCGCTCGAGGCCGTCCAGGGCCGGGCGGAATTTATGCCGGGTTAGAGTTTACTCGGCCCCGTCCAGGCGCCGCAATTGGCGGAAAACGATCTCCTGCGACATGAAGCCGGTCAGAAGCCCGGCCGCCGCCGAGATGAGGCCGACGACGGTGAAGCCGAGCGGCCCCAGCGAGAAGCTGCCGAACATGGCCTCCAGCTGATCGCCGTCCGGCGTCGCCGTCCAGCGGCTGGCGAGATAACCGGCGAAGAGAAAAAAGCCCATGGCCGAGGCGCCGCCGATGAGGCCGCCGCGCAGGCCCAGCACCAGGAAGCGGCGCTGGAACTGCTGGGCGATATATTTGTCCGCCGCCCCGACGAGATGCAGCACCTCTATGATCTCGCGATTGCCGACCATGGCCGCCCGCGTGGCGAAGGCGACGGCGAGGCCCATGGCGACGACGATCAGCACGAAGACCAGCGCGGCGACCGCCACCACTGTGCGCGCCATCTGGCCGAGCCGCTCCACCCACAGCCGGTGATCGTCCAGCGCCGCGCTCGGCAGCGCCTGGGCCAGCTCGCGGCGCAGCGCGTCGAGATCGGCGCGGCGGCTGTCGTCCAGCTTGACGACGATCATGCGCGGGGCCGGCAGCTCGGCGAAATCGAGGCCCTGGCCGAGCCAGGGGGCGAGCAGCGCCTCCGACTCCGCCTTCGTATAGACGCGCACGTCGCGCACGCCCTCGGCGGCGACGAGGACCGAGGTCGCCTTGCTGACGTCGGCTTCTATGTCGCGGCCGGGCAAAGGGCGAATCTGCACGCTGGCCTCGCGCGCCACCTCGCGCCGCCAATCGACGCTGGCGTCGGCGACCATCAGCGCGGCCCCGGCCGAGAGCGCCGCCAGAAAGGTCATGATGGCGATGACGATGACCAGCGAGCGTCCGGCGATGGAGGAGGTGGGGACGAGCGGCGTCTCCCGGCCGAGCGTCTCCTCGAGCGCGGCCTCCTTGGCTGCGCCGGGCGCCGGGCGCAGGCCGGGGCGGGGCTTGGCGTCATTCGAAGACATGCAGCCGCCCATCCGCGAGCACCAGGCGGCGCGCGCTCTCATATTGATCCATCAGAGCGAGATCATGGGTGGCGATGACCACCGAGGTTCCGCTCTTGTGCAATTCCACAAACAGCCGCAGCAGCCGCCGCGCCAGAGTGGGGTCGAGATTGCCGGTCGGCTCGTCGGCGAGCAGCAGCTCCGGCCGCACGATCAGCGCGCGGGCGATGGCGGCGCGCTGCTTCTCGCCGCCGGACAGCACGCTCGGCCGGCTGGCGATGCGCTCCTCGAGGCCGACCCAGCGCAGCAGCTCCAGCACCTCGGCGCGATAGCTCGCCTCCTCGCGGCCGATGACCCGCAGCGGCAGAGCGACATTCTCGTATAAATTGAGATGCTCCAGCAGACGGAAATCCTGAAAGACGACGCCGATGCGCCGGCGAATGTCGGTGACGGAGTCCTTGTCCAGCGTCTCCGTGTCCTTGCCGAAGAGGGTGATTCGCCCGCGCGTCGGCTTCAGCGACAGCAGAACGAGCTTCAAAAGCGTCGTCTTGCCGGCGCCCGAGGGTCCGGTGAGGAATTGGAATGAGCGCGGCGTGATGGAAAAAGCGAGATCGCTCAATATCTCGCTGCCGTTTCCATAGCGCAGGCCGACGTTCTCGAAGGTCAGCAAAGGCGTGTATCCATTGGCGGGCTCAGAATCGCGCTGCGGGGAGATTAGCAGTTCACCGCCCATTAACCATATCGGCGGCTAATCGACGACATGTCGGCGGCCGATTCCGAAGCGGCCGCCCACGGTTCGGAGACCGGCCATGCGCAACCACCTCGCCCCGCACAATTCTCCGGTCGGCTCGGCCCCAAAGGCCCATGATCTGGACGAGGCCCGGCTGTGGCGGGAGCCGCCGCGCGAGAGCGACCTCGTCGATGAGCGGCGCCAGCGCCTGCTGCCGCTGATCGCGGCGATCATCGCCGTCGTTTTCGGGGCCATGGCGCTGATCGGCATGCGCGAGAAGATCGTGCGGGTCATGCCCTTCGCGACGGCGCTCTATTCGGCCATGGGGCTGAAGGTCAACGCCGCCGGGCTCGATCTGCGCGGCGTCACCTCCAAGATCGTCACCGAAGGAACGCGCAAGGTGCTGACCGTCGAGGGCGAGATCGTCAATCTGCGGCGCTCCGCCAATCGCGTGCCGCCCATGGCGCTGGCCATTCGCGGCGCCGACGGCCGCGAGCGCTACAGCTGGACCGCCGCCGCGCCGAAAATGCGGCTCGCCGCCGGGGAGAGCGTGCAGTTCCGCGCGCGCCTCGCTTCGCCGCCCGCTGACGGGGCCGATGTGCAGGTGCGCTTCGCCGCGCTCGAGGATGCGGAGAAATCGGCGCGATAGGCGCGCCGCGAAATTCCCTCTGCGCGTTCCCTTGGCGCGCGAAATGGCCTAAGCAGGCCCCATGCCGCCGCATGCGCCTCTCCTCTTCGTGAACGCCCGCCTCGTCGATCCCGCCTCCGGCGTGGAGACGCGCGGAGGGCTCCTCGTCCTCGACGGAAAAATCGCCGATCTCGGCCCGGCTCTGATTGCCGAGTCCGCGCCGCAGGGCGCTCGAATCGTCGATTGCGCGGGCGATGTGCTCGCGCCCGGCCTCATCGACATGCAGGCCTTTCTCGGCGAGCCGGGAGCCGAGCATCGCGAGACCATCGCCACCGCCACGGCGGCGGCGGCGGCCGGCGGCGTCACCACCATTGTCGCCGCCCCCGGCACCTCGCCGCCGATCGACGATCCGGCCGTCGTCGACTTTGTCCTGCGCCGCGCCCGCGACACCGGCCGCGTCCGCGTTCTGCCCATGGCGGCGCTCACCAAAGGCCGCGAGGGCAAGGAAATCTCCGAATTCGGCCTGCTGCGCGAGGCCGGCGCGATCGCATTCTCCGACGGCAAGCGCTCGCTTCGCAACGCCCAGACCATGCGTCGGGCGCTGACCTACGCCCGCGATTTCGACGCGCTCATCATCCATTTCCCGGAGGATCGCGACCTCGTCGGCGAGGGCGTCATGAATGACGGCGAATTGGCGACGCGCCTCGGCCTCGCCGGCGTCCCCAAGGAGGCGGAGGCCGTCATCGTCGATCGCGATCTGCGCCTCGTCGAGCTGACCGGCGCGCGCTACCATGCCTCCATCGTCGCCAATGGCCTGTCGCTGGCGGCGCTCGAGCAGGCCAAGGCGTGCGGCCTGCCGGTGACGTGCGGGACGACGATCAATCACCTGACGCTCAATGAGAACGACATCGGCGACTACCGCACCTTTTTGAAGCTGCGGCCGCCGCTGCGCCATGAGGACGAGCGCCGGCTGCTGGTGGAGGCGGTGGCGAGCGGGCTCATCGACGTCATTCTCTCTGACCATGACCCGCAGGACGTGGAGATGAAGCGCCTGCCTTTCGCCGAGGCGGAGGCCGGGGCCGTCGGCCTCGAGACCATGCTGGCGGCGGGATTGCGGCTCGTCCATTCGGGCGATGTTCCGCTGCCGACGCTGCTGCGGGCCATGTCCACGCGGCCGGCAGAGATTTTGCGCCTGGAGCAGGGACGTCTCGCCAAAGGCGCGCCGGCCGACCTCATCCGCTTCGACCCAGACGAGCCCTTCGTCGTCGATCCGTCCGAATTGCGCTCCCGCTGCAAGAACACCCCCTTCGACACGGCGCGCCTGCAAGGTCGGGTGAAATCGACATTCGTCGCGGGAGAATCCGTCTTCGAGCGGGTGGACGCCTAGAGCGTAACCATAACGAAAAAAGCGTCTTCCCGCCGTGATTTCGCCTATTTCGGGAAAAATAGGCAAGTGGATTGTGAATCTTTGAAATAGATACGTAGGTTAACTGCCCGTAACTTCCGCGAACCGAAGGCGGGGCGATAGTCCTGATTCTACGTTCGTTTTCCCGCGACGCCTCGCCTTCGACGAGAAAAAATCGCCCGAGCGGCCGGGCCGTCAAGTGGAAGAGAAGCGATGCTTGGTTCCCGTATTTCCCTCGTCGCGCTGATGGTCGCCGCGGCGCCTGCGCTGCAGGCGCGCGCCCAGGAGACGCTGCCCGACATCGACATTATCGCGACGTCTCCCGAGGCGGGCGCGGGGATCGAAAAGTCGAAGATTTCCACCAATCCGATCACCATCTCGCGCAAGGATCTCGACCGCGATCACGCGCTCACCCTCACCGAGACATTGGCGCGGCGCAACGCCTCGATCAACATCAACGAGGTGGCCGGCAATCCTTTCCAGCCGGATGTGACTTATCGCGGCTTCTCGGCCTCGCCGGTGGCCGGCACGCCGCAGGGCCTCGCCATCTATCAGGACGGCGTGCGCATCAATGAGGCCTTCGGCGATGCGGTCAATTGGGATCTGATCCCGACTGTCGCCATCGCCAATGGCGACATCGTCAGCGGCAATCCGCTGTTCGGCCTCAACGCGCTCGGCGGCGCGCTGACGCTCGAGATGAAGAACGGCTTCACCTGGCAGGGCTTCGAGGCGGATGGCCGCGGCGGCTCCTATGGGCGCCGCGTCGGCACGCTGCAATATGGCAAGCAGATCGACAATTGGGCCGCCTATCTCGCCTTCGAGGGCATTGGCGACGGCGGCTGGCGGCAGCGTTCGGGCTCCTCCGTGCTGCGCGGCTACGCCGATCTCGGCTATAAGGGCGACAAGACCGAGTTCCATCTGAATTTCACCGGCGCGGGCACGCGCCTGGGCGCGGCGGCGGCGACGCCGGTCGATCTGTTGCAGCGGGGCGGCTACGGCTCCATCTTCACGACGCCGCAGACCTCCAACAACGACCTCGCCTTCGTGAATTTCAAAGGCGCCTATGAGGCGACGAATCATCTGAAATTCAATGGCAACGCCTATTTTCGGCAGTTCGGCCAGGAGCATGTCGACGGCAATCTGGCCGATGTCGAGCGCTGCAGTTCGCGCGCTTTCATCTGTCAGGAGGATGAGCCGTTCCTCGTCAACGAGCCGACAAACGCCCAGCGCCGCCTGCGCGATGTCTCCGGTAACTTCATTCCCGCCTCTGTCCTCGCCGGCGGCGTGCCGGCGAGCGTCGACAAGACGCGGACCGACTCGCGCTCCTTCGGCTTCGCGCTGCAGGGGACTTATGACGAGGCGATCTTCGGCTTCAAGAACAAGTTCGTCGTCGGCGGCTCTCACGATCGCCAGCATGTCGACTTCCGCGGCTATTCCGAACTCGGCGTGCTGCAGCCCGATCTTTCCGTCGCCTCGACCGGGCTCATCTATCAGAATACCGTTCCCGAGGGCGGCTTCCAGCAGGTGAGCGTCGGCGGTCGTAATTTCTATTGGGGCGTCTATGCGCTCGACACGCTGGATGTGACCGATAAGCTCACCGTCACCGCCGGCCTGCGCTTCAACAGCGCCGATATCGCGCTCTTCGACCACCGCGGCGTCTCGCTCAACAGCAACGCCGTCTATCAGCGGGTCAATCCGGTCGCGGGCCTCACCTATAATTTCCTTCCCGAATTCACCGTCTACGGCAACTACTCGGAAGCCAATCGCGCGCCGACGGCGCTCGAGAACGGCTGCTCGGACCGCCTGCATCCCTGCATGATCGATGGTTTTCTCGTCTCCGATCCGCCGCTGAAGCAGGTGGTGGCGCGGACCTGGGAAGTGGGCTTTCGCGGCTATCACCCCATCGGCCCCGACAATGGCCGTCTCGACTATCGCGCCGGCTTGTTCCGAACCGAGAGCTCGGACGACATTCTCGCGCTGCCATCCGACGTGATCCAGGGCCGCGGCTATTACGCCAATGTCGGCAAGACGCGCCGGCAGGGCGTGGAAGCCGGCGTCACATGGCGCAATGATTTCCTGGCCCTATACGCCGATTACGCGCTCATCGACGCCACCTTCCGCAGTTCGATGACGCTGAACTCCGGCGACAATCCCTACGCCGACGAAAATGGCCAGATTCATGTGCGTCCGGGCAATGTGCTGCCGGGCATTCCGCGCCATCGCGTCAAGCTCGGCTTCGATTACAATGTCACGCCGGAATGGAAGTTCGGCCTGGATTATGTCTTCACCAGCGGCGTGCATCTGGCCGGCGACGAGGCAAATCTCGACAAGACCCTGCCGTCCTGGGGCATCGTCAATCTGAAGACCTCCTATAAGGTCATGGACAATGTCGAGGTCTATGCGCTCGTGCAGAATCTGTTCGATCGGCGCTACTATACTTTCGGCACCTATTTCGAAAGCGGCGCGTTGGCGGGTTTCAGCAATCCGCGCACGGTCGGCCCGGGCGCGCCGCTCGCCGCCTACGGCGGCGTCAAGGTCAAGTTCTGAGCTAAATCTCTGAGCCCGAAACAGAATATTCTTTGTTTGAGGGGGAGGCGGCGATCGGCGGCGCCTCCCCTATCTTGTTGGAGCGGCCCGGCGGAATCGCGAACGCTCTTGAAGAAATGCGGCAACCGCCTTAAAGGCACGCGCGCGCGGGACGCGAGGCGCGCCGCAACCGGGAACCAGAAAGCATGGCCAAGGAAAAATTCTCACGCACGAAGCCGCATTGCAACATCGGCACGATCGGTCACGTGGACCATGGCAAGACGTCGCTGACGGCGGCGATCACCAAGGTTCTGGCCGAGTCGGGCGGCGCGACCTTCACGGCCTATGACCAGATCGACAAGGCCCCGGAAGAGCGCGCGCGCGGCATCACCATCTCGACGGCCCATGTCGAGTATGAGACGACCAATCGCCACTACGCGCACGTCGACTGCCCCGGCCATGCCGATTATGTGAAGAACATGATCACCGGCGCCGCGCAGATGGACGGCGCCATCCTCGTCGTCTCCGCCGCCGACGGCCCGATGCCGCAGACCCGCGAGCACATTCTGCTCGCCCGCCAGGTCGGCGTGCCGGCGCTCGTCGTGTTCCTGAACAAGGTCGACATGGTCGACGATCCCGAGCTGCTCGAGCTCGTCGAGCTCGAGGTTCGCGAGCTTCTGTCGAAATACGAGTTCCCCGGCGACGATATTCCGATCACCAAGGGCTCGGCCCTGGCGGCGCTCGAGAACAAGACGCCCGAGATCGGCCATGACGCGATCCTGAAGCTGATGCAGACGGTCGACGAATATATCCCGCAGCCGGAGCGTCCGAAGGATCAGCCCTTCCTGATGCCGGTCGAGGACGTGTTCTCGATCTCGGGCCGCGGCACGGTGGTGACGGGCCGCGTCGAGCGCGGCGTGGTCAAGGTCGGCGAGGAAGTCGAGATCGTCGGCATTCGCCCGACGGTGAAGACGACCGTGACCGGCGTCGAAATGTTCCGCAAGCTGCTCGATCAGGGCGAGGCGGGCGACAATATCGGCGCGCTGCTGCGCGGCACCAAGCGCGAGGACGTGGAGCGCGGCCAGGTTCTGTCGAAGCCCGGCTCTGTGAAGCCGCACACCAAGTTCAAGGCGGAAGCCTATATTCTGACGAAGGAAGAGGGCGGCCGTCATACGCCGTTCTTCACCAACTATCGCCCGCAGTTCTACTTCCGCACGACGGATGTGACCGGCATTGTGACGCTCCCCGAGGGCGTCGAGATGGTGATGCCGGGCGATAATGTGGCGATGGAGGTGAACCTCATCGTTCCGATCGCCATGGAGGAGAAGCTGCGCTTCGCCATCCGCGAAGGCGGCCGCACCGTCGGCGCCGGCGTCGTCGCCTCGATCATCGAATAAAAAAGCGAGCCCTGAGGCTCGCTTCAAAAAAGGGACTGCGAGCCGGGATAGCTCGCGGTCCCAAGTCGGGGAGAAGAGAGTTGGCGGCCGTCAGGCCGCGAGCTGCTCCTCGAGGAGGATCGCCGGCAGGCGCGCATCCTCGGAGGCCTCGGTCTCGTCGTGGCTCGGATGCATCATCACCTCGAGCGCCGCGGCGACGGCCGAAATGCCGATCTCGCGGTAGAGGCGGGCGAGTAGATCATGCGGACGGTCGGCGGATTGCGCTTCGCTGAAATCGGTGGCGACGAGCTTCGACATGGCGGCTACTCTCTACTGAACGGTTGCGGGGCGCTCGAGGAATGCGTGCATTTGATTTAAAGTCTCCCTTACCCGGGTAAACTATTCGTAAAATCGCGGAGCCCTTCGGGCGTCTTCCACATGCCCCCGTGGATGAGCCGCGCCGCGATCGATGCTATGATCGCCTCATGCTGCGCCATATCCCAGAAGAGCCCGTCTCCAACGCCGCGGTCTGGTGCCGGCGGCTCGCTGTTTTCTCTCTGCCGGTGGCGGCGATCGCCGTGATCCTCGCGCGCGCCAATGCCGTGGAGCCGCAGGCCTCGCTCGCTGTGCTCGGCGGCGCGATCGTAGTGGCGCTCGTCGCGCTGCTGCTGTTTCTCGCCGCCTGCGTCGTCATCTGGCAGGAGGGCCGGCGCGGGCTGGGCGCGGCGCTCGGCGGCGCCTTTCTCGCCGCGGTGACGCTCGGCTATCCGGCCTATCTCGCGGTCCAGGCCGTGCGCCTGCCGGTGCTCTCGGACGTCTCGACCGACACGGCCGATCCGCCGCGCTTCTCCACCTCGCGCGCGGCCGTGGCGGCGCGCGCCGGCTTCACGCCCGCCGGCTTCGACGCCGACACTGCGGAGCGGCAGAGGGACGGCTATCCCGACATAGAGCCGATCGTCGTCGATCTCGAGCCGGACGAGGCCTATCAGCTGGTGCTGGAGACGGCGCAGAGCCGCGGCTGGCGCGTCATAGACCAGCGCCCGCCCGGCGGTCGCTCCGGCGTCGGCCATCTCGATTTTCTCGACCGCACATTGGTGATGGGCTTTGCCGACGACATCGCTGTGCGCCTGCGTCCGCTCGCCGGCCAGACGCGCATCGACGTGCGCTCCGCCTCGCGCTACGGGCGCCATGATTTCGGCGCCAACGCCAAGCGCATCCGGCAATTCGCCGAGGAACTGCAAGCGGGGCTGAACGAGAAGTGAGCGCTACTCCCGCACCGTGAAATACCGCGCCTCCAATGTCGCCGGCCCGTCGCAGCGGGCGAGGCCGCGCTCGATCAAATCTTCGAGATGGGCGAAGACGGAGAGCGCCGCCGCCCTCTGCAAGCTCGCGTCGAAGCCCTCGTAAATGCGCGCGACCATAGCGGCGATCGTCTCGTCGCCGGCCTCCAGCCGCTCGAGGATGGCGGCCTCTCGCTGCCGGCGATGGTGGAGCAGGGCGCGCAAATAGCGCTGCGGCTCCTTCACCGGCCCGCCATGGGCCGGCCAATAGAGGCGATCATCGCGCCAGCGCAGCTTCTCCAGCGAGGCGAAATATTCGCTCATGGAGCCGTCCGGCGGCGCGATGACGGTCGTTGCCCAGCCCATCACATGATCGCCGGTGAAGAGCGTCGCTTCCTCGGCCAGCGCGAAGCAGAGGTGATTGCTCGTGTGGCCCGGCGTCGCGACGGCCTCGATGGAGAGGCCGCCGATGCTCAGCCGGTCGCCATTGGCGAGCGACATGTCGGGCGCGTAGCTTTTGTCATGCGAGGCGTCGAGGCCGGGGCCTGTGACCGAAAGATCGGGCGGCGGCGCATAGGGCGCGCAGCCGGCGATGGTCGCGCCGGTCCTCTCCGCCAGAATGCGCGCGGCCGGCGAATGATCGCGATGCGTATGGGTGACGAGCACATAGCGCAGCGTTTCGCCCGCTACGGCGGCGATCAGCGCCTCTATGTGCGAAGCATCCGCCGGGCCGGGGTCGATAATCGCGACCTCGCCCTCGCCGATGATGTAGCTGCAAGTGCCCGTAAAGGTGAAGGCGCCGGGATTGGGCGCAACGATGCGGCGCGTCAACCGCGAAACGCGTTGCAGCGCGCCCGGCGGAGAGTCGAAGGTGGTGAGGAACTCGTCTCGGTTCATTGAAAATTGCGTCCCTTCGGCATGGCCTCGCGCGCCTTGGCGCCGCGCGATTGCTCGAGCAGACGCAGATCGCCGGTCAGATCCTCGATCTTCTGCGCGATCACATGGACGACGCCGGATTCATTCTGCACGCGCCCCGTGACCGCCACCAGCCGCGCGCCGATCACCTCGGGACGCTGCCGCTCGAACAGTTTCGGCCAGACGACGATATTGGCGATTCCGGTCTCGTCCTCGATCGTCATGAAGATGACGCCGCTCGCCGAGCCCGGCCTCTGCCGCACCAGCACGAGGCCGGCGACGGTCACGCGCGGGGTAGGGTTGGGGAGCGGGCCGCCGCCGAGCGCTCGACAGGGCATGATCCCCTTGGCGTCGAGCCGCGCGCGGAGAAACGCCACCGGATGCGCCTTCAGCGACAGCGACAGAAAACGATAATCCTCCACCACCTCCGCCCCGAGCGGCATGGGCGGGAGGTTCGCGTCCTCCTCCTGCGGCGCGAAGGAGAGCGCGCGCAGCAGCGGCAGATCGTCCTTGTCGCCGGCGCGGTTGAGCGCCTGCACGGCCCAGAGCGCGTCGCGGCGCGGCAGGCCGAGCGAGGCGAAGGCGCCGGCTTCCGCCAGGCGTTCCAGAGGCGCCGGCTCGAGCCCGCCGCGCAGCCACAGATCGCGCACGGAATCATAGCCGGCGCCGCGCTTCGCCACGAGGCGCTTCATATCCGCCTCGCGCAGGCCGATGATCTGGCGAAAGCCGAGCCGCACGTCATGCCTCGCGCGAATGTCGCTCGCCATGGAGGCGTGGCGCGGATGCAGCGGCGTCGCCTGCGCGCGCGTCTCCAGCGTGCAGTCCCAATCGGAAAAATTCACATCCACTTCATGCACGCCGACGCCATGCTCCTGCGCATCGCGCACGATCTGCGCCGGCGCATAGAAGCCCATGGGCTGCGAATTCAAGAGAGCGCAGCAGAACACGTCCGGGTAGCGGCATTTGAGCCAGGCGGAGGCGTAGACGAGCAGGGCGAAAGAGGCCGCGTGACTCTCGGGGAAGCCATAGGAGCCGAAGCCTTCGATCTGTCCCCAGCAGCGCTCGGCGAATTCGCGGCTATAGCCGCGCGCCTCCATGCCCGCGAGCATTTTGGCGCGGAAGGTTCCGATCGTGCCGACGCGCTTGAAGGTCGCCATGGCGCGGCGCAGGCGGTCCGCCTCGTCCGGCGTGAAGCCGCCGGCGACAATGGCGATGCGCATCGCCTGCTCTTGGAACAAAGGCACGCCGAGCGTCTTGCGCAGCACTTCCTCGAGCTCTTTCGAGGGAAAGGAGACCTCCTCCTTGCCGATGCGACGGCGCAGATATGGGTGAACCATATCGCCCTGAATGGGGCCGGGGCGCACGATCGCCACCTCTATGACGAGATCGTAGAATTCGCGCGGCCGCAGCCGCGGCAGCATGGACATTTGCGCGCGGCTTTCGATCTGGAACACGCCGATCGTGTCGGCGCGCGAGATCATGTCATAGACGCTCTCTTCTTCCGGCGGGATCGACGACAGGCGGTGCACGACGCCATAGCGCTCGGCCAGCAGGGCGAGGCCCTTGCGCAGGCAGGTGAGCATGCCGAGCGCCAGCACGTCGATCTTCAATATGCGCAGCGCGTCGAGATCGTCCTTGTCCCATTCGATCGTCGTGCGGCCTTCCATGGCGGCGGGCGCGAGCGGGACGATCTCGTCCAGCCGATCGCGCGTGATGACGAAGCCGCCCGTATGCTGCGACAGATGACGCGGAAATCCGGTCAGCTCGTGCGTCAGCTCCAGCGCCTTGGCGAGACGCGGCTCGCGCATGTCCATGCCGGCGCGCTCGACGCCTTGCTCCGAGACGCCGCCGCGCGAGGAGCCCCACACATTGTTCGAGAGCCGCGAGACGACATCGGCGGAAAGGCCGAAAGCCTTGCCGACCTCACGAATGGCCGAGCGCGAGCGATAGGAGACGACCGTCGCCGTGAGTCCGGCGCGCTCGCGGCCATAGCGCGCGTAGATATATTGCATCACCTCCTCGCGCCGCTCATGCTCGAAATCGACGTCGATATCTGGCGGCTCATTGCGCGCGGCGGAGACGAAGCGCTCGAAGAGGAGATCATGCTTGGTCGGATCGACCTCGGTGACGCCGAGGCAGAAGCAGACCACGGAATTGGCGGCCGAGCCGCGCCCCTGCGCGAGAATCTCCTTTGCGCGCGCGAAACGCACAATGTCGTGGACAGTGAGGAAATAGGCGGCGTAGCCGAGCTCGGCGATCAGCTTCAGCTCATGGCGCAGCAGCGCCTCGACCTTATCGGGAACGCCGTTCGGATAGCGCATCCGCGCGCCTTCGCGCGCGTAATGTTCGAGCGCCTCCTGCTCGCTGGCGAATCCTTCGCGCAATTCGCTCGGATAATTATGCGCGAGCGCGTCGAGGCCGAAGGAGAGGCCTTCGAGAAAGCGCGCCGTCTCCTCGACCGCCTGCGGTATTTCCGCGAAGAGCCGCGCCATTTCTTCGCCGCTCTTGAGACATCGCTCGGCGTTGGCGGAGAGCAGAAAGCCGGCGTTGTCGAGCGTCGTCTTCTCGCGCACGCAGGCGAGAATGTCGGCGAGCGGACGGCGCTCGGGGACATGCATATTGGCGTCATTCACCGCGATGAGCGGAAGGCCCGTCTCGCGCGAGAGCGCGATGCGGCGGGCGAGGGCGGCGCGCATGTCGACGCCATAGAGCGCAGTCGCCGCCAGCCACATCCGGCCGCGCGCCGCTTCGAGCAGAGCCGGGGGAGGGGCCGGGCCTTCCATGACGATGAGCTGCTGGCCGTCCACGAATTCGAGGAGATCGTCGAGGAAGAGGCGGCACTCGCCCTTCTGCGCGCGCATATTTCCGCGCGTCAGCAGCCGGCACAGGCGCCCATAGGCGGCGCGATCCTTCGGATAGCAGAGAATATCCGGCGTCTCGTCGGCGAAGACGAGGCGCGCGCCAATGGCGAGGCGAAAACCCGGCGCCTCGGCCGCATGCTCGCGCAGATAGGAGTGAGCGCGCACGACGCCGGCGAGCGAATTGCGATCGGCCACGCCTATGCCGATATGGCCGAGCGCCATCGCCTGCGCGACCATCTCCTCGGGATGCGAGGCGCCGCGCAGGAAGGAGAAATTGGTCGCAGTCGCGAGCTCGGCGTAGCGGGACATAAAGAGATCATATCAGCAACCGATGCGCTCCGCTCCTTCTCCCGCGCGCCGGTCAGCTCTGCTCGTCTTTCTTGCGCCGCGCCGCCTTCTTCGGCTCGCGCCGCGGGCCTTCCACCAGCCGCACCACCACGCCCCACAGCGTGCGCACATCCTGCTCGGTCATGTTCATGCGGTGGAACATATTGCGCAGATTGCGCGACATCACCGGCTTCTTCGTCTCTGGTCGGAAGAATTGCCGCTCGTCGAGGTGCTTCTCCAGATAGTCGAAGAAGGCCAGCGTCATCTCGCGGGTGGCGGGAGGCGAGCGCTCGGTGACGTCGAAGGGCAGCGTCTCGCCATGGGCGTGGCGGAACCATTCATAGCCGGTGAGCAGCACAGCTTGCGCCAGATTGAGCGAGGCATAGGCGGGATTGACCGGAAAGGTGAGGATCGAATCGGCGAGCGCCACATCGTCATTGTCGAGGCCGGTGCGTTCCGGGCCGAACATCACGCCATGACGCTCGCCCGCGGCGAGGCGCACGACTGTATCGGACATTGCGGTCGCGGGCGTCACCACGGGCTTCACCTGTCCGCGCCCGCGCGCCGTCGCCGCATAGACGAAGGAAAGATCGGCGATCGCCTCGCGCACATTCTCATAGAGCTTGGCCGAATCGAGCAGATGCGCGGCGCCGGCGGCGGCGGCGTAGGAGGCCTCGCGATAGACGGGATCGCGCGTCGGCCAGCCCTCGCGCGGCGCGACCAGCCGCAGATCGGAGAGGCCGAAATTGGCCATGGCGCGCGCGCACATGCCGATATTGACCGCGAGCTGCGGCCGCACGAGCACGATGGTCGGCCCGCCTTCGAGCTTTGGCTTGGTGTGGTCGGTTCCGGCGCCGGTCACGGGATCAATGCTCGGTCTCGCCCCTTACGGCGCAAATCAATATCCTCTCGCTTTCAGTTCCGCGGCTCTCCTGTCGAGATGAGCGGCCACGTCCTTGCTGCTGTGCTCGCCCCCCTCGGCCAGCGACGCCTCTATCGTCTCGCGCAGCGCCTTCAGCTTGGCCTCGCGCTCTTCCACGAGGCGCAGGCCCTCGCGCATCACCTCGGTCGCCGAGGCGTAGCGGCCCTGCTTGACCAGGGAATCGATGAACTCTTCCCAATGCTTGCCGACGGATACGTTCATGGCGCGCCTCCTCGCCGAACTATAACACGATATGCGCATATCCTGTCATTCGGCCTTCGCCGAGGATCGCGAGAGCGAGGCGCGTGAGAGATTGAGCGCGAGCAGCTTTTCCAGCGCCTCCTCGGTCGAAATCTCCTCCGGCCAGCCATAGGCGGCGGCGACGGCGCGGTCGAGCGCGGCATGGGCGTCGGCGAGCCATTGCGGGCGCTGATTATAGAGATTGGTGAGCGTGCGCTCCTTCAGCTTGACCGCGGCTTCCGTATCCTTGGGCAGGATGCGGTCCGGGTAGCCGGGAACGACCTCGGGGACGATCTCGACGAGATCGGGCGGGTTCAGCCATGCCCGCCGCAATTCGTCCAGCCGCTTCGCCGCCGCCGCTATGCGGATGGCGCGCGGATCGTCGGCATAGGCCGCAGCCGGAATATTCGGCGTGAGGCCTTCGGGGAAGGGGAAGGTTTCGAAGGTGGTGGTGGGGGTATAGCGGGGGTCGTTGCCGACGCCGAGCCATGTGCCGAGCCGCAGCGCCCAGGCCTCGTGGAAGCGCGAGTGGAGGACGCCGAAGGTGGCGTCGTCATCGCGGGCGATGGCGATGAGCTGGCTATCGGCTTCGACAGCGACGCTCAGAAAAACAAACAGCCGATGCTTGGCGACTCGCGCGGTGGCGATGTAGCGCGCTCCTTCTCCCGCTTGCGGGAGAAGGTGGCCCTCGCGAAGCGAGGGTCGGATGAGGGCCGGCGCAGACTCCCTCTCCGGTCGGACTCTCACCCGACCCGGCTTCGCCGGGCCACCCTCTCCCGCGCGCGGGAGAGGGGAAGAAGCGGCGAGCTTTCCGATCGCCGTCCACATAGCGGGGCGTGGCTCCACATGCCGCCACCAATTCTTACGGTAGGCGTCGCGGCGGTTCTTGTCGCGCTCGGGCTTCACATGCTCGCGCACATGCGCGAAAGGCGCCTCATAGATCGAGGCTTCGGCCTCGCTCAGCGCAGACCCGAAATCGATGATCCACATATCGCGAGGCCGTCGCGTCACATCGAGCCCGTTGACCCACGGACGAAGGACGTCGCTGTTTGGCCGCCCGTTCGGATTGAGAGGCTCGCACAACCAAGCCCGCGCCAGCTCGCCGGGAATGTCGAAGGCTCCGCCCTTGGTGTCGCCCATGAAGGCGACGCCTTCATTCTCCGCTAGCCGCTTCGCCTGCGTGACGTCGAAGCCATGCCCGGTCAGATCGGCGTTGATCGTCTCGACCGGCGCGCCGTCCAGCCGCTTTCCATCGTCTCCCTCGCCATAGCAAACGAGGCTCACCCGCACGGCGGCGCCATCGACGATCCAAGGCTCGTCGCTCCAGGCCTCGAAGATCGCGCCGGCGCGCGCCATCGGCTCCAGCATGCGGCGATTGGCGCCGCCGCGAATGGAATTGGTCGAGACGAAGCCGACCCGTCGTGCGCGCTTCTCCTCGAGCGAGCGCCAGCCTTTCGCGAACCAATAGCAGACGAGATCGGCCTCCGCCGGCACGACGCCCTCATAAGCGGCGAAAAGCCCATCGACATAGTCGTCGCCGAGCGCCTTGCGCAGCAGCTTGCCGCCCAAAAACGGTGGATTCCCCACGATGAAATCCGCCTCCGGCCACTCCGCCTCGCTTCCGTCATCCGTGAGCACGGCGTCGCGCCGCTCGATCGAATCGAGCTTGCGCAGGATCGGCTGGGGGCGCGCATAAATGCCGTTGGCGATCGACCATTGAATATCGCCGATCCAAATGGTCATGCGGGCCAGCTCGGCGGCGAAAGGATTGATTTCTAATCCGTGCAGAATCTCCGGCCCGACGCGCAGGCTCGGCCGCGCGAGCCCGAACAGCTCGCAATCATTGACGGCGCGATATTCGAGGTCCTTGACGCCCTGCAGCGCCAGATAGAGAAAATTTCCCGAGCCGCAGGCGGGGTCCAATATGCGCAGCCGCGTCAGCCGGTCGACGTAATCATCGCGCAGGCGCGTGGCCTCGGCCCTGGCGGCCGCGAGCTTCTTGGCCGCATTCTTACCCGCATTCTTGCCCGCATCCTTGCGCGGCATGTCGGCGGCGGCCTCGGCGGAAGGGGCGAGCAGCGCCTCGATGCGGGCGCGGGTCTCCTCCCATTCGCGGCGCAGCGGGCGCAGGACCACCGGCTCGACGATCATCATGATCTTTTCGGGGTCGGTGTAATGCGCGCCGATTTGCGCGCGCTTGTCGGGATCGAGGAAACGCTCGAACAAAGTGCCGAAGATGGTCGGATCGATGAGGCTCCAATCGAGGCTCGTCGCCGCGAAGAGCTGGCCGATCTCGCCATATTCGAGCGTGAGCGCGCGGCGCCCGTCGAAGAGGCCGCCGTTGAAATGGGCGATCTCGGTCAAATCGAGCTCACCGCCCTTCTCCATCTGCTCGAAGAGCTTGTCGAAATAGTCCTTCGATTTGTGCGGGCGCCGCTCGGCCGTTTGCAGCAGCTTTTTGAGCAGTCCCTCGGGCAAGAGCTTCACGCTGTCGGCGAAGAAGCAGAAGACCAGCTGATTGACGAAATGGGCGACCGCCTCGCGGTCTGGATTGCGGTGCTGGAGCCGATCCGAGATGGTCTGGAACTTGTCGGCGGCATCCGATGTGATCTTGGCGCGGGTGCGGGTGGGCTTCAGCGCGTCTGGATCGTGGAAGACCGCGCGCAATTTCGCGAAGGTCGCCGGATCGGCGAGGTCCTCGAGCTCGAATGCGTAGGTCTTGGTCTCGAGGTTGGTCCAGGTGGTCGTGATCTGAAAGCGGATCGTGTCGCAGACGACGAGCAGGGGCGGATGCTCGAGCGCGGCCGCATAGCGGGTGAGCTGGACCAGCGCCTCGTCCAGATTGCGGCGGCGCTTCTTATACTCCCAGGCGAAAAAGCCCTTTTTCCACACATCGGCCCAGCCGTCGCCGCCGCCGGTCTTGGAGACGCCCTTCTCGAAGGTGAAATTTTCGCCGCTCGGGTCTGCCTCCGCAGGCGTCGGATGCTCGAACATGCGGCAGAGGTCGATGAAGTGCTCCTGCGCGGCCGCCCTTTCGGTGAGGGCGTGAACCTTCCATTTGCGAATGAACTCCAAGGGCGTCATACGCTTCCGTTAGCACGATTCTCCGCTGGCGCCTGCTTTGCCTCGCGGGCTCCGCGCGCTATAAGGCCGGCGGCTCACGCGGGGAGAGGCATTTCATGAGCAAGATCAAGGTCGAGAATCCGGTCGTCGAGCTCGACGGCGACGAGATGACCCGGATCATCTGGGCCTATATCAAGGACAAGCTCATCCATCCCTATCTCGATCTCGAGCTGCTCTATTACGATCTCTCCATCCAGAACCGCGACGCCACCAACGACCAAGTGACGATCGACGCGGCCGAGGCGATCAAGACTCATGGCGTCGGCGTCAAATGCGCCACCATCACGCCGGATGAAGCCCGCGTGCAGGAGTTCGGCCTCAAGGAAATGTGGAAGTCGCCCAATGGCACGATCCGCAATATTCTGGGCGGCGTCATCTTCCGCGAGCCGATCATCGCCAAAAATGTTCCGCGCCTCGTGCCCGGCTGGACGCAGCCGATCGTCATCGGCCGCCACGCCTTCGGCGATCAATATCGCGCCGTCGATTTCCGCACGCCCGGCAAGGGCCGGCTGACGATGAAATTCGAAGGCGACGATGGGACGGTGATCGAGAAGGAAGTGTTCCGCTTCCCCGGCGCCGGCGTCGCAATGGCGATGTACAATCTCGACGAGTCGATCCGCGAGTTCGCGCGCGCCTCGATGAATTACGCGCTGAACCGCAAATTCCCGCTCTATCTCTCGACCAAGAACACGATTTTGAAAGCCTATGACGGGCGCTTCAAGGATCTGTTCCAGGAAGTGTTCGACGCCGAGTTCAAAGCGCAATTCCAGGCGCAGGGCCTCACCTATGAGCATCGCCTCATCGACGATATGGTCGCCTCGGCGCTCAAATGGTCCGGCGGCTATGTGTGGGCCTGCAAGAATTACGACGGCGACGTGCAGTCGGACACGGTGGCGCAGGGCTTCGGCTCGCTCGGCCTGATGACCAGCGTGCTGATGACGCCGGACGGCAAGACCGTCGAGGCGGAGGCCGCGCATGGCACGGTGACGCGCCATTATCGCGAGCATCAGAAGGGCCATGCGACCTCGACCAATTCCATCGCCTCCATCTTCGCCTGGACGCGCGCGCTCGCGCATCGCGCCAAGCTCGACGGCAATGAGGCGCTGGCGCGCTTCGCGCTGACGCTGGAGCAGGTCTGCGTCTCCACAGTGGAGCAGGGCTTCATGACCAAGGATCTGGCGCTGCTCGTCGGCCATAATCAGAAATGGCTGTCGACCACCGGCTTCCTCGACAAGATCGATTCCAACCTCGCGGCCGCGCTCCAGGCAGGCAAATGAGGCGCGGACGAAGTGATTGTGCTACCCGAGCGGCGCGGCTATATAGACGCCGCGTTCAGGCTTAGGGAGGATTCGCGGCAATGGCGGTGGATCTAGACGCGAGCTACAGACCGTCCGAGCAAGAAGATTTCATGAACGATCGGCAGCGCGAGTATTTTCGGCGCAAGCTGCTCGCGTGGAAGGACGAGATACTGCAGGAGAGCCGCGACACGCTCGCCACTCTGCAGAGCGAGAACGAGAACCACCCCGACCTCGCCGATCGCGCCTCCTCGGAGACCGATCGCGCGATAGAGCTGCGCGCTCGCGACCGGCAGAGGAAGCTGATCTCCAAAATCGACGCCGCTCTGGCGCGGCTCGAGGACGGCACCTATGGCTATTGCGAGGAGACGGGCGAGCCGATCTCGCTGAAGCGTCTCGACGCTAGGCCGATCGCCACTCTGTCGATCGAGGCGCAGGAGCGGCACGAGCGCCGCGAGCGCGTCTATCGGGACGATTGACGGCCTTTCTCTTCTTTTTCGGTCAGCAGCAAAACAAAGCGCCCGCGGAAAATCTCCGCGGGCGCTGTTTTATTTTCAGGGCTTGGATTCCGGCCGGCCCAGCAAGCGGGCCATTTCGGCCTCCAGCGAGTCGAGCGGATCGACATGCTCGGCGGGCGGTGGCGCGGGCTCCTCTGGAGCGGGCGGCGGGGGCGGCGGCTCGACAGCCACGGGCTCCGGCGGCGTCGGCTCGGGAGCGAGCAGATGCGGCGGCTCCTCGGGAGCGGGCGGCGGCGGAGGGGGGACCTCGGCGGCCGGCGGCGGGACCGGCGGCTTGGCCGTGCGCGCCAAGAAGGGCGGCGGTGCGGGCCGTGGCGGACGCGGCGTCGGGGTGAAGGGCGGGCGCTGCGGCGTGAAGCGCGGCGTTCCGGCGCGGGCGGGCGCCTCGGGCGCAGGCGGCGGAACGGGCTTGGAAGGCGGAGGGCCGAACAGATCCGGCGGCAGCGGGGCGAGACCGGCCGACGGCGGCGGCGCAGGCTCGACCAGCGGCTTGGGAGCCTCGCTCTCCACGGGCGAAGAGGCCGGGCCGAGCGACGGCGGAAAAGAAGGGGCCGGCGCAGGGGCGGGAGCCGGCACCTGCGGCGCGGCGGAAGGGCCGAGCGGCCAGCCGGGGCCGGCGGAGGGCGTCTCCTTGTCGCGGGGGCGCTGCTCGCGAGCCTCGACGCGGCTGATCGACGCTTCGACCAGCAGATCATTCGGTCCGCCGATGAGCAGAAGATGCTCGACATTGTCGCGGCGCACGATGACCAGCTGCCGATCGCCGTCGACATCGAAAGTATCGACGATGTCGAGCCGGCGCGGCCGGTTGCGCGGCCCTGGAGCCTTGATGCGTCGTCCGAACAAGAGTCGGTAGATATAGACGAGCAGCAGCGCCGCGAACAGGAACGCGACAATTGCGGCGAGTATCGGCAGGAGCTGCGACTGTGTGATGCTGGACGGCATGAATCGATTTTTCTTTCGTCGTGACGCGGCGCGAGAATGCAGTCTATCAGCGTTGGACGCAAGCGCGCCTCAAAGGTTAAGCAATGGTTAATAGTGCATTCTTCGTGATTCGCGCTTGCGGAAAATGCGCAAGGACATTGCCATGCGCCCCGGCCGGGGCCATTGTTCCGCCTGATTCTGCCTGCGCCGCAGCGTTTGTGGGCGCAGGAGCCCATCCGACGGCGAGATACGGCCCGAGATACGGCCAATGAGGCGGCCCATGCAACGATTCACGAGACCCTTCCCGTGACCGACAGGACGGCGCCGCCCGCCTATGACCGCACCGAACGCCCCGGCAACGTCGGCCTGGTCCTCGCGCTCGCCATCGCCCTCGTGGGCTCGATCGTCGTGGCCTCGCTGCTGCCGGCGCCGGTCGCGCCCAAATTCGCCGTCGGCCTGCTGGCGCTGCTCGCGGTCGCCGGCGTTTTCTGCGCCTTCGCCTATGCTGTTGGATTTTTACGCTTTCCGGGCCGTTCCGCGCGGCTCGACATCGCCCGCCAGATCGCCGATTCCTTCTCCGAGGGGCTGCTCGTCACCGAGGGCGACACGCAGATCGTCTACGCCAATGACGCCTATCTGGAGCTCTGCGGCTCGCGCGATCCGGCCGGGCTTCTGACGGTCGAGCGTCTGTTCTCGGGGCCGGCGGAAGTGTCGGAGGCGATCTATCGGCTGGCCCAGGCGGCCCGCGCCCGGCGCGCCCATGTCGAGGACGTGCGCCTCGTTCCGCCGCTGACCGGGGACGCCGAGGTCGGCTGGTACCGCATCCGCGTGCGTCCGCTCGAGCGCGATGGCGCGCGCCACACGAATCTGTGGACAGTCGTCGACGCCACCGCCGATCGCCAGCGCCAGGAGAATGTCTTCCAGGAGCTGCAGCACGCGATCGACTTCCTCGACCACGCGCCGGCGGGGTTTTTCTCGGCCGGCCCGGACGGGGCCATCTCCTATATGAACAAGACGCTGGCCGGCTGGCTCGGCTATGACCTCACCCAGGTCGGCTCGGGCGGCGTCTCGCTCGCGGATATCGTCGCCAATAATGGCTCGACTCTGCTCACCGCCATCAATGGCGGCTCGGGCGAGGTCCGCACCGCGCAGATCGATCTCGATCTGAAGCGCCGCAACGGCCGCTCGCTGCCGGTGCGGCTGCTGCATCGCGTCGCCTTCGGCCAGGACGGCGCGCCGGGCGCCTCGCGGACCTTGGTGCTCAACCGCACCGCCGGCGAGGAGCCGGAGGAGGATTTGCGCGCCGCCGAGGTGCGTTTCGCGCGCTTCTTCAATTCGACGCCCATGGCCATCGCCGCCATCGATCCTGACGGCAAGGTCACGCGCTCCAACGCCGCCTTCGCCAAGCTGCTGCCGCAGGCGCTGAAGGGCGCCACCGCCTGGCCGGTGCTGGCCAGCGTCGTCGAGCGCGACCGCGTCGCGCTGAAGGAGGCCATTGCCGCGGCTCTGGACAATCGCGGCGACGTGCCGCCAATCGACGCCACGCTGCAGGAGGAGGACGGGCTGCCGACGCGCTCGGCCCGTTTCTTCGTCGCCCCCTCGGAGGACGCCGGCAAGAAGGGCGCGACCATTTACGCGCTCGACACCACCGAGCATCGCAAGCTGCAGGAAGGCTTCGCCCAATCGCAGAAAATGCAGGCGGTCGGCCAGCTCGCCGGCGGCGTGGCGCATGATTTCAACAATATGCTGACCGCCATCATCGGCTATTCGGACCTTCTGCTCGCCAATCACCGGCCGACCGATCCGTCCTTCCAGGACATCATCCAGATCAAGCAGACCGCCAATCGCGCCGCCGGACTCACGCGCCAGCTGCTCGCCTTCTCGCGCCGGCAGACGCTTCGCCCGCAAGTGCTGCAGCTCGGCGACGTGCTGTCGGAGCTTCAATTGCTGCTGCGCCGTCTCGTCGGCGAGAAGGTCGAGGTCGATCTCAAGCACGGCCGTGATTTGTGGTTCGTGAAGGCGGACATCAATCAATTCGAGCAGGTCATCATCAATCTCGTGGTGAACGCGCGCGACGCCATGCCGGAGTCGGGCGGGCGCATCCAGCTGCGCACGCGCAATGTCGCTTCGGGCGAATGCGCCGCCTTCGGCGAAGCCTCGCTCACGCCGGCCGAATATGTGCTGATCGAGGTCGAGGACAATGGCTCCGGCATAGCGCCGGATGTGATGGCCAAGATTTTCGAGCCCTTCTTCACCACAAAAGAGGTCGGCAAAGGCACAGGCCTCGGCCTCTCCATGGTGTTCGGCATCGTCAAGCAGTCGGGCGGCTTCGTTTTCCCGGCGAGCGAGATCGGGCGCGGAACCGTGTTCCGCATCTTCCTGCCGCGCCATGTGCCGGAGGTCGGCGAGATCGCCGCCAAGCCCGAGGCCGCCAAGCCCGCAGCCGATTACACCGGGCAGGGGACCATATTGCTGGTCGAGGACGAGGACGCCGTTCGCGCCTTCGCGGCGCGAGCGCTGGGCTCGCGCGGCTATAATGTGATGGAGGCCGCCTCCGGCCTCGAGGCGCTGGAAGTGGTGGAGCGCGAGGGCCAGCGCATCGACCTCATCGTTTCCGATGTGGTGATGCCGGAGATGGACGGCCCGGCCATGTTCGCGGAATTGCGCAAGCGCGGCGTGACGGCGAAGGTGGTGTTCGTCTCGGGCTACGCCGAGGAGGCGTTCGCCAAAAATCTGCCGGAAGGCGATTTCGGCTTCTTGCCCAAGCCTTTCAGCCTGAAGCAGCTGATCGAGACAGTGAAGGCGAGCCTGGGGTGAGTCTATGTCGATTCCGCGAGTTGCGACCACGATTGTCCGAATAGGCGTCGGCTCTATCGGAGCGGTAGGTCTCGCTTTCTCGATGTTCTTGGTGATCTTATTTTGGGGTTTCTACGCGCTCGCGCTCGGCTGTGATTACACAGGCTGGTGCAGAGTGGAAGATTACATCACCATGTGATCATTAGTCCGCCGCTTCGAAGGGTTATCTCCCTCGCGACGCGATTGCGTCAGGCAGAGGAGTCGGCGATCGGGCCTCGCCGCTCCGCCAAAAATCGCCTATATCCGCGCCATGACCCGCACCGCCCTCTACACCGGCTCCTTCGATCCGCTGACCCTCGGCCATTTGGACGTGATCCGCGCCGGGGCGAGCCTCTGCGATCGGCTCGTCATCGCCCTAGGCGCGCATCCGGGCAAGACGCCGCTGGTCCCGCTCGATGAGCGCGTCGCGCTCATCGAGACGGTCTGCGCCGGGCTCGCGGAGGCGGCGTCCTGCCGTTTCGAGGTGGTCTCCTTCGCCGGGCTAGCGGTGGAGGCGGCGCGCGAGCATGGCGCCGGGCTGATCCTGCGCGGATTGCGCGATGGCTCCGATTTCGACTATGAAATGCAGATGGCGGGGATGAATCTCGCCATGGCGCCGGAGATCAGAACCATTTTTCACCCTTCGTCTCCGGCGGTCCGGCACATCACCGCGACGCTCGTGCGGCAGATCGCCTCGCTCGGAGGCGATGTCTCGGCCTTTGTTCCGCCAGAGGCGGCAGAGGCTCTGCGCCGCGCGCTCTCCAGACGCTGACAGAAAACACGCAAAGGGAGGCTCGATTGCCTATCGATCGCCGCAGCTTCACGCTCGCCGCTCTCGCCGCCGCCGCTTCCGCCAGCGCAGCCCGCGCCGAGGATGCGCCCGAGCACACGCTCTATCTCGACACCAAGGACGGCCGCATCGTCATCAAGCTGCGCGCTGACATAGCGCCCAAGCACGCAGCGCAGATCGAGACCTTGGCCAAGCGCCATTTCTACGACGGAATCGTGTTCCACCGCGTCATCGACGGCTTCATGGCGCAGACTGGCGATCCGACCGGCACGGGCATGGGCAAGTCCGATCTGCCGAATATTCCGGCCGAATTCTCCAAGGAGAAATTCGTGCGCGGCACTCTGGGCATGGCGCGCAGCCAGAACCCGGACTCGGCCAATTCGCAATTCTTTATCTGCCTCGCGCCGGCGCGCTATCTCGAGGAGCAATATACGGTGATCGGCGAGGTCGTCTCCGGCATGGATGTCGTCGACAAGATCAAGAAGGGCGACAAGGCCGACAATGGCAAGGTGACGAGCCCCGACAAGATCATCAAGCTGCGCCTCGCCGGCGACAATAGCTGATCGCGCCTTTTCGTGTTGCGATCCGAGCGCTTCGGCCCTCGGATTGCTTCGCCGGGCGAAATGTAGAACCGACAGGAGTGGACATGTCCGAAGCCGAAAATCTGAAGCTCGAGACGACGCAGGGCGACGTTTTGATCAAGCTCCGCCCCGATCTCGCGCCCAATCATGTGGCGCATATCAAGAAGCTCGTCTCCGAAGGCTTCTATGACGGGATCGTGTTCCATCGCGTCATCGACGGATTCATGGCGCAGACCGGCTGTCCGCACGGCACCGGCACGGGCGGCTCGAAATACCCCGATCTGAAGCAGGAGTTCAACGCCGAGCCGCATGTGCGCGGCATCTGCTCGATGGCGCGCGCGCAGAACCCCGATTCCGCCAATTCGCAATTCTTCATCTGCTTCGACGACGCCCGCTTCCTCGACAAGAAATACACGGTGTGGGGCCAGGTGATCTCCGGCATGGAGAATGTCGACAAGATCAAGCGCGGCGAGCCGGTCAAGGATCCGGACAAGATCGTCAAGGCCTCGCTGGTCTGACGAAGGTTCGCGCATTCCTTCTCCCGCTCGGCGGGAGAAGGTGGTCCTCGCGTGAGCGAGGGTCGGATGAGGGCGCTTCCGCTTCCGCGCATTCATATACGCGGCGAGCCAAAGGATTGCCGTGCGGGCGTCGGCCCTCATCCGACCCCGCATCGCGGGGCCACCTTCTCCCGCCGAGTGGGAGAAGGAGTCGCGCACGATGACTCTGCGAACCGTCTATAGTTCCCCATGCGCGTCGATCTCTTCGATTTCGAGCTTCCGCGAGAGAGGATCGCGCTGCGCCCCGCCGAGCCGCGCGACAGCGCGCGTCTACTCGTCGTTCCGCCGGACGGCGCCTTCCTCGAGCGCTCCATTCGCGATCTGACCGATTTTCTCGCGCCCGGCGATGCGCTCGTCGTCAATGACACGCGCGTCATTCACGCGCGCCTCTCCGGCTTTCGCGCGCGCGGCGAAACGCGCGCCCATATAGAGGCGACGCTCATCGAACGCGTCGCGGCCGATCGCTGGCGCGCGCTGGTCAAGCCGGCGAAGAAGCTCGCTCTCGGCGAGACCGTGCGCTTCGGCGCGGATGGCGCGCTCGCGGCGACAGCGCTCGAGAAGGGCGAGAATGGCGAGATATTGCTCGGCTTCTCGCGCGCGGGCGTCGCCTTGGACGAAGCCGTGGAGGCCACCGGCGTCATGCCGCTGCCGCCCTATATCGCCGGCCAACGCGCCGCCGACGCGCGCGACGAGACCGACTATCAAACCCTGTTCGCCGCCAACGCCGGCGCCATCGCCGCGCCGACGGCAGGGCTGCATTTCACGCCGCGCCTCGTCGAAGAGCTGCAGGAGAAAGGCGTCTCGCTGCATCGCGTGACGTTGCATGTCGGCGCCGGGACGTTTCTTCCGGTCAAGGTCGAGGACACGTCCGAGCATAAGATGCATTCCGAATGGGGCGCGCTCGACGCCGCTACGGCGCAGGCGCTGAACGAGACGCGCGCGCGGGGAGGGCGCGTGATCGCTGTGGGCACCACTGCGCTGCGCGTGCTGGAGAGCGCGGCGCGCGAGGATGGAACGCTCGCGGAATTTGCGAGCGAGACCGCGATCTTCATCACGCCCGGCTATCGCTTCCGCGCCGTCGACGCGCTGCTCACCAACTTCCATCTGCCGCGCTCGACGCTTTTCATGCTGGTCTGCGCCTTCGCCGGGCTCGAGCGCATGCGCGCGGCCTACGCCCATGCGATCGATCGCGGCTATCGCTTCTATTCCTACGGCGACGCTTGCCTGCTGCTGCGCAAATGAGCGAGCCGCCTTTTCTCGATGTGCGCGTGCTGGCGCTCTGGCGCGACGATCGCACCGAATGTCCGCTGACGCTCGATCTGCGCATAGACGCCGACAGCCGCCGCGTGATCTCGCATTGGGAGACTTTCGGCGCCTGCGACCTTTCCGGCGGCAAATGCCGGCCTTTCGTGCTGCGTCGCGACGGCGCTCTGGATTTCGGCATCGGCGCGGCGGAAGCGTGGCGCACCGATCTGCGCAGCGTCGTCATCAAGGTCGGCGAGCGATTCACCATGCATTGGAACGAGCGCGATTTCGGTGTTTATGAGATCGTCAAAGTGGCGTCTCTCGGCGCCAAGAGCTGAACCAGAGAGACGCATGACCGAGCAATTCGAATTTCGACTGCTGGCGAAAGACGGCGCGGCGCGGCGCGGCCTCGTCTCGACGCCGCGTGGCGACATACGCACGCCGGCCTTCATGCCCGTGGGCACGGCGGCGACGGTCAAGGCGATGTTTCCGCAGGATGTGCGCGCGACCGGCGCCGATATCGTGCTCGGCAATGTCTATCACCTGATGCTGCGACCCGGCGCGGAGCGCGTCGCCACCCTCGGCGGCCTGCATAAATTCATGAATTGGCCGCATCCGATCCTCACCGATTCCGGCGGCTTTCAAGTGATGTCGCTATCGAAGCTGCGCAAGCTGAACGAGGAGGGCGTCGCCTTCCAATCCCATATCGACGGCTCGCGCCATATGCTGACGCCCGAGCGCTCGATGGAGATTCAGCGTCTGCTCGACTCCGACATTCACATGCAATTCGACGAATGCGTGCGCCTGCCTTGCACGGATGCGGAGGCCGAGCGCGCCATGCGCCTGTCGCTGCGCTGGGCGGAGCGCTCGCGCAAGGCTTTCGGCGACGCCAAAGGCAAGGCGCTCTTCGGCATCGTGCAGGGCGGCGCCTCGCCGCCGCTGCGCATAGAGAGCGCGAAGGCGCTGGCCGGCATGGATTTCCACGGCCTCGCGATAGGCGGCCTCGCGGTCGGCGAGCCGCAGGATGTGATGCTGGCGATGCTCGACATCGTCATCCCGCATCTGCCCGAGGAGAAGCCGCGTTATCTGATGGGCGTCGGCACGCCGGACGATATCGTGCAATCCGTGCTGCGCGGCGTCGATATGTTCGATTGCGTGATGCCGACGCGCGCCGGGCGCCATGGCCTCGCCTACACGCGCCTCGGCCGCGTGAATCTCCGTAATGCGCGTCATGCCGACGACGCCGCGCCGCTCGATGAAGGCGCCGCCTGCGCCTCGGCGCGCGATTATTCCCGCGCCTATCTGCATCATCTGGTGAAGGCGCAAGAAATCCTCGGCATGATGCTGCTGACGGAAATCAACGTCGCTTATTATCAGGAGCTGATGGCCGGGCTGCGCGAGGCGATAGAACAGGGACGCCTCGCCGATTTCATCGTGGAGACGAAGGAAGGCTGGGCGCGCGGAGAAGCCAAGGCGCTATAGTCGGCATGAACAAGGGTGATTCATGCCCCAAGCGCTCGCTCGCAATCTCGCCTGCTCGGCCGATACGACTCTCGAAGCAGAGCTGCTCGCTTTCGACGCTTTCGGCGCGCCGACGCGGCGGATAGAGGAGGAGGGGCTCCTCTATCTCGTCAATGAATTCTGGACCTCGGCGCAAAGGCAGGCGCATTCGCTGCACGAGATCAGCTATCGCGCCTGCTTCAAGCCGCAGCTGCCGGGCTTTTTCATCTCGCGTCTCACCTCGCCGGGAGAGGCCGTGCTCGATCCCTTCATGGGCCGCGGGACCACGCCGCTCGAGGCGGCGCTGCAAGGGCGGCGGCCCATGGGCGCGGATATCAATCCGCTCTCCATTCTGCTGACGCGTCCGCGCCTCTCGCCGCCGCCGCTCGCGGCCATAGAGAAACGCCTCGTCGAAATCCCTTGGGAGCAAGGCGAGATCGAGCGAAGCGATCTTCTCGTCTTCTATCATCCCGAGACTTTGCGCCGCCTCTGCGCGCTGCGCCGGCATCTGCTCGAGCGCAAGACGGACGAGGTCGACGATTGGATTCGCATGGTCGCGATCAATCGCCTGACTGGCCATTCGCCCGGCTTTTTCTCGGTCTATTCGCTGCCGCCGAACCAGGCCGTCTCCATCGAGGCGCAGGCCAAGATCAACGCCAAGCGCAAGCAGACGCCGCCCTTGCGCGATGTCGCGGCGCTCATCCTGCGCAAATCGCGCGCGCTGCTCGCCGATGGCGCGCCGCCGCCGCATCCGCCCGCCGTGCTCGCAACCGGCGAAGCTTGGCGCGCGCCCTATGCCGGCGAGGCGGAAGTGCGGCTCGTCGTCACCTCGCCGCCCTTTCTCGATGTCGTGCAATATGCGAGCGACAATTGGCTGCGCAATTGGTTCGCCGGCGTCGATACGGATGCGGTGCGCATTTCCGCGCATCGCAGCGAGGCGGAATGGGAGCGAATGGTCCGCGCCTGCCTCACGGAATTCGCACGCATCGTCGCGCCCGGCGGACATGTGGCCTTCGAGGTCGGCGAGGTGCGCGGCGGCAAAGTCTTGCTGGAGCGGCTCGTCTGGCGCGCCGCCGAGGGGCTGCCTTTCGAGCGGCTCTTTGTGCTGGTCAATAGCCAGAGCTTCACCAAGACCAGCAATTGCTGGGGCGTCGGCAATAACGCCAAAGGCACGAACACGAACCGCGTGGTGACGTTGAGACGGATTTAGCGCCTCAGCCGACCAGCGCGAATGCCGGATGATAATCGACAGCGCCGAGCGCCGTCATCGGCGCCAAGGGCAGGGCCATGAAAAGCTCCGGCGGACCTCCAGCGAAGCGAAGTCCGGCATGGGACCGGAATCCGAAACGGCCGTAATATTTCGGCTCGCCGAAGACGACGCATCCGGCCGCGCCGGCGGCGCGGAGACGCGTCAGACCCGCTTCGATCAGCGCGGCGGCGACGCCCTGGCGCCGATGCTCGGACAGCACGGCGATCGGTCCGAGGCCGAACCAGCCGAGCGCAGCTCCGTCGATCGCGACAGGCGAGATAGCGACATGGCCGACGATGAAGTCGGCCTCGGCGACGAGCGAGATGGTCAGAGCGCCGGCTTCGCGCAGCGCGTCCACGAGCTCTCCCTCCCGCCCCTTGCTGAACGGATGGTCTCGGAAGGCGGCGCTGTGCACGTCGCGCACCGCGACGCGATCTGCTGCGCTCTCGTCTCGAATGAGCATGTGCGACGCCTTTGATCGGGCCGGTCCCTAGGCTAATATTGTCGGCATGCTGCGCTACCGTCAACGCCGAGCCGCTCCATGACCTCCAAAACCACCCGCGATATCGTCGCCGCGGCCGGCGCCTGCGTCGCTTGCACCGCCGCTGCGGCCGCGCTTCCGCCGGGCTTCGTGCGGCTCGCCGATCTCGCGCCGCAGATCGTGCAGGATATGCGTTACGCCGGCGCCGATAATTTCACCGGCCGCCCCGTGCCAGGTTACAAGGCCGCGCAATGCTGGCTGCGCGAGGACGCCGCCAAGGCGCTCGTCGCCGTGCAGGCGGAGGCGAAGCGCCAAGGCTTCGAGCTCATTCTCTATGATTGCTACCGTCCGCGTCGCGCCGTCGCCGCCTTCATCGATTGGGCGAAGGGCCCGGACGAGAGCATGAAGGCGCAATATTATCCGCATGAGAACAAGCGCGATCTCTTCGCGCGCGGCTATATCGCCGAGAAATCCTCGCATTCGACCGGGCTCGCCGTCGATCTCGGCGTGCTGGGCTGGGATTTCGGCACGCCTTTCGACTATTTCGACGAGCGCTCCTGGACCGCGAACAAGGATGTGAGCGAAGAGGCGCAGGCGCATCGCCGCCGCCTCGAGACGCTGATGCGCAGCCACGGCTTCCACAATCTGCCGACCGAATGGTGGCATTTCGCCTTCACCGGCGCGGGAGAGGCGCCGAGCTTCGACGTGGAGATCGAATAATCAGCCGTCCGATCGTGAGCCTTCCTTGCCGAGCCGCTCGAACAAATAGCCGAGCATGCCGAGCGAGAGCTCGGTCTCCGGCGAGAAGACGCGGCCGATGTTCTCGAGCTCGAGCAGCTTCGCCTCCGCATCGTCGCGGGCGCGCAGCGCGACGCCCACGCCGGGATTGACCCTTCGCGCCGCGGCGATCGTCTTCTGCAGGTCGCAGCTGTCGGGCGTCGTCGAGACGATCAGCTCGCTGGCCCGCGCGATATGGGCCTGCGCCAGAGTGGCGGGCTCGGAGGCGTCGCCGCAGACGGCTGCGATGTCTCGTCCCCGCAGCGTCTCCACCAATTCGCGATTCTGCTCGATCACGACGAAATGCGCGCCCCATTCCAGGAGCTTCTCGCCGATGCGACTCCCCACGCGGCCATAGCCGACCAGCACGATTTGGCCGGCGAGGCGGGAATCGTCGACGCTCGCCGGCAATTCCGCGAGCGGATCCAAAGAGCGCGCTTTTTGCCCCAGCCGTACGCGAATCGGCTCGATCACGACGAAAATCAGTGAATTGAGCGCAATGGAGACCAGCGCGCCGGCGAGGATGAGATTGCGTCCGTCCGGCGAGATGAGGCCGAGCGAGACGCCGAGTCCGGCCAGAATGAAGGAGAATTCGCCGATCTGCGCGAGGCTGGCGCCGACGGTGAGCGCCGTGTCCAGCGGATAGCGCAGCGCGAGGGTGAGTCCGACGGCGGCCAGCGTCTTGCCCACCATGACGATGCCGACGACGGCGAGCACGCGCCAGGGCTCCTCGACGAAAGCGCGCGGATCGAAGGCCATGCCGACCGAGACGAAAAACAGGACGGAGAAAGCATCGCGCAGCGGCAGCGATTCGTCGGCGGCGCGATGGCTGAACTCGGATTCGCGCATCATCATGCCGGCGAAAAAGGCGCCCAGCGCGAAGGAGACGTCGAAGAGCTTGGCCGAGCCATAGGCGACGCCGATCGCCGTGGCGACGACGCAGAGCGTGAACAGCTCGCGCGAGCCCACGCCCGCCACCCAGAACAAGAGGCGTGGGAACAGCCAGCGCCCGACGACCAGCATGAGAATGATGAAGGCCGCCACTTTTGCGAGCGTCAGGCCGACGATCGGCCATAGATTCGTCTCGCCCGTCATCGCGTCTGGATCGCCGCCGCCGAGCAGGCCGGCGGCCGGCGGCAGCAGCAACAGCAGCAGAACGGTCGCCAAATCCTCGACGACGAGCCAGCCGACGGCGATGCGGCCGTTGATCGTGTCCATCTCGCCGCGCTCCTCCAGCGCGCGCAGCAGCACCACGGTGCTGGCGCAAGAGAGCGAGAGGCCGAAGATCAGCGCCGCGCCGAAATGCCAGCCCCAATAGCTGGCGACGCCGACGCCCAGCGCGGTGGCGATAGCCATCTGCACCACTGCCCCCGGCGCGGCGATGCGACGGACGGAGAGGAGATCATCGATCGAAAGATGCAGGCCGACGCCGAACATCAGCAGAATAATGCCGATCTCGGCGAGCTGATCGGCGAGCGCAACATCGGCGACGAAGCCGGGCGTCGCCGGGCCGATCAATATTCCGGCGAAGAGATAGCCGACCAGCGGGGAGAGCCGCAGCTTGGCGGCGATGAGCCCCATGAAAAGCGCGAGGCCGAGCGCGGCGGCGAGTGTCGTGACGAGATCGACGCCGTGTTGCATCTTTCCTCCTGAAAACGAGACGCTCGAATAGAGCAATTCGAGCGCCAGAGGAAAGGAGGGGGTCAGTCGGCGCTGGGCAGGCGGCGGATGGTGAACTCGATGCGGCCATCCTCGAGCTCTCGCCAGAACTCGATCTCGGTCATATAGGCGGCTTTGGGATAGAGGTCGAACCATTCGCGCGCCTTGGCGCGGGCCTCGCCGCGCTCGAGCGTGAAGGTCTCGCGCCGCCATCCGTCGCTGCGCGCGCTTTTGACGCTGCGGGCGCGATCGGCGAGCCGACGCGCCACGTCTCTCGGCTGTCTGGTCTCGACGCTCATACGCAACTCCCGCGGCCGACGAGGAGAATGATAGCGCGCCGAGCGGTGAAAAGAAAAGCCGTACGCAAGGACACACAGCGGATTTTCCGCCTCGCGCGCAAGCGCGGCGTCTGCCGGCGCCTCTGGCCGCGGCGCGGCGGCGCCCTAGGATTTTCGCCGAGCGCCCGAGCGGAGCCAAACGGAAAATATGTCTCAAAATCGTCAGCCGCATATTTTGACCGCGGCCTCCAATCTGCTCGGCATCTGCTTCGTGCTGATCACCGGCCTCAAGATCAGCAAGGTGAGCGACAGCACGCTGCTCGACGAGGTGGCCATGGTCTCCGCGGTCGGCTTCGTCGGCGCCTGCCTCTTCTCCTTCGTCTCGCTGCTGCAGCTGCGGGCGCCCCTCAATTATGAGCTGATCGCCGATATTCTGTTCGTCGTCGCCATGCTCTGCTTGCTGGCGGCGGTGCTGATGTTCGGACGCAGCCTGCTATAGCCTCGACGGGCGCAGCGCATCGCGCGCCGCCTCCTCGACGAGCCGCGTCACCGTCGCCGGATCGCGCGGGAAGCCGGCGCGGATCCATTTCGCCTGCAATTCCTTCAGCACGGCGCCCAATGCGCGGCCGGGCGTGAGCCCGCGCGCCATGAGATCGGCGGCCTTCACCGGAAAATCCGGCGCCGGGGTCTCGGCGAGGAAGCGCGCGGCGCGCAGCCAGAATTCCGCATCGGCGGCGGCGGGGCTCTCCGCATGGGCCAGCGCCAGCGCGTCGCGGGCGGCGGCGCGGCCTTGCTCGAAGAGGAGACGCAGCAGCTCCAGCTCCCGCGGCGGCGAGGTCGCGCCATGGAGCCCTTCCAGCAGGCGCGCCGCATGAGCGAGGCGGCGATGCTCGGCGTTGGAGAGCCGCAGCCGATCGCGCAGCCGATCGGCGTCCTCGGGAATGAGAACGCAGAGCGCGCCGAGGCGCAGCAGCGGATCGGCGGCGTGGCAGAGCGCCGCCTCGATCGCGACCAGACGCTCGAGCCGCGCCGGAAAGCTCGCGCCGACGACGACCTCGAGCACGCCCGCCTGCGAGATTTCGCGCGCCACCTCCACCGCCCGCCGCGCGGCGAGCAGCTTCAGCGTCTCGGCGCGGATACGCTCGCCGGAGAGCTTGGCGAGGCTCGCGCGGGCGACGATGGCGGCGTGCAGTCCGGCGGCGTCCAGCGGTCCCTCGCCGAAAGCGGCGTGAAAGCGGAAGAAGCGCAGCACGCGCAAATGATCCTCGGCGATGCGCGTCGCGGGATCGCCGATGAAGCGCACGCGGCGCGCCTCTATATCCTCGCGCCCGCCGGTGTAATCATGCAGCTGTCCGTCGGGCGAGAGCGACAGCGCATTGATGGTGAAATCGCGGCGCAGCGCGTCCTTCTCGAAATCATCGCCGAAGCGCACCTTGGCGTGGCGGCCGAAGGTCTCGACATCCTCGCGCAGCGTCGTGACCTCGAAGGGCGTTCCCTCGACGACGATCGTCACCGTGCCGTGCTCTATTCCGGTCGGCACGCTTTTGAGCCCCGCCGCCTCGGCCGCTTCGGTCACGGCCTCGGGCAGGGCGGTGGTGGCGAGGTCGATCTCATGCGGCGGCCGGCCGAGCAGCGAGTCGCGCACGGCTCCGCCGACGATGCGGGTCTCGCTCCCGGTCGCGCGTAGAGCCTCGAGCAGGCGGATGATCTTGGGATTGTCGAGCAGGCGGATCGGCAAATCACTGAAAGCGACCGGGCGCGAGCCGGCCGTCCTCTATATGCGCCGGGACATAGGTCCCTTCGTTGCGCGGCGACGACAGCGCGAGAAAAAGAAAGCCGGCGACGCCGATGGCGAGGCCGGCGATGGTCAGCGAGGAGACGACGCCGCGCGTCCAGAGCGCGGCCACGAAAGGCCACCGCCGCCGCGCCAGCAGATAGAGCGCATAGGCGACGAAAGGCGTGACGAAGAGCAACGCCGGTTGAACGATGACCCGCCACATTGGGACGCCTCGCACGAAGGGCGCGTTCGCCCGAAAAAGAATCGCCGCGCCGAAACCAAGAGCAAATCATAGCACGAGCGGCCGACGGCCAGGACCGGCTCGAACATTTGTCGAGATTGCAAATAATTGACGGTATCCGCAGGTTTGCGGCGGACACGGTTCGGCTCTCGTCGAAGAAGATTGGCGCTCGCGGCTTCGCTGCGTCGCCGTGGACTTACGAATGCGCAAATGAGCGCGCAGCTCTGGTCGACGCCTCGTTCGGCGCGGCCGTGGCCTCGAGCCTCAAAAAGCCATTTTTGCCGGCGAACCCGTCTGTCCGGGCGCGCCGCGCCTGCGGCCGAAATTAAACATTCTTTAACGTCGACAAGCGTCCTTTCCGGCTTATCCTAGGGGGAAACTGCGACGCCGCCGTCGTCGCCGATCGAAGGACAGTCAATGACCGAGCAAGATTTGGCGAGCGCTCCCGCCGCTGCAGCCGAGCGTGTCCTGGAAGAGATCGGCCGCGCCCGCGCCGCCGTCTCCACCGTGATCTTCGGCCAGGAGGAGGCGGTCGAGCAGGCGCTCGTCACGCTGCTCGCCGGCGGACACGGCCTGCTCGTCGGCGTACCAGGCCTCGCCAAGACCAAGCTCGTCGAGACATTGGGCCGCGTGCTCGGCCTCGATGAGCGGCGCGTGCAATTCACGCCCGATCTTCTGCCGGCCGATATTCTAGGCTCCGAGGTGCTAGAGGAGACCGCCGATAAAAAGCGCGTCTTCCGCTTCGTCAAAGGCCCGATCTTCGCGCAATTGCTGATGGCGGACGAGATCAACCGCGCCTCGCCGCGCACGCAATCGGCGCTGCTGCAGGCGATGCAGGAATATCATGTGAGCGTCGCCGGCGAGCGCCATGATCTGCCTCGACCCTTCCATGTGCTTGCGACGCAAAATCCGCTGGAGCAGGAGGGAACCTATCCTCTGCCGGAGGCGCAGCTCGATCGTTTTCTTCTCCAGATCGACGTCGATTATCCCGACCGCGCCAGCGAGCGGCGCATTTTGCTGGAGACGACGGGCGATCGCGTGACCGAGGCGCGCAAGACGCTCTCCGCGCAGGAGCTGATCGCGGCGCAGAGGCTGGTGCGGCAATTACCGGTCGGCGACAAGGTCGTCGACGCGATACTCGATCTCGTGCGCGCCGCGCGGCCGGGGGAGGGCGATCCCGAGATCGCGCCCCATGTCGCCTGGGGTCCCGGCCCGCGCGCGGCGCAGTCCCTCATGCTCGCCACCCGCGCGCGCGCGCTGCTCGCCGGGCGGCTGTCGCCGTCGCTTGACGATGTGGCCGCACTCGCCGCGCCGGCGCTGCGCCATCGCATGGCGCTGACCTTCGCCGCGCGCGCGCAGGGCAAGACCATCGCCGGCCTCGTCGAGAAGCTCGTCTCGAGGATCGGCTGAGGTGGCGGCGGGACCGGCGGTTTCCACTGAGGCTTTCGACATTTCCGATCGGCTCGCGCTCGCGCGCGGCGTGGACGCCGCCGAGCTCGCCAGCCGTCTGCCGGATATCGTGATCCGCGCGCGGGAAGTGGCGGCGACCGTCGTCCATGGCGCGCACGGCCGAAGGCGCGCAGGAACGGGCGAGAATTTCTGGCAGTTCCGGCCCTTCGGCGCCGGCGAGGCGGCGCATCGCATCGACTGGCGCCGCTCGGCGCGCGACGACCGGCTCTTCGTGCGCGAGCGGGAATGGGAGGCCGCCCATTCCTATTATCTGTGGATGGACTGCTCGCCCTCCATGGGCTTCGTCTCCTCTCTGGCGCTGGAGCCCAAGCTCGATCGCGCATTGACGCTCGGCCTCGCGCTCGCCGACGTGCTCATGCGCGGCGGCGAAAGGATTGGGCTGCTCGGCCTCACCCATCCCATGTCGACGCGCGACATCATCGAGCGGCTGGCGCAGGCGCTCGTCGCAGCAGGCGGCGCGGCGCGCGGCGAATTGCCAGAGGCGGCGGCTCTGCCCGGCGGCGCCAAGGCTCTGCTCGTCTCCGACTTCCTCTGCGATCCGCAGGCGCTTGCCGAACGTCTGACGACGCTCGCGGGAAATGGCGCCGCAGGTGCGCTGCTGATGATCGCCGATCCGGTGGAGGAAACCTTTCCTTTCGAAGGCGAGACGATCTTTCTCGACACGGACAGCCGCGCGCAGCTGCGCGCCGGCCGCGCCCAATCCTGGCGCGACGCCTATGTGGAGCGTCTCGCGCGGCACAGGGACGAGATTGCGAAAGCCGCGTCCGACGTCGGCTTCTCGCTGCATATCCACCGCACCGACCGGCCTGCGGCGGAGGCGGCGCTTTCTTTGAGCTTCGCGCTCGCCTCTGGATTGGAGCGCGTCTGATGGGCGTCACCTTCGCCGCGCCGCTCGCGCTTATCGGGCTGCTCGTTCTGCCGGCCATCTATTTTCTGCTGCGGGTGACGCCGCCACGCCCGCGCGAGATCGTGTTCCCGCCGATCCGCCTGCTCTTCGATCTGCTGCGCCGCGAGGAGACGCCCTCGCGCACGCCCTGGTGGCTGTTGGCGCTGCGCCTCGCGCTCGCAGGCCTCGCCGTTCTGGCCATGGCCGGTCCGGCGATCACGCCGACGGCGACCGCCTCCTTTTCCGGCGCGCCGCTGCTGATCGCGATCGACGACGGCTGGCCGGCGGCGCCGGATTTCGACGCCCGCATCGAGGCGGCGCGCGCTCTCGCCGCCGACGCCGCGCGTTCCGGCGCGACGATCGCGCTGCTGCCCATGTCGCAGGCCGACGCCGCGCCGGCGCCGGAGGACGGCGGCAAGATCGACGAGCGCCTGCGCGCGCTCGCGCCGCAGCCCTATGCGCCGGATCGCGCCGCCGCCGCCGCGAGGCTCACCGAATTCGCGGCCGCCCATCCGCAGGGGCGCATCGTCTGGATCGCCGATGGATTGGCGCAGGGCGGGGCGAGCCAATTCGCCAAAGCGCTGGCGTCGGCCGCCACCGCCGGCGCGAAAGTCGAGACATTGGCCAGCGATCATGTTCCGCGCGCGCTTCTCGCGCCGCAGAACGCAGCCGCGGGCCTCGAGGTGGAGGTGGCGCGCGCCTCCGTCGCTGCGCCTGCGTCCGGCTCCGTTTCCGCTTTCGATCAGCAGGGCCGCGTGCTGGCGCAGGCGCATTTCGATTTCGGCGCGGGAGAAAAGGCGAAAGCGCGTTTCGATCTGCCGATCGAGCTGCGCAATGAGGCGTCGCTGCTCCGCCTCGACGGCGAGGCTTCGGCCGGCGCCGTGGCGCTGCTCGACGGGCGCTCCAAGGTTCGCCGCGTCGCCGTGCTGAGCGGCGTGAGCGCCGATCTCGCGCAGCCTCTGCTGGAGCCGCAATATTATCTGCAAAAGGCCTTCGCGCCTTTCGCCGAGGTGCGCGAGCCGCGGCCGGGCGCCGCCGATCCTCTGCCCGGCCTCATCGCCGAGCAGCCCAATATCGTCGCTCTCGCCGATGTCGGCGCTCTGCCGCCCGACGCGCATGAGGCGTTGATCCGTTTCGTCGAGGAGGGCGGCGTGCTGCTGCGCTTCGCCGGCGCGCGCCTCGCCAACGCCGGCGACGATCTCACGCCCGTGCGCCTGCGCCGCAACGGACGCGTGCTCGGCGGCGCCATGTCCTGGGACACGCCGAAAAAGCTCGCGCCCTTCGATCCGTCGAGCCCTTTCTACGGTCTCGCGGTTCCCGAGGAGGTGACAGTGACGCGCCAGGTTCTCGCCGAGCCAGAGCAGGGCCTGCCGGCCAGGACCTGGGCCGCGCTCACCGACGGCACGCCGCTCGTCACTGCCGAGCGGCGCGGCAAGGGACTCGTCGTGCTGTTTCATGTGAGCGCCGACGCCGCCTGGTCCAATCTGCCGATCTCCGGCCTTTTCATCGACATGCTGCACAGGATCGCCACCGAGAGCGGCGAGGCCGCCGCGCGCCGGGCCGAGGACGGCCCGCGCAGCGATGCGCCGGCTCTGGCGCCGCTCCTCACCCTCGACGGAGGCGGCCGTCTCGGCGCGCCGCCGCCGACCGCCCGGCCGATCGCCGGCGACTATGACGGCGGCGCGAACCGCGAGCATCCGCCCGGCTTCTACGGCGCCGCCGACGCCCCCGTCGCCGTGCAGCCGTTGCGCACGAGCGACGAATTGCGCGCTTTCGATTTCGCCGGGCAGGGCCTCACGGTCTCGGCCTTGCGCGCCGGCGCGCCGATCGATCTGCGCCCCTATCTGCTCGCGCTGGTTTTTATCGCGCTGCTCGCCGATTGGCTGATCTTGCTGTCCATGTCCGGCGCATTGCGCCGGGCCGCGCCGATCGCCCTTGGCGCGCTCTGCGCGCTCGCCGTTCTGAGCGCCGCGCCGCAGGGCGCCCGCGCCAAGGATGCGCCCGCCGCAGCCTCGCCGCGCGACCGCGAGGCGGCGCTGACCACGAGGCTCGCCTATGTCGTCTCCGGCGACGCCCGCACCGACGAGACCAGCAAGCTCGGCCTCGAGGCGCTGTCGCGCGCGCTCAATCAGCGGACGTCCTTCGCGCCCGGCGCGCCGGTCGGCGTCGATCCGGCGCGCGACGAATTGGCCTTCTATCCCATGCTCTATTGGCCGATCGTCGCTTCCGCGCCGCTGCCTTCGGCGCAGACCGTCGCCAAGGTCGGCGTCTATCTGAAGCAGGGAGGCACCGTCGTTTTCGACACGCGCGACGCGCTCACCGCGCATGAGGGCGGACCGCCGACGCCGGAGACGCAATGGCTGCGCGATCTGACACGCAATCTCGACATTCCGCCGCTCGAGGTCACGCCGCGCGATCACGTCATCACCAAGACCTTCTATCTGCTCGACGGCTTCTACGGCCGCACGATCAACGGCAAGACCTGGGTGGAGGCGCTGCCGCAAGAGAGCAAGGACGATCCCGCGCGCCCCGTGCGCGCGACAGACAGCGTCTCGTCTGTGGTCATCACTTCGAATGATCTCGCTGGCGCCTGGGCGGCCGATCGCAATGGCCAGCCGCTCTACACGCTGACGCCCGGCGGCGCACGTCAGCGCGAGCTCGCGATCCGCGGCGGCGTCAATCTGGTGATGTACACGCTGACCGGCAATTACAAATCCGATCAGGTCCATGTCCGCGACCTTTTGGAGCGGCTCGGCCAATGAGCGAGCTGTCACTCTCCTTCGCGCCGCTGCTGCCCTGGCCCGCGCTCGCCGTGCTGAGCCTGGCGGCGATCATTGTCGCGCTGCTGTCGCTGCGCGCCGGCGGACGCGGCGCAATCCTGCGGCTTGCGACATTGGCGCTGGTGCTGCTGGCGCTCACCGATCCGTCGCTGCTGCGCGAGCAGCGCGAGCCGCTGAGAACCATCGTTCCCATCGTGCTCGATCGCAGCGAGAGCCAGAGCTTCGGCGAGCGCATGGCGCAGACCGAGGCGGCGAAGGCGGCGCTGGAGCCGGCGCTGCAAAAGCTCGGCGACATAGAGCCGCGCTTCATCGACGCGGCGCGTCCCGGCGCAGAGGCCGATGGAACGAGATTGTTCCAGGCTCTGGAAGAGGGGCTGAAGGACGTCCCGCGCGAGCGCATCGGCGCCGCGATCATGGTGACGGACGGAATCGTTCACGACATTCCCGCGAATGCCGCCGCGCTCGGCTTCAAGGCGCCGCTGCATGTGCTCGTCACCGGACATGAGGGCGAGCGTGATCGCAGGCTGGAGCTGGTCGAGGCGCCGCGCTTCGGCATTGTCGGCAAGGATCAGACGATCCGCGCCCGCGTCGTCGACAGCAATCTCGGCGGGACGGAGCCGGTCGTCATCACGACGCGCCGCGACGGGCAGGCGCTCGAGCCCATCATCGCGCGGGCCGGCGAGATCGTCGACATTCCGCTGCGCGTCGAGCATGGCGGCGCCAATGTCGTCGAGCTGGAGGTGGAGGCGCTCCCCGGCGAGTTGACCGCAGTCAACAACAAGGCCGTCGTCACCATAGAGGGCGTGCGCGACAAGCTGAAAGTTCTACTCGTCTCCGGCGAGCCGCATCCCGGCGAGCGCAGCTGGCGCAATCTTCTGCGCTCCGACGCCAATGTCGACCTCGTGCATTTCACCATTCTGCGGCCGCCGGAGAAGCTCGACGGCACGCCGCCGCACGAGCTGTCGCTGATCGCCTTTCCGACGGCCGATCTCTTCGGCCGCAAGATCAACGAGTTCGATCTCATCATCTTCGATCGCTACTCGAACCAGACGATCCTGCCCTCCGTCTATTTCGACAATATCCTGCGCTATGTCGACAATGGCGGCGCCTTTCTCGTCGCGACGGGGCCGGATTTCGCGACCGTGCAGGGGCTCTATTATTCGCCGCTGGAGAGCATCATTCCGGCGCGGCCGGACGGCTCGCTCTATGAGCGCGCCTTTCGCGCCCATGTGAGCAAGGATGGCGAGAAGCATCCGGTCACGCGCGGGCTCGAGGGCGCGCGGAGCAGTCCTCCCGCCTGGGGCGAATGGTTCCGCCAGGTCGACGCCGAAGTGGTGAAGGGCAATTCCATCCTCACCGGCGCCAATGACAAGCCGCTGCTCGTGCTCTCGCGCGAGGGCAAGGGCCGCGTCGCCGCTCTGCTCACCGATCAGATGTGGCTGTGGGCGCGCGGCTATGAGGGCGGCGGCCCGCATGTCGATCTGATGCGCCGCCTCGCCCATTGGCTGATGAAAGAGCCCGATCTCGAGGAGGAGGCGCTGCGCGCCAGCGCCCATGGCCATGACATCGCCATCGAGCGCCAGAGCCTCGAGGAGAAGATCGACGCGGTGACGATGACGACGCCCTCCGGCGCGACATCGCAGATCGCGCTCGCGCCCGCCGAGCCCGGCCTCGCGCGCGCGCATCATGCGGCGAAGGAAATGGGGCTCTATCGCTTTCAGAGCGGCGAGCTGACGGCGCTGGTCAATGTCGGCCCGGAGAATCCGCGCGAGTTTCGCGAGGTGGTCTCCACCACCGAGAAGCTGAAGCCTCTCGCTGAGGCCAGCGGCGGCACGGTGCGACGTCTGTCGAAAGACGCGAGCGGCGCGATCACGCTGCCCCGCATCGTGGAGATGCGCGAAGCTTCGGTCTTCGGCGGCGCCGATTATATCGGCGTGAAGCGCACCGGCGCGAGCGAGCTGAAGGGCGTGGAGACGGCGCCGCTCGCGATTGGCCTCTGGGGCCTCGCGGCGCTGCTCGGCATGATCGTGCTGGCTTGGGGCTGGGAAGGACGGCGGGGGTAGAGGGGCGTCTCTGACGCGAAAACGCCCCGCCTGTTCATCCGAGGTCGGGGCGTTCATGCGAGCGGCCGCGCTCGCGGCGCTCGATCTATGAAGAGAATAGGAGCTGATTTTTTCCGCGCAAGAGGGGCGATCAGCTCGAGCGCGTCATTTCTGGAAATCGCGCGAGAAAGGCGCGCAGCACGACGAGCTGATCCGCCGCGCGGCGCTGCAGCCCGAGGTCCAGAAAGCCGTCGAGATCGGAGACGATGAGATCGCGCACCACGGCCGGCCCATGGCCGAGTCCGAGCAGATAGGACGCCAGCAGCGCCTCGTGCTGCGCCGAATGCCGCACGCCGGACATGACCTCATTGGAGGTGGGCGACAGATCGAAAGCTTCACCACGCATCGAACCGTTCCCCTCGAGTTCGCCCGCGACACTCCGTCGCGCTCCGATGCGTAAGTATGCGCTTTCGCGCATATGCGAAATCAAGGGGAACTACCTATTCAATGCGATGCTTTAGGCTTTCCAGGCGCGAAGCCGCGCGAAGCCGGCGTCGAGATCCTCCTTCAGATCATCCAGATCCTCGAGCCCGATCGAGAGCCTTATCGCCGGACCGCCGGGCGCCCATTCGGTCGCGGTGCGATAGGAGGCGCAATCGAAGGGCAGAGCGAGGCTCTCGAAGCCGCCCCAGGAATAGCCGAGGCCGAACAGCTCGAGCCCATCCAGCATAGCGGCGACCGCCTCCGGCGGAACCGGCTTCAAGACGAAGGAGAACAATCCGGTCGAGCCGAGAAAGTCGCGCTTCCACAAAGCGTGGTCGGCGTGGTTCTCGAGCGCCGGATGGATCACCTCGGCGACCTCCTCGCGCGCGGCGAGCCAGCGCGCCATCTCGAGGCCTGCGCGCTCGGCCTCGCGCAGACGCAATTCCATCGTGCGCAGGCCGCGCAGCGCGAGAAAGCAATCCTCCGGCCCGGGACAGATGGCGAAAGCGTTGTAGGTGGCGCGCAGACGCTTGGCCCATTTCTCATTCGCCGAGACGAGGCCGAGCAGAAGATCGGAATGGCCCGCGAGATATTTGGTGCCGGCCTCTATGGCGAGATCGACGCCGCGCTCATGCGGCGGAAAGAAGAGTGGCGTCGCCCAAGTGTTGTCGAGGACGACGCAGGCGCCGCGCGCATGGGCGACCTCGGCGATGGCGGGAATGTCCTGCACCTCGAGCGTCTGCGAGCCGGGCGACTCGGTCAATATGGCTGTCGTGTTCGGCCGCATCAGCGCGGCGATGTCGGCGCCGATGCGCGGATCGTAATAGCTCGTCTCGACGCCGAGGCGCTTCAGCACGCTGTCGCAGAACATGCGCGCCGGCAGATAGCAGGAATCGGTGACGAGCAGATGGTCGCCGGCCTTCAGCGCCGTCAGCAGAGCGAGGGTGATCGCGGCGAGGCCGGAAGGGACGACGACCGCATCCGCCGCGCCGGCGACATCGATCCAAGCCTCCTCGAGCGCGTGCGTCGTCGGCGTGCCCTTGGTGGCGTAAGTATAGGCGCCGCGATTGGCGAGCAGGGACGCCGTGTCGGGAAACAGCACGGTGGAGCCGCGATAGATCGGCGTGTTGACGAAGCCGAATTGCTCGGAGGGCTCGCGCCCGGCGTGGGCGAGGCGGGTGCGGTTTTTCTTTTTTCGCCCAGATTGTCCTCTAGTCTCGCTCATGTCTCGCCCATCGGCCTTTCTGCGAACGCAATTGCGGCTGCTTCGTCCGCGCCGCAGTATAGACTGTTCGCGCAGGACATGGGCGAAAGAGGAGCAATTGTCCAATGATCGCCGATCGCCCGAGCCCAATCCAGAGTCGGACATGATCTCTCGCCTGTTCCGCAAAATTCTCATCGCGAGCGCTCTGCTGCTCGCCGTCGGCGCCGAGGCCTCGACGCTCGAGCAGGCGCAAAAGCGCGGCTTTCTGATCTGCGGCGCGAGCAATGGCCTGCCGGGCTTCGCGCATCAGAACGAGGCCGGCCGCTGGAGCGGCTTCGACGTCGATTTCTGCCGTGCGCTCGCCGCCGCCATTTTCGACGATCCCGAAAAAATGCGCTTCGTGACGCTCTCCGCCAAGGATCGCGTGAAGGCGCTGCAATCGGGCGTCGTCGATCTGCTGGCGCGCGGCGCCGCTTTCACATTGTCGCGCGACGCCGGGCAGGGGCTCTCCTATACGGCGATCAGCTTTTTCGACGGGCAGGGCTTTCTCGCGCGCAAAAAATCCATCGCCGCGTTGCGCGATCTCGGCGGCCTCTCCGTCTGCGTGCAGCAGGGAACGCCCTTCGAGCTCGATCTCGTCGATTTTCACCGCGAGGGCGTAAAGCCGATCGAGCCCAAGCTGTTCCCGACATTCGAGGAGGCGGCCAAGGCCTATTCCGACGCCAAATGCGAGGCGCTGACCGCCGATCTCTCGACGCTCGCCGCCAAGCGGCAAGAGTTGGCCGCGCCCGCCGAACATGCGATCCTGCCCGAGCTCATCGACAAGGAGCCGCTCGGCCCCATCGTGCGGCAAGGCGACGACCAATGGTTCGACATCGTGCGCTGGACGCATTTCGCCATGGTCGATGCGGAGGAGCTGGGCGTGACCTCGGCCAATGCCGACGAGCAGCTGAAATCGGCCGATCCGCGCGTTAGGCGCCTGCTCGGCGTCGACGGCGGCCGCGTCGACGGGCTGGGGCTCGAGGCCGATTGGGCCTATCGCATCGTCAAGCATGTCGGCAATTACGGCGAAGCGTTCGAGCGCAATCTCGGCGCCGGCTCGCCGATCGGCCTGGAGCGCCGGCTCAACGCGCTGTGGACCAAGGGCGGGCTGATGTATGCGCCGCCGGTGCGGTGAGCGAAAAGAAATGGACCCGGGCTTTTTCGATCCTCGCGCCAGCGCGGCGGCGCAATGGGCGCCATTGGCGCGCTTCGCCATCGCCGAGGCGCGCCTCGCGCGCTGGGCCTCGCAGCGGCCGTTGCGCCGCCTGACATACGAGTTTCTACGCTTCGGCGTGAAGCAGGCGTGGGCGTGCCTGTTCGGCTTTCTGATGGTCGGGCTGCTGATCGCGACGCATTTTTTCTATCCGCGCGAATTTTTCCTCGCGCGCTATGATTTTCTCTTCCTCGCCGCGCTCGCCATTCAGGCGCTGCTGCTCGCGACGCGTTTCGAGAGCCTGCAGGAAGCCAAGGTGATCCTGCTGTTTCATCTCGTCGGCACGGCGATGGAGGTCTTCAAGACCGCGGTCGGCTCCTGGATCTACCCCGATCCGACCTTTTTCCGCATCGGCGGCGTTCCGCTCTTCACCGGCTTCATGTATGCGGCGATCGGCAGCTATATGATGCGCGCCTGGGTGGTGTTCGACTTTCGCTTCATTCGCCATCCGCCGATATGGATGGTCGCTGCGCTCGCCGTGGCGATCTACGCCAATTTCTTCCTGCACCATTACCTGTGGGATTTGCGGATCGCGCTGTTCGCGGCGACGGCGGCGCTGTTCGCGCGCACATGGATTTTCTACCGCGTGCATCACAGCTGGCGGTCGATGCCGCTGCTGCTGGCGGCGCTGCTCGCCGCGAGCTTCATCTTTCTCGCCGAGAATGTCGGAACCTTCACCCGCACCTGGCTCTATCCGAGCCAGCTCGCGGTCTGGTCGCCGGTCGGCGCGGCCAAGCTCGGCTCGTGGTTCCTGCTGCAGATCGTGAGCTACGCGCTGGTCATAGCGGTCAAGCGGCCGCGCGCGCCGGACGCCGAGCCGCTGGAACTCTCACGCGAGCGTCATCGCCGCCGCTTGGCGGATCATTCCGCGCCCGTGAGCTGAGCCTTTTGCGCTCGCTCCCACCAGGCGAAGAGCGCGTCGAGATCATGCGCGAGGAATTCTGCCAACGGGCCGGCGAATTGGCGCCACTCCTCGACGTAATGCGGCGACACCGCCGTCACCACCGGAACCTTGGCCAGCATGGAAGCGCGGAAAGCGTCGGCGAGGCCGCCGCGCGAGGCCTCCTGCTTGCTGAATTTGCTGATGACGACGAGATCGACGCCCTCGGCGACGCGTCGCTCTATCGAGGCGCAAGCGAGCGCCAATTCGCTCGAGTCGAGATTGCAGGCGACAGAGCCCGCCCCCAGATCCTGCGAGATCGCATAGAGCGCGCCATCGGCGACGTCGCGCAGCACGATGCGGCTGCGGCCGGTCGCTTCGTCGAGGATGCGCGCCTGAGTGACGCCGGCGACTCGCGCTCCGCTCTCGGCGAGACGCTGCGCGAAATCGGCGATCAGCGCCTGCGCCTGAGCGCTCGGCTCGCCGGGAAGGGCGGCGATCGGCGCCGTTGCAGGCAAGGAAGCGTAAAGGGTCATTTCGGGTTTTCCGGTAAGGCCTGACGTCGCGATTTCTGTCGAAAGACGCGGCGGACTCGCCTATCCTCGCGTGATCGGCGGAGCGGGCCGGCCTTGCGCGGCGAGGCTCGCGCCTCTTGTCATTCCCGGGGCGGCGACCGATCTGATATAAACGGTCAGGGACGCGACGTGAACAGCCGTGAGCGATGAAAGAGGCAATGCGCCGCTTTCCCCTTCCGCGCGCGCGGAGGCGGTGGAGGCGTTCATTCGGGAGGCGCGGCGCGTCGGCGCCGCGGCCGCGCGGGGTCGGCTGATTTTCGCGCTCGACGCCACCATGAGCCGCCAGCCGACATGGGATCTCGCGCAATCGCTGCAGGGCCGCATGTTCGAGGAGACAGCGGCGCTCGGCGGGCTCGACGTCCAGCTCGTGTTCTTTCGCGGCTTCGGCGAGTGCCGCGCATCGGGCTTCGTCGGCGGCGGGCAGGGGCTCGCGGCGTTGATGGCGAAAATCTCCTGTCGCGGCGGCCGCACGCAGATCGGCAAAGTGTTTCGCCATGCGCTCGAGGAGACGAGCGCACGTCGCATCGGCGCTCTCGTCTTCGTCGGTGACGCGATGGAAGAGAACGCCGACGAGCTTTGTGAGCTCGCCGGCAGGCTCGGCCTTCTGGGCGTGAAGGCCTTCATGTTCCACGAGGGCGCCGATGCGCAGGCCGGCGCCGCCTTTCGCGAGGTCGCGCGGCTGACCGGCGGAGCCTACGCCGCTTTCGACGCCTCGGCGCCGCGTCGTCTCGCCGAGCTTCTGTCCGCTGCTGCGGCTTATGCGGCGGGTGGGCTGGCCGAGCTCGAACGGCGCGCTACAAAAGGCGAGGACGCCGCGCGTCTTCTTTTGTCACAAATGGGGTGAGGAGCCCGCTTCATGCCGGTGCTGATCGGATTTCTCGCATTGGTGCTCGCGCTCTACGGATTGCGCATGTTCACGCGCGCTTCGCCGGCGGCCATGGCCCGCATCATTCGCAAGGGCGGCGGCGCGGCGACGATCGCGCTCGGCCTGTTCTTCATTTTGCGCGGACGCATCGACATCGGCCTGCTGCTGGCCTCGGCCGGCATGTGGCTCTATGGCGCCTTCTCGCGCGGGGTGAAGCGCTTCGGTCACGGCACGACGGGGGCAGGCGTCTCGCGCGTGCGCTCGGCCATGATCGAGATGGAGCTCGACCATGCGAGCGGCGCCATTCGCGGCACGATCCTCGCCGGCAAGGACGAAGGCAAAAGGCTCGACGCGCTGACGCGGGCGGCGGTGATGGAGCTCTTTCGCCACTGCCGCAGCGTCGATCCAGAGGGCGCCCGTCTGCTAGAGGTGTATCTCGACCGCCGGTTTGCCGGCTGGCGTCAGACAGGAGACGGTGGACGCGACTCGCGGGGAGCGGATGCGGGCGGCGTTGGACCAGGCCGCCGCGGCGGCACGATTTCGGAAGATGAGGCCTATGAAATTCTGGGCCTCAAAAAGGGAGCGGCGCGCGAGGACATCGCGCGGGCGCATCGCGATCTGATGAAGAAGCTTCATCCTGACCATGGCGGGACGACCGATCTCGCGGCTCGGGTGAACGAAGCCAAAGATGTCCTCATGCGTCGTCATCATCATTGAAGCTCGGCCTTGTTCGCTCAATGCTCGTCGCTTTTTGGAAAAATAGGTCCGTCGATCAATTCTTCGTCGCGAAACAGGAGAAGCCCGAGCGCTTCAGGGCGCGACAGGCGGTCTCCGCGCTCTTCTCCTCGAGCCCGGCGAAACGGGCGCGATAGAGCGTCTCTCTTCCCTTTTGCACCTTCTCGGTGAACGCCTTGGCCGTGGCCGGCACGCCCTTGGCGCGAGCGCGGGAGAGCAGCTGCTGCGCTTTTTCGGCGTCGTCCGTCGCGCCGATCTGAATCATCCAGCCCGAATGAATCGGACGGGCCTGGTCGGCCTTGGGCAATTCGGCGCGATCGCTACGGGCGACCAGCGTGCGGTCGGCGTCGGACATGCGCGCCGGCAGCGCGGTCGGCGTCGTCGCCGAGGCGATCTTCGTCCCATGACCGGCCTTGGCGGCGGTCGAACCATCGGCCGTCGCATGAACCCCGTCGCGCCGAGACGGCTCGGGCTGATGGCGCGGGCCACGCTCTTGCGCCGGCTCCGCAGCCTTTTGGCCGCCGGCGACGAAGGCAGGACGAATCTTGTCGCCGCGGACGGGCGTCGGGACGGCGAGAAGCGGCGGCGCCGAGGCGAGCGCCATCGCCGGCGCGACGCGCGGGGCGGGCGCAGCGGGAGCCGTGACGGCGGCCGCGACGACCGGCGCCTCGTCTTTCTCCTCCTCGGCGGCCTCGGCTCGGGCGATCGGAGCCGGCTCGCCTTCGGTGATGGCGCGCGCCGTGCGGACGGCCGCGCCGTCGTCGATATGCTCGGAGATGAGGCCGGCCATCACGCGGTCGCGGGCCGCGGCCGTGCGGCCGCCCATGACGACGGCGACGATATGATGGCCGTCGCGGCGCACCGAGGTCAGCAGATTGAAGCCAGAGGCGTGCGTGTAGCCGGTCTTGATGCCGTCGACGCCGCGAATCTGCCCGAGCAGATGATTGTGATTGCGATGCGACTGGCCGCGCCAGACGAAGGCGTGGGTGGAGAAATAGTGATAATAGCGCGGGAAGCGATCCTGGATCGCGCGGCCGAGCAGGGAGAGATCATGCGCCGTGGTGATCTGCTCGTCATTGGGCAGGCCGGACGCGTTGGCGTAATGCGTGCGGCTCATGCCGAGCTGATGCGCCTTATGCGTCATCATCTCGGCGAAGCTCTCCTCGTCGCCGGCGATGTTCTCGGCGATGGCCGCGGCGATGTCGTTCGCCGATTTGGTGACGACGGCCTTGATGGCGCTCTCGACGTCGATCGTCTGGCCGGGGGCGAGGCCGAGCTTGGTCGGCGCCTGCGACGCCGCATGGGCGGAAATGACCAGCGGCGAGTCGAGCCGCAGCCGCCCCTTCTCGATCTGCTCGAACAGGAGATAGAGCGTCATCACCTTGGTGACGGAGGCGGGATGGCGCAGCTCGTGCTCATTGCGCGCATAGAGCGTGCGGCCGCTATTGGCGTCCACCACAATGGCGGCGAAGGCGGGACCGGCGGCGACCAACGAATGGCCGCGCCGCGCCGCATGGGCGAGATGCGCGCCGCCGCGGCGATGGTGCGCCGCGTGATGGATGAAGGAGTGGCGCGCGTGATAGGCGCGGGCGGAATGATGATGACGTCTGGCCTCGGCCGGAAAAGCGAAGAGCGCCGATAAAGCGGCGAGAGCCGCCAGAGCCGCCACCCACTTCCAACGCTCGAGCCCGCCGGCGACGCCACGCTTCGTCATCTATGCATATCCCGTTCACTTGCCCCATCATGCGCTCGCGGCGGCCCGGTCAGCCTGGGCGTTGCCGAAAAGTCACATGATTACAATCTTACCGATGCGAGGTTACCCCCTGGTTAAGGCGAAAGGCGTTCGGGATTGTGGTTTTGCATCGCAACATTGTCGTTGACTTCGATTGTGCATTGCATATAAGTTTATCCTGTCAACTGAGCGCAGGGAGTCCGCCACGGGGCGAAGGCCGAATAGCGCTCGATACGAGGACGAAACCGATGGTTGCCACTTTCGAAAGCGTTCAGCAGCTGGGCAAGGAGCAATTCGAAGCGGCGTCCGCGGCCGCGGCGGCCCTCACCAAGGGTTGGCAGACCATTGCGGCGGAGACGACCGACTATTCGAAGAAGTCCTTCGAAAAGAGCCGCCTCCTCGCGGAAAAGCTGATCGGCGTCAAGAAGATCGACGAAGCCCTCCAGTTGCAGTCGGATTACGCCAAGGGCGCGTACGAAGATTTCATCGCCGAAGCGACCAAGCTCGGCGAGCTCTATTCCAGCCTCGCGAAGGAAGCGTTCAAGCCGGTCGAAGCGGCGGCGACGAAAGTCTATTCCGCGGGCGAGTGATCGCCGGCAGACGCGTCCTCGACAAGAGTCTCGGAAAAGCCGGGTGGACCTCCTCCGCCCGGCTTTTCATTTATCGGCTCTGCGGCGCCGCAGTAGAATTACCGAGCCTGTGCGTAAAATCCAGGGGACGCGACGCGCGAGTTGCGAATCCGGGCGCTGCGGCGCGATATGATCGCCGGGGACGCGAGAGGCGTCACAGGAGGCGGTCGAAATGAGCGCGATCGACGCGGTCGGCTTCGTTCATCTACATGTCCACACCGCTTTCTCGCTACGCGAGGGCGCGCTGACCCTCTCGCGGGTCATCGATCTGGCCCAGAAAGACCAGATGCCGGCGCTGGCCGTCACCGACACCGATAATCTCTTCGGCGCGCTGGAGTTTTCGGAAAAGGCCGCCAAGGTCGGCGTGCAGCCGATCCCTGGCGTGCAGCTCAATGTCGATTTCGGCGACGGGTCGCAGAGCGCGGCGGGTGGTTCCGATGGGCGCGGCCATATCGTGCTGATCGCGCAGTCGGAGTTGGGCTATTCCAATCTGATGCGGCTCGCCTCGCGCGCCTATCTCGAGCCGGAGCAGGGCGAAGCCTCCCATGTCTCGTTGGCGAGCCTCGCGGAAAGCTGCGAGGGGCTGATCGCCCTCACAGGCGGCTCGGAAGGCGGGCTCGACACGCTCTTCTCCAAGGGCAGGGCGGAGCAGGCGCTCGCCCGCCTCGAGGCGCTGCTGCCGCTCTTCGACAACCGGCTCTATGTCGAGATCCAGCGTCACGGCCTCGAGACGCAGCGGCGCGTCGAGCCGCAATTGCTCGATGTCGCCTATCGGCGCGGCCTGCCTCTGGTCGCCACCAATGAGCCCTTTTTCGCGACGGCGGCGGATTTCGAGGCGCATGACGCGCTGCTCTGCATCGCCGAGGGCACAGTGACCAGCGTCGCCGAGCGCCGGCGGCTCTCGCCGCAGCATTATTTCAAGACGCGCAAGGAGATGCTCGCGCTCTTCGCCGATCTCCGCGAGGCGACGGATTCGACGGTCGAGATCGCTCGCCGTGCGGCCTTCCGCCCGCTGACGCGCAAGCCCATCATGCCGCGCTTCATGCTGGACGGGGAAGGAGGCGGGGAGTCGCTCGAGGATATAGAGGCGCGCGAGTTGCGCCGGCAGGCGAAGGAGGGCCTCGAGGCGCGCCTCCTCGTCCAGCCGCCCGCGCCGGGGCAGACGCGCGAGACCTATGACGCGCGCCTCGAATTCGAGCTCGACACGATCGAGAAGATGCGCTTCCCCGGTTACTTTCTGATCGTCTCGGACTTCATCAAATATGCGAAATCACAAGGGATTCCGGTCGGGCCGGGGCGCGGCTCGGGCGCGGGCTCGCTGGTCGCCTATGCGCTGACCATCACCGATCTCGATCCTCTGCGCTTCGGCCTCTTCTTCGAGCGCTTCCTCAATCCAGAACGCATGTCGATGCCGGATTTCGACATCGACTTCTGCCAGACGCGGCGCGGCGAGGTCATCGACTATGTCCGCGAGCGCTATGGAGCCGAGAAGGTGGCGCAGATCATCACCTTCGGCTCGTTCCTCGCGCGCGGCGTGCTGCGCAGCGTCGGCCGCGTGCTGGAAATGCCGCTGGGACAGGTCGACAAGCTCGCCAAGCTGGTGCCGCAGAACCCGGCGAAGCCGGTGACTTTGGCCGAGGCCGTCTCCGGCGAGCAGAAATTGCGCGAGGCGATCGACGAGGACGAGAAGGTCGCGCGCCTGTTCAAGATCGCTGGCGCGCTCGAGGGGCTCTATTCCAACGCCTCGACCCATGCCGCCGGCGTCGTCATCGGAGACCGGCCGCTCGACGCGCTGGTGCCGCTCTATCGCGATCCCAAATCCGATATGCCGGCCACCCAGTTCAACATGAAATGGGTGGAGCCGGCCGGCCTCATCAAATTCGACTTCCTCGGCCTCAAGACGCTGACCGTGCTGGCCACCGCCGTCGATCTGGTGCGCCGGCGCGCGCCGGATTTCGATCTCGCGGGCATCCCGCTCGACGATTCCGAGACTTACGAAATGCTCGGGCGCGGCGAGACGGTGGGCGTGTTCCAGCTGGAAAGCGCGGGCATGCGCAAGGCGCTGGTCGAGATGCACGCCGACCATTTCGAGGACATCATCGCTCTCGTCGCCCTCTACCGGCCGGGCCCGATGGCCAATATCCCGACCTATTGCGCGGTGAAGCTCGGCGATGAGGAGCCCGATTACATCCACCCCAAGATCGAGCACATCTTAAAGGAGACGTTCGGCGTCATCATCTACCAGGAGCAGGTGATGCAGATCGCTCAGGTGCTCTCCGGCTATTCGCTGGGCGAGGCCGATCTGCTCCGCCGCGCCATGGGCAAGAAGATCAAGGCCGAGATGGACGCCCAGCGCGAGCGCTTCGTCACCGGCGCGACAGAGCGCGGGCTCACGGCGCAAAAGGCCAGCGATATCTTCGACCTGCTGGCGAAATTCGCCGATTACGGCTTCAACAAGAGCCATGCGGCGGCCTATGCGCTGATCGCCTACCAGACCGCCTGGTTCAAGGCGCATTATCCGGTCGAGTTTTTGGCGGCCTCCATGACGCTCGACAAGGGCAACACCGACAAGCTCGCCGAATTCCGCAATGAGGCGCGGCGGCTCGGCATTGCGGTCGAGCCGCCTTCTATCCGCCGCTCGGGCGTCGATTTCGACGTCGCGCCCGGCGCCGACGGCAAGCTCGCCATTCGCTATGCGCTCTCCGCCGTGAAGGGCGTCGGCGAGGGGCAGGCCGAGTCGATCGTGCGGACGCGCGGCGGCGCGCCTTTCCGCAGCCTCTCGGAGTTCGCGCGGCGGATCAATCCGCGCGAGGTCAATAAGAAGGTGCTGGAGAATCTCGCTTGCTGCGGCGCCTTCGACGAGGTCGACGCCGACCGCGCCCGCGTCGTCGGCGCGATCGAGACTGTGCTCGCTTGCGCCAATCGCTGCGCCGAGGACCGGCAGGCGGGGCAGAATGCGCTGTTCGGCGGCGCGGAGGCGGAGGAGGAGCTAGTCCTGCCGAAGAGCCAGCCTTGGACGGCGTCCGAGAAGCTGAAGCGCGAATTCGACGCCGCCGGCTTCTTTCTCTCCGGCCATCCGCTCGACGCCTATGCGAGCGTGCTCGGCCGGCTGCGGCTGACGCGCTGGGCGGAGTTCATCATAGCGGTGAAGCGCGGCGCCAGCGCCGGGCGGCTCGCCGCGGTGGTGCTCGACCGCGCCGAGCGGCGCACCAAATCCGGCTCCAAAATGGGCGTGGTCCAGCTCTCGGACGACAGCGGGCAATATGAGGCGATCCTGTTTCAGGAGGGCCTCAACCAATATCGCGACCTTTTGGAGAAGGGCGCGACCGTGCTGGTGACGCTCTCCGCCGCGCTCGAGGGCGAGGATGTGCGTGCGCGCATCACCGAGGTGCAGCCGCTCGCGGCCGCTGCGGCGAAGGCGCAAAAAGGGCTGCGCATCTTCCTTCAGGACGCCGCGCCGCTCGACGCGCTGAAGTCGCGGCTGGCGACGCGCGGCGAGGGCGAAGTGTCGATCGTCGTAGCGCTGGAGCGCATGGCGAGCGAGGTGGAGATCAAGCTGCCGGGCGGATATTCGGTCTCGGCCGATGTCGCCGGGGCGCTGAAGACGATCCCCGGCGTGCTCGCCGTGGAGCATGTGTGAGGCATGTGGTTTATAGACTCATCTATCACATTAGATATTAGTGCTTATTCACTGAGATAACTAAGTAAATTTTCTTATGTGAAACCTCACTCTGGCGATCTGGTCTGGCCGCGGCCTGCGACGCCGCGCCTCTTCTTGTCGGCGGGCGAGGCTCCTATCTTGGAGCAGGGACCCGCGTGATGCGGCGCCCGGTCGATCGGGATGGCGGAAATGGACGCTGCGATCGCATTTCTCGGCTGGCTCGACGCGGGCTTTCTGCCCCTCGTCGTCATCGGCGCGCTCGGCGGCTGGCTCGTCGGCGCCCTGCTGCGCGGCTCCGATCAGCTCTTCGCCGACATGGCGATCGGCGTCGTCGGCGCGTGGCTCGGCGCGCAATTCGCCGAGTTCTGCGGGCTTGCTCTCGACGCCTCGCTCGGCCATTTCCTCGCAGGCCTGCTCGGGTCCATAATCAGCGTCTCGCTCTGGGCGCGAGTCGACGGCGGAACTCCCCTCCGGCCGGGCGAAAGGCCGAGACATTAGGCAAAGCCATGACCGTCCTCCTCGATCTTCTCAACGACGACCCGCGCAAGCGTGAAGCGGCCGCCGTCCGCCACCCCGAAAAAGCGCATCGGCCGGACACGCCGCTCGCGCGCAAGCCGGAGTGGATCAGGGTCAAGGCGCCGGGCTCGGCGGCCTGGCGCGAGACCGGCGCGATCCTGCGCGGCGGCGGACTCTCCACCGTCTGCCAGGAGGCGTCCTGCCCGAATATCGGCGAGTGCTGGGAGAAAAAGCACGCGACCTTCCTCGTCATGGGGTCGGTGTGCACGCGCGCCTGCGCTTTCTGCAATGTCGCGACCGGCCTGCCGTCCGCGCTCGATCGCACCGAGCCGGAGCGGGTGGCGGAGGCGACCGCCAAGCTCAGCCTCTCCCATGTGGTGGTCACTTCGGTCGACCGCGACGATCTCGAGGACGGCGGGGCGGGGCATATAGCGGAGACGATCCGAGCCATACGCGCCGCCTGTCCGACGACGACGATCGAAGTTCTGACCCCGGATTTTCTCCGCAAGGATGGCGCGCTCGAGAAAGTGGTCGCCGCGCGGCCGGATGTGTTCAACCATAATCTCGAGACCGTGCCGTCGCTCTATGTGACGGTGCGGCCGGGCGCCCGCTATTTCCACTCGCTGCGGCTGCTGCAGCGGGTCAAGGAGCTCGATTCCACGATCTTCACCAAATCGGGCCTGATGGTCGGGCTCGGCGAGGCCCGGAACGAGATCCTCCAGGTGATGGACGATCTGCGCGTCGCCGATGTGGATTTCCTCACCATTGGTCAATATCTGCAGCCGACCCGCAAGCATCACGAGGTCGTCCGCTTCGTGACGCCGCAGGAATTCGAGGCTTTCACAACGATAGCCTACGCCAAGGGCTTCTCGATGGTTTCGGCTTCGCCGCTCACCCGCTCCTCGCACCATGCGGGCGCGGATTTCGAGCGGCTGCGGGAAAAGCGACTCGGCGCGTCTCGATGATCTCCTTCAGCGCCGCGGCGTTGTTCATCTCCGGCGCGCGGGAGGCGAAGAGCAGCGTCACCACATTGCCGCGCCCGAGCGCGCGCAGACGTTTCAGCTCCTGCGGGCAGGTCTCGCGCAGCTCGTTGGCGTAGCGCGTCTTGAACTCCCGCCAGCGCTGCGGCGAATGGGCGTACCAGCGGCGCAGAGCGTCGCTCGGCGCGACGAGGCGATCCCATTCGTCGAGCGCAGCCTTCGCTTTGGAGAGTCCGCGCGGCCATAGGCGATCGACGAGGATGCGCTTGCCGTCGTCGGCGCTCGCCGGCTCATAGGCGCGCTTGATCTTGAACATGATTTTCCCCGGGCCGAGGCCGCTGGGGACGCAGATAGGGCGAATGGCGGCGAAGTCTTCCGCTCGAAAACGCCGTTTTCGCGCCTTCCGCAATAGTGGTAATAGCTTCGCCCATGAAGAGCTTCCGCAACCGCCGCCGCGTGAACTTCCGCGCCGACGACATGTTCGCCCTGGTCAAGGATGTCGAATCCTATCCCAAATTCGTGCCGCTCTGCGAGGCGCTGCGCGTGCGCCGCCGCAGCACGACGGAGGAGGGGGTGGAGGTCATCCTCGCGGAGATGCAAGTGGGCTTCAAGGCGGTGTGCGAGCGCTTCACCAGCCGCGTGACCTGCGATCCGAACAAGCGCGAGATCCTCGTCGAATATGTCGACGGCCCGTTCAAAAAGCTCGAGAACCGCTGGACCTTCGCCGACGAGCCGGCCGGGCCCGATGGCGGCGTGCGCTCGGTCGTCGATTTCTATATCAATTACGAGTTCCGCAGCCGCACGCTCGGGCTGGTGATGGGGGCGATGTTCGACTCCGCCTTCCACAAATATTCGGACGCTTTCGTCAAGCGCGCCGGCGAGGTCTATGGCCGCCGCTGAGCGGCCGCGATCATCAGCTCCAGCGCTTGGGCGACCGAGGCTTCCCTTATCGCATCACGCGTCTCGGGGCCGAAGCGGCGCTCGACATGCTCCACGCCGAAGCCCTTGCGCAGGCAGGCGAAATGGACGAGGCCCACGGGCTTCTCCGCGCTGCCGCCGCCAGGGCCGGCTATGCCGGTGATCGAGACGGCGATATCGGCGAAGGAGCGCTCCACCGCGCCGCTCGCCATGGCCCGCGCCGTCTCGGCGCTGACGGCGCCATAACGCTCGAGAATGTCGCGCGGGACGCCGAGCATCTCCTCCTTGGCCGCGTTGGAATAGGTCACGAAGCCGCGGTCGAAGGCGTCCGAGGAGCCGGCGATATCGGTGATCGCCCCGGCGACGAGCCCGCCGGTGCAAGATTCGGCCGTCGCGAGTCGAAGCCGCTGCGCGCGGCAGAGATCGAGCAGGCGTTCGGCGAGGCGGGGCAGGTCGGCGGCGGTCATGAGCGGGCTCGCTCGGCGTGATGAGGCGTCCGGCCGTTAGATAGGCCGGATCGAATTGCAGCAGAATAGCTCGAAGGCCTAGGTCTCCGACAGAGCCGCTGCGCCCTCGAGCGCCGCGTTTCGTGAGGCCACGATCAAGCGGCCGAGCGCGCGAAACTCGTCGCCGCGGCGCGAGGATTTGCGCCAGACGAGCCCGATGATCCGGCGCGGCTCCGGCTGCTCGATCCGCAGCACGCGGACGCTTCCTCTCGCCGTTTCGATCGGCAGGCTCATCTCCGGGAGCAGCGTGCAGCCCATGCCCGCCGAGACCATCTGAACCAGCGTCGTCAGATTGGTCATGCCGAAAGTGTCGATGTTCAGCACATTGCGGCTCTCGCAATAGCTGAGCGCCTGATCGCGCAGGCAATGGCCGTCCTCGAGCAGCAGCAGCCTTTGCGCTTTCAGCGTCTCCGCGCTTACGGAGCCGGCTTCCTCCGGCAATCCGCTCGAGGGAGCGACGAGAAAGAAACGATCCTCGAAGAGCGGCATGGAGTCGAGCTCTGGATCGACGGGCGTCGCCAGCATGACGAGGTCCAGCAGGCCGTCGTCCAGCTCGGCCAGCAATGTGGCCGTCTGCGCCTCGCGAATATGCAGAGGCCGCAGATCCGCCGCGCCGCCGCCGAGCGCGTCGAACAAGGTCGGTAGAATATAGGGCGCGACGGTCGGGATGACGCCGAGGCGAAGCGGGCAGAAATTCTGATCCGCCATCGTCTCCAGCTCCGAGATATCGGCGAGGATTCGCCGGGCGACCTTGGCGATCTCACTGCCGGCGGCGGTCAATATGACCAGCTTGCCGCGCCGCTCGACCAATTGCGTGCCGAGCTCGACCTCCAGCTCCTTGATCTGCATAGAGAGCGCCGGCTGCGTCACGGCGCAGAGATCGGCCGCTTTGCCGAAATGCTCGGTGCGGGCGAGGGCGTCGAAATAGCGGAGCTGCTTGGTCGTTATCATCAGTTTTCCTGATCGATGACGAAGAAATTCGAATTTTACCTAATCGATTTCGCGTCTTATAGCAAGCTGAGCGGGGGCGTCGACGAGGAGGAAAGCAATGCCGAATGCAATCGAAAAGATGGTGAGGAGCGCCGGAAAGTCACGGTCTCACGCTGATTTGCGGCGTTTTCTGCGGACGACGGCCGCGGCGATGGCGATCGTCGTCGGCGCGACGCTGGCCGCCTCGGCCGAGGGCGCGCCGCATTCCAATCAATTCTGGTGGCCGGACCAGCTCGATCTCTCGCCCTTGCGCCGCAACGCCGCGGAATCGAACCCGCTCGGCAAGGATTTCGACTATGCGAAGGCGTTTCAGACGCTCGATCTCGCCGCGGTGAAGAAGGACATCGAAGCGGTCTTGACGACGTCGCAGGACTGGTGGCCGGCCGACTACGGCAATTATGGCCCATTCTTCATCCGCATGGCCTGGCACGGCGCGGGAACCTATCGCATCCACGACGGCCGCGGCGGCGCGAGCGGGGCGCAGCAGCGCTTCGAGCCGCTCAACAGCTGGCCGGACAACGCCAATCTCGACAAGGCGCGTCGGCTGCTGTGGCCGGTGAAGAAGAAATACGGCCAGAAGCTCTCCTGGGGCGATCTCATGGTGCTGACCGGCAATGTCGCCATGGAGAAGATGGGCTTTGCGACCTTCGGCTTCGGCGGCGGACGCAGCGATGATTGGGAGCCCGATCTCGTCTATTGGGGGGCGCCCAAATTCATGGGCAATAATCGCGACAAGAGCGGCGCGCTGGAGAAGCCCTTGGGCGCGGTCCAAATGGGCCTGATCTATGTCAATCCCGAGGGGCCGAATGGCGTGCCGGACCCGCTGGCCGCGGCCAAGGACATAAGAGAAGCCTTCGGCCGCATGGCGATGAACGACGAAGAGACCGTCGCGCTGATCGCCGGCGGCCACACTTTCGGCAAGGCGCATGGCGCCAAATCGCCGGCAAAATGCGTCGGCCCGGCGCCGGCAGGAGAGAAGATCGAGGCGCAAGGCCTCGGCTGGGCCAATCGCTGCGGCTCCGGCAAGGGCGCGGATACGATCACCAGCGGGCTGGAAGGCGCCTGGTCGGTCGATCCGGTCTCCTTCACCACGCAATATCTGGACAATCTCTTCGGCCATGAGTGGGTCAAGACCAAGAGCCCGGCGGGCGCGACGCAGTGGAAGCCCAAGGACGCCGAGGACATCGTCCCCGACGCGCACGAACCCGGCAAGGCGCATCCTCTTATGATGTTCACCACCGATCTGGCGCTGAAATTCGACCCCGCATACGCCAAGATCGCCAAGCGCTTCCATGACGATCCCAATGCGTTCAAGCTGGCTTTCGCCAAGGCCTGGTTCAAGCTGACGCATAGGGATATGGGGCCGCGCTCGCGCTATCTCGGCGCGCTGGTTCCGAAGGAGGATATGATCTGGCAGGATCCTGTGCCCGCGATCGACTACAAGCCGATCGAGGCCGCGGATATCGCCGGATTGAAGTCGAAAATCCTCGCTTCGGGCCTCGCGGACGCCGAGCTGATCCGCACGGCTTGGGCCTCGGCGGCCTCGTTCCGCGGCACGGATAAGCGCGGCGGCGCCAATGGCGCGCGCATTCGCCTCGCCCCGGAAAAGGATTGGGCGGTCAACGACCCCGCCGAGCTGGCGAAGGTCGTGAAGACGCTAGAGGAGGTGAAGGCCGGCTTCGACAAGGGCCGCGTCGACGGCAAGCGCGTGTCGATCGCCGATCTCATCGTGCTCGGCGGTTCCGCCGCGATCGAGGACGCCGCCAAAAAAGCCGGCGTCACGATCGAGGTTCCGGTCTCGACCGGGCGCGCGGACGCGACGCAGGCGCAGACGGATGTCGAATCCTTCTCGGTTCTCGAGCCGAAGGCCGACGGCTTCCGCAACTACTTCGGCAAAGGCGGCGAGAAATCGCCGGCCGAGGCCTTGGTCGATCGCGCGAGCCTGCTGGAACTCACCGTCCCCGAGACCACCGTTCTCGTCGGCGGAATGCGGGTCCTCGGCGCGAATGAGGGGAATTCGCGGCTCGGCGTCCTCACCTCGCGGCCGGGCGTGCTGAGCAACGATTTCTTCGTCAATCTGCTCGACATGTCCACGCAATGGAAAAAATCGGCCGAGACGGAAGGCGTCTATGAAGGCCACGACCGCAAGAGCGGCGAGCTCAAATGGACGGCGAGCGCCGTCGATCTGATCTTCGGCTCCAATTCAGAGCTGCGCGCCGTCGCGGAAGTCTACGCCTCGGACGACGCCAAAGAGAAGTTTGTGCGCGACTTCGTCGCCGCATGGGTCAAGGTGATGAATCTGGACCGCTTCGATTTGCACAAGTCTTGACGCACAGCTCTCTCCCCGCGCATGGCGCGGGGAGAGAGCCCCATGCGACGCTCGGCTATTGACCTAATTCCTCGTTTTCCATTCGGAATTGCGGCGCGTCTCAGGCCGCGCGCGCCTCGGCGGTCGCGACGACGCGCAGCCGCGCGACCTGATCGATCAATTCGCGCGTCCGCTCGGCGAGATCGGCGCTGGCGTCGGAGGAGCGGGCCGCGATCGCCGCGTTTTCCCGCGTTGCCTTGTCGATTTTGCCGACGGTGAGGCATATTTCGCCGAGGCTGGCCGATTGTTCTTTCGCTGCGGCCGCGACATTGGCGACGAGGGCGTCGGTCGAGGATGTGAGCTGAACGACCTCGCTCAATGTGCGGCTCGTCTCGCTCACGAGACCGACGCCGATCCCGACCTGCCGTTGCGCGGTTTCGACGAGCGCCCCGATTTCCTTGGCCGCTTCGAGCGCTCGTTGCGCCAGCGCGCGCACTTCGGAGGCGACAACCGCGAAGCCGCGGCCGGCCTCGCCGCTGCGCGCCGCCTCGATGCCGGCGTTGAGCGCGAGAAGATTGGTCTGAAAGGCGATTTCGTCGATGAGATCGACGATCCGTCCGATCTGGCCGGATGAATCCTCGATCGCGCTCATCGCGACGATCGTGTCGCGAAGGACCTCGCCGCCGCGCCGCGCGGCGCTGCTGGCGCGATTGACGAATTCGCGCACCTCGGCTGTCGTGTCCGCAGTGCGCTCGATCGCGGAGGTCGAGGCGCCGAGGTCTATGGCCGCCTTGGCGAGCTCGAGCGCCTGCTGCTCGCTGCGCTCCGCGAGGCTGTCGGCGACGCGCGCCCCTTCCGTCGTTCGCTCGAGAACAGCCTGGGAGTTCTTCGCCACGGCGATCATGGCGCGCCTCAGCTTTTCGACGGCCTGGTTGAAATCGGCGCGAAGCTGCTCGTATTGCGGCGCGAAGGGCGTCTCCAGCCTCGAGGTGAAATCGCCGCCGGAGAGCCGCTCGAGCCCATGCGCGAGCGCGGCGACCACAGCCGCCTGCTCGTCGGCGGCTCGACGGCGCTCGCCGTCGCCGGTCTCGCGCAGCTCGGCCGTCAAGCGGCGCTGGGACTCGGCCTCTCGCTCGAGACGCCGCTTCTCTTGCGCGGCCGCCTCGAAAGCGCGGAGCGCTCGCGCCATGTCGCCGATCTCGTCGCGCTGATCGACGAAAGGGATGTTCTCGTCGAAATCCTCTTCCGCCGCACGCTTCAGGGCCAGAGCGATCGTTTCCAGCGGCGCGCGAATCTGTGTCGCGACGATCCAGAATGCGACGATTATGGCGAGCGCGGTGGCGGCGGCCGGGACCGCCAGCGTCAACGCTTCGTCCCGGGGCCGGCGCTCTTCTTCCGCTCGGCGATTGGCCGAGAGGCGACCGAGCGTGTCGCGGACGAAGGCGTCCATTTCGGCGATCATCTGGCCGCGATTGGCGATCGTCGCCTCGTCATTCGCCTGGACCAGCGCGGCCTTCGGCGAGATCGTCAGGCCGAGCTCGATCGTGTCGTTCTGATAGGCGATGAATTCTCGTATGGCGAGGGAGAGCTTCGTCTTCTGCTGCTCCGACATCCTGCCGCCGGCGCGGGAGACGAGCGCGTCGGCCGATTGGCCGAGATCGTCTAGCGCCCGACGCAGAACCGTCAGCTTTTTCTGCACCTCGTTCTTGTCGTCGGTGGAGAAGACGGCGTTGGCGACGATCGCCACATGCTGCACGGATTGCGCGAGCCCACGCACCTCAAGGACATAGGCATAATCCGCCTCGATCTCATTCGCCTGTCGCGCGTGGAGACGCGATTGCCAGAAGGCGAAGAGGGAGAGGCATAATGCGAGAGCGCCGAGCAGCGTGATGACGCCGCCGAGCTTGCGTGCGATGCTCGATTTCATCGGTTCGACAGCCGCATGGAGGAAAGACGCGGCACAATGCCCGAGCTCGCGTTGCGAAACAGCTAACGTCGATATCGCTAAGTCATTATTTTTTATGACAGGTGCGTGACAGCTCGGCGACTGCGGGGGACAAAGCGCAGCCGATTCCCAGCTGTCAACGCTCGGACTCGATCGCCGGCAGCCGCACTGTCGCCAGCGCCAGCGCCGCCATGCCCTCCTGCCGTCCGGTGAAGCCCAGGCGCTCCGAGGTCGTGGCCTTCACGGCCACGCGGCCGATATCGACCTCCATGATCTTGGCGAGGCTCTCGCGAATGGCGTCGCGATGCGGACCGATCTTGGGCGCCTCGCAGACGATGGTCGCGTCGACATGGGAGATGATCCCGCCGCGCTCGCGCACGCGCTTGGCCGCGAAAGCCAGGAAGATGGAGGAGGGCGCGCCCTTCCATTGCTGATCCGAAGGCGGGAAATGCTTGCCGATGTCGCCATCGGCCAGGGCGCCAAGGAGAGCGTCGGTGATGGCGTGGGCGAGCACATCGGCGTCGGAATGGCCGGCGAGGCCGTGGCTGTGCGGCACGGCGACGCCGCCGAGCCAGACCTTGTCGCCCTCGCCGAAAGCGTGGACGTCATAGCCCTGGCCGGTGCGAATGTCGGAGAGGTCGCCCAGCAATGCGTTTTGCGCGCGCAAGAAATCCTCCGGCGTGGTGAGCTTGAAATTGGCGACGTCGCCCGGAAAGACATGGACCTTGTGGCCGGCGGCCTCGGCGACCATGCCGTCGTCGGTCAGCTCGGCGCCGCCGCTCGCGACCTTACGATGCGCCGCGAGAATCAGCGGAAAGGCGAAAGACTGCGGCGTCTGCGCGAAGCGTAGGCTCGCGCGGTCGGGAGTGGCGATGACGACGCCCTCGGCGTCGATCTGCTTCACCGTATCGGCGAGCGGCAGGCCCGGCACGGCCGCGCCATGGACGCGCGCCGCCTCTATGGCCCGGGCGACGAGCGCCGGGTCGGCGAAGGGCCGCGCGGCGTCCTGGATCAGCACGATCTCCGGGGCGGGGGAGAGGGCCGCCAGCGCCTCGAGCCCATTGCGCACGCTCTGCTGGCGCGTCGCGCCGCCGATCGCCGGCTCGAGCAGCCGCGCGCGCGCGCTGTCCAATATTTCGGCGACGCTGCCGCTATAGAGCTCCGCGTCGTCGGCATGGATGGCGACGAGAAGCGAAGCCTGCGGCGCAGCCCGGTGCATCGCTTCGAGCGTGCGCGCCAGCACAGACTTGCCGAGAAGCGCACGATATTGTTTTGGAAGGCCGTCACCCGCCCGCACGCCGCGGCCGCCGGCGACAGTGAGGATCGCAATGGTCGAGGATGAGCTCATAGGAGGTTCCTCTCCCGCTTTTTCGGCTTCGCGTCAATTTTCACTATTCTCGGGGATGTACGCATTGCGTACGTATGCCCGTCTGCATATAGTGTAGGCACGATGACAACTGATGAATTTATAGGCGAGACCATAGGAGCCACGCCTTTGCGCATCGGTTCGCTTCATCTTACGGGGCGCGCCTTTCTGGCGCCTATGGCCGGCGTGACTGATCTCGCCATGCGGCGGATCGCATTGCGTTTCGGCGCTTCCGCGGCGGTCGGCGAGATGGTCGGGGCGAGCGCGCTGGCGCGCGGCGACGTCGAGGCCCGCCAGCGGCTGGACGGCTCCGGCATAGACGCCCATATCGTGCAGATCGCGGCGCGCGATCCTGCCGGAATAGCCGAGACGGCGCGCCGAGCCGAGGCCGCGGGAGCGAGGCTGATCGACATCAACATGGGCTGTCCCTGCAAGCGCGTGACCGGCGGCCTCGCCGGCGCGGCGCTGATGCGCGAGCCGGCGCTCGCCGCCGAGCTGGTCCGCTCGGCTGTGGGCGCGGTCTCGGTTCCGGTGAGCGTCAAAATGCGGCTCGGCTGGGACGATGCCAGCCGCAACGCCGCCGAGCTGGCGCGTCTGGTCGAGGCCGAGGGCGCCGTCATGGTGACGGTCCACGGCCGCACCCGCGCGCAATTCTACGAGGGCAGGGCGGATTGGCGGGCGATCGCCGCGGTCAAGTCCGCCATAAGAATTCCGGTCGTGGCCAATGGCGATTGCGCTTCGCCGCAGGACGCCGCCGCAATGCTCGCGGCCTCCGGGGCCGATGCGGTTATGGTCGGACGGGCGGCGATGGGCAGGCCCTGGCTCGTCGGCGATATCGCTCATTTTCTCGCCGCCGGGCGCCATCGCGCGCCCCCCTCCGCCACGATGCGGCTGGAGGCCGCGCTCGAGCATTTGGATGGTCTGCTCATCGCCATGGGCTCGAATTTGGGTCTGCGCCATGCGCGCAAGCATCTCTCCGCCTACGCCGAGCAGGCGGAGGGAGACGCAGAGGCGCGCGCCGGTCTCCGACGGGCGATGCTCGCTTCTTCCTCGGCCGAGGAGGTACGCGGGCTTCTTCGCCTTTTGTTCTCGCTCGAGCCGGCGCGAGGGGAGCCGGCTCCGGCACATTGCTGACGCGTATGTCCCGTAGAGGCTCGGCGCGCGCTCCGCGCCAGAGGAGTTCCGAGGTGTCGAGATGACCGCCGAATCCAATCCGCACCGGCGCAAGAACGCGCTCGCCACGCCCGTCGGCGCGCGGCTGCGCGTGATCGCCGAAAATAATCGCGCCTGCATTCTCGAAGCGCTGCCCAATGTGATCCTGGCGATCCGGCCGGATGGGGTGATCGTCGACGCCAACGCCGCGGCGGAGTCGTTCTTCGAGATCGGCAAGCCGATCCTCATCGGGCAGGAGCTGAGCCGTCTCGTGCCCTTCGGCTCACCCTTGATCGCCCTTATCGAGCAGGTGCGCGAGCGCGGCTCTGCGATCAATGAATATCGCATCGACCTCGGCCGGCCCGGAGCGGAGGGCGAAAGACGCGTCGATGTGCATTGCGCGCCGCTGCCGGACAGCGAAGGCGGCGTTCTCGTGGTGCTGCAAGAGCGCACAATTGCCGATAAAATAGACAGGCAGCTGACCCATAGGGGGGCGGCGCGCACGGTTTCCGGGCTTGCAGCGATGCTCGCGCATGAGATCAAGAACCCGCTGTCGGGCATTCGCGGCGCCGCGCAACTGCTGGAAAGCTCAGTGGGAGACGCCGATCGGGCGTTGACTCGGCTGATCTGCGAGGAGACCGACCGCATCGTCCGCCTCGTCGACCGCATGGAGGTGTTCTCCGACTCGCGGCCGCCGGAGCGCGAGAAGGTCAATATTCATGTCGTGCTCGACCATGTGAAGCGCGTCGCTCGCAGCGGCTTCGCGCGCCATATTCGCTTCATCGAGAATTACGACCCCTCGCTGCCGCCGGTCGCCGCCAATCGCGACCAGCTGGTGCAGGTCTTCCTCAATCTGGTCAAGAATGCGGCCGAGGCGATCGGCGACTCCATAGACGGCGAGATCGAGCTTTCCACCGCCTTCCGGCCGGGGGTCAGCCTGCGAACTGCCGGCGACAAGCGCCCGGTGGGGCTGCCGCTGGAGTTTTGCGTGCGCGACAATGGCCGCGGCGTGCCCGAGGACATAGCCGCGCATTTGTTCGATCCCTTCATCACCACGAAGACTTCTGGAACTGGCCTCGGACTTGCACTGGTGGCCAAGATCGTCAATGACCACGGCGGCATCGTCGAATGCGAATCTCACCCGAGGCGTACTACTTTCCGTATTTTGATGCCGATGTATCGCAACAAGGACGAGGAGAAACGAGCGGACGAGCGACGAGCCAGACGACAACATTCCGCCGCCGAGGGAACAGAGCCTGCGCCGAGAGAGCGCCGCTCGTGAGAACGATCTGCTGGAGAAAAATCCGATGACCCACGGCGAGATTCTGGTCGCCGACGACGACGCCGCGATCAGAACTGTGGTGGCGCAGGCGCTCTCACGCGCCGGTTATGAGGTGCGCACCACCGGAACGGCCGCGACCTTGTGGCGCTGGGTGCAATCGGGCGAGGGCGATCTCGTCGTCACCGATGTGGTGATGCCGGACGAAAACGCTTTCGAGCTGCTGCCGCGCATAAAGAAGCTGCGCCCCGATCTGCCCATCATCGTGATGAGCGCGCAGAACACTTTCATGACCGCGATCCGCGCCTCCGAGCGCGGCGCCTATGATTATCTGCCCAAGCCCTTCGATCTGAAGGAGCTGGTCGGCATCGTCGGCCGCGCCATGGCCGAGCCGCGCAAGAAGAACGAGATCGACGGCCCGGACGATATGGAGGGCATGCCCCTCGTCGGCCGCTCGCAGGCGATGCAGGAGATCTATCGCTCGCTGGCGCGGCTGATGCAGACCGATCTCACCGTCATGATCAACGGCGAGTCGGGGACGGGCAAGGAGCTGGTCGCCCGCGCGCTGCACGACTATGGCAAGCGCAAGAAAGGTCCCTTCGTCGCCATCAACATGGCCGCCATCCCGCGCGATCTCATCGAGAGCGAGCTGTTCGGCCATGAGAAGGGCTCCTTCACCGGCGCCAATCAGCGCTCCATCGGCCGCTTCGAGCAGGCCGAAGGCGGCACGCTGTTCCTGGACGAGATCGGCGACATGCCGATGGAGGCGCAGACGCGGCTTTTGCGCGTGCTGCAGCAGGGCGAATATACGACCGTCGGCGGCCGCACGCCGATCAAAACCAATGTGCGCATCATCGCTGCGACCAATAAGGATCTGCGCGCGCTGATTCAGCAGGGCCTGTTCCGCGAGGACTTGTATTTCCGCCTCAACGTCGTGCCGCTGCGCCTACCGCCGCTGCGCGAGCGCTCGGAGGATATCGCCGACCTCGTGCATCACTTCTTCAAGGTGGCGGCGAGCGAGGGCCTTCCGCAGAAATACATCGAGCAGGCGGCGCTCGACCGCATGAAGCGCTATCGCTGGCCGGGCAATATCCGCGAGCTGGAGAATCTCATTCGCCGACTCGCCGCCCTGCATCCGCAGGAGGTCATCACCGAGGCGGTGGTGGAGCTCGAGCTGGAGCATGAGATGCGTCAGGCCTCGCCCGGCGACCGGCTGCCGGCGGCGACGACAATTCTGGCGGACTTGCCGTCCGACAAGGATGTGACGCTCTCTACCTCGGTCGAGCAGCATCTCGCCAAGCTGTTCCGCGACCATGGCGATCGTTTGCCGCCGCCGGGCCTCTATCACCGCGTCATCCGTGAGATAGAGGTGCCGCTGATCTCCGCGGCGCTCGCCGCGACGCGCGGCAATCAGATCAAGGCGGCGGAGCTTTTGGGCCTCAACCGCAACACGCTGCGCAAGAAGGTCAACGACCTCGATATCCGCCTGATGCGCTCGCCGCGGTAGGGAAGCGCAGACCCCTTCTCCCGTAAACGGGAGAAGGGAGCGCTCGAGATTGCCTCTACCGGCGCCACGACCTATACAGGCGCATGTCCATGGCGGGAGACATTCAGGCGCCCGAGCCGCCGGCCGCGTCCGGGAAGCGGTCCTGGCGGCTGTGGTTCGGGCCGATCGCGGTGGTCGCCGCCGTCGCCTGCGCGCTCGCCACCTTCTTCGTCATGGCCGAGCTCGCGCCCGTGGCGCCGACCAGCGACGTCGTCTATCCGCTGTTCTTCGCCGACGCCGTCGCGCTGGTTCTTCTGGTCGCTCTGGTGCTCGTCAAGGCGGGCACGCTCATCGGCTCCTGGCGCCGCGGCGCCGCGGCGGCGGGCCTGCATATTCGAATCCTCGCCTTTTTTTCCGCCTTGGCGCTGACGCCGGCGATCACCCTCGCCATTGTCGGCTCGGTGACGCTCGAGCGCGCGCTGAACCCGCAATTCCTCGCCATGGTGAAGACCTCCGTTCACAGCACGGCGGAGGCGGCGCGCGTGTTCCGCGAGACGCAATGCCGCTCGCTGCTGCAAGAGGCGCAGCTCTCCGCCTCGGACCTCGATCGCGCCCGCGCCATGTTCAACGCCGATCGCGGCCTGTTCCACGAGTTCTTCGTCTCGCGGGCGCGCTTCCTCGGCTTTTCCGTGGCGGCGATCGTCAAGACCGACGGGCAGATATTGGAACGCGTCGATGTGACGGCCGACGGCTCGGCCATCGTCATCGCGCCGCCGGCCTCGGATTTCGAGGATGCGCGCAAGGGCGAGCCGCTCTGCCTCGTCATCGACGATGGACTCACCTTCGTCGCGCTGCGGCCGCTGTCGAGCTTTCCTGACACATTCCTCTATGTGACGCGTCCCGTCGATCCTTTCGGCGTGCAATTCCCAGAGCAGGCGGCGAGCCTCATCGCCACCTATGACGCTTTCGAGACCTATCGCGGCGCGGTGAAAAAGGCCTTCACCGTCATGTATGCGCTGCTCGCCACCATAATGCTGCTGTCGGCGGTATGGGTCGGGCTCGATTTCGTGGATCGGCTCGTCGCGCCGATTCGCGCGCTCATCGCCGCCACAGATCAGGTTTCCGCCGGCAATCTCGACGTGCGCGTCGATGTCGAGCGCTCGCATGGCGATCTCGCGCGGCTCGGCTCCGTCTTCAACAATATGACCAGCGAGATCGAGCAGCAGCAGAGCCGCCTGCTGGCCGCCAATCACCAGAATGAGGAGCGCCGTCTCTTCACCGAGGCGGTGCTCTCTGGCGTGCCGGCGGCCGTCATCGGCGTCGATGCGGAAGGGCGGATCAATGTGCTGAACCGCTCTGCGGAGGAGCTTCTCGTCGGCGGGGCGGGGCAGGGCGTGGCCGGCAAGGATGGCGTGGCGGCGATCGGCGCGCGGGCGGCGGAAGCTCTCCCCGAGATCGCGCCAATTCTCGCCGATGCGGTCGAAGCGTTTCCGCGCGCCATTCAGACGCAGATCAACATAAAGCGCGGCGTCAAGGAGTTGACGCTCGCCGTCCGCGTCACCTCGGCGAGCACGCAAAAGGGCGGCGCGCATTTCGTCGTCACGCTGGACGACATCACCGATCTCGTCACCGCCCAGCGCACCTCCGCCTGGGCCGATGTGGCGCGGCGAATCGCCCATGAGATCAAAAATCCGCTGACGCCGATCCAGCTCTCCGCCGAGCGGCTGAAACGCAAATACGGCAAGCACATCACCTTCGAGCGCGACGTCTTCGACCAATGCACCGACACGATCGTGCGTCAGGTCGACGACATCAAGCGCATGGTCGACGAATTCGCCTCCTTCGCCAGAATGCCGAAAGCGCGGCCGGTGCGCGACGATCTCTGCGACTGCATGCGTCAGGCCTTTTTTCTGACGCGCGTCGCGCATAACGACGTCGAGATGACGCTCAATCTGCCGGAGGCGCCGGTCTACGCGGTCTTCGATCGAAGGCTGCTGTCGCAGGCGCTCACCAACATAGTGAAAAACGCCGCCGAGGGCATAGAAGCGCGCGAGGACGCCGCCCCGCTCGCCGCCAAGCGCATCGACATCAGCCTCGGCGTGCGCGACCGCATGGCCGAGATCGACGTCGTCGACAATGGCAAGGGGTTCCCCGCCTTCAACCGGCAACGCCTGCTCGAGCCTTATATGACGACGCGCGCCGAGGGCACGGGGCTCGGCCTGCCTATTGTCGCCAAGATCATCGAGGACCATGGCGGCCGACTCGAATTGCTCGACGCCCCCTCCGGGACGGGCGCCTGCGTGCGCCTGCTCATTCCGCTCGCCGAGACGGCGGCGGAGGAGATGCAGGCGCAGGCGCGGATTTCGTGAATGGTGAGGAACATGGTCAGCGACATTCTCATCGTCGACGATGAAGAAGACATAAGGGAGCTGGTCGCCGGCATTCTCGGCGACGAGGGCCATGGCGTGCGCACCGCCAAGGACGCCGATGGCGCGCTGGCCGCGATCGAGCAGCGCCGCCCGCATCTCGTCTTTCTCGACATCTGGCTGCAGGGCTCGCGACTCGACGGCATGCAGGTGCTGGAGATCGTCCAGAAGCAGCACAAAGACCTGCCGGTGGTGATGATTTCCGGCCACGGCAATATCGAGACCGCGGTGAGCGCCATAAAGCTCGGCGCCTATGATTTCATTGAAAAGCCCTTCAAGGCGGACCGTCTCGTGCTCGTCGCCGAGCGCGCGCTCGAGGCCTCGCATCTGCGCCGTGAAGTGAGCGCGCTGCGCCAACGCGCCGGCGCCTCGGACCGCATCGTCGGCAGCTCCTTTCCGGCGCATCAGCTGCAGCAGGTGATCGCCCGCGTCGCGCCGGTGAATTCGCGCGTGCTCATCACCGGCCAGCCGGGCTCCGGCAAGGAGCTCGCAGCGCGCTGCATCCACGCCGCCTCGCAACGCGCCGCCGGACCCTTCGTCGTCATCAATGCGGCGACGATCACGCCGGAGAATATGGAGATAGAGCTGTTCGGCAGCGAGGGCGGCGAGGGCGCGCGCAAGATCGGCGCGCTGGAGGAGGCCCATGGCGGCACGCTCTTCCTCGACGAGATCGCCGACATGCCGAAGGACACGCAGGCGAAAATCCTGCGCGTTCTGGTCGAGCAGAATTTTCAGCGTGTCGGCGGAACGGCGCGCGTCGAGGTCGACGTGCGGATCATCTCCTCATCGGCGCGCGATCTCACCTCGGCGATAGAGGAGGGCGCTCTGCGCGAGGATCTCTTCCATCGCCTCTCCGTGGTGCCGATTCGCATCCCCTCGCTCGCGGAGCGGCGGGAGGATATCCCCGAGCTCATCGAATATTTCATGGAGCAGGTCTCGGCGACCTCCGGCATGCCGCGCCGCAAGATCAGCGAGGATGCGCTCGCCGTGATGCAATTGCACGATTGGCCCGGCAATATCCGCCAGCTGCGCAATAATGTGGAGCGGCTGATGATTCTGACCGCCGGCGACGCGACGGCGGAGATTTCCGCCGAAATGCTGCCGTCCGAGATCGGCCAGCTCGTTCCCGCCACTCCGGCCGGCGTGCGCGGCGAGAAGCTGATGAGCCTGCCGCTGCGCGAGGCGCGCGAAGTGTTCGAGAGAGAATATCTGATCGCCCAGCTCAATCGCTTCAGCAACAATATTTCGCGAACGGCGGAATTCATTGGAATGGAGCGATCGGCGCTCCATCGCAAGTTGAAGTCGCTCGCCATCGAGTGAACGACAAATCTCGCGGTTACAAGGTCTTGCGAAATTTTCCTATTGGCTCTGCGACGGTTTGGCTCTAGTTGATGCGTTTCGTCTCGTCGTAAACTCGTCGAAACAGCGGGTTACAGGACCGTAAGGGGAGGCCTTTGGCCGCATGAGGGAGTTGCGTCTTGCGCATTGCGCCGGCGCGGGCTCTAATGTGCGGTCGGATGGCTATGGACCGATAAGAGCGACGCAAATCGCCCCGATAACGAAAAACAGAACAGGATAGCCGATGTCCTCCGAACGCGCGCAAAATCTGCAAGATACGTTTTTGAATTACGTGCGGAAGAACAAAGTCCCACTCACGATTTTTCTGGTCAATGGCGTCAAATTGCAGGGCATCGTGACCTGGTTCGACAATTTCTGCCTCTTGCTGCGGCGCGATGGGCATTCCCAGCTCGTCTATAAGCATGCGATCTCGACGATCATGCCCGGCCATCCGATCCATATGTTCGAGCCGGGCGAGGAGGGCGAGCAGAGCCCGCCGGAGCGCCATCGCTGAGCGGGGATTCATCGAGAAGCGGCGTTTTCCATTTTCTGGTAGGAGTCAGCGCGAGAACTATAAAAGGCTGGCGAGACGCGCGGCGAATCGCCGGGGCGCTCGGCTCGGCGGGTCGAGGTGAGGTTGAACGAAAAAGCATCAGCGTCCGAGGACCGGACAGCCGGCGCGCCCACGAAAGCCCTCGTGGTCGGCCCCTATCCCACACGGCCGCGCGCTTCGGAGAGCGGAGCCGGGCAGGGAACGGAGCGCGATCCCGTTGCGAGGCTGGCGGAGGCCGTGGGCCTCGCCGAGGCGATCGACCTCGACATCGTCGGGGAGATCGGCGTCTCGCTGCATGATGTGCGGCCGGCGACCTATCTCGGCAAAGGCAAGGTGGAGGAGATCGGCGAGACGGTGAAAGCCGCTGAGGTCGAGCTCGTCACCATGGATTGCCAGCTCTCGCCGGTGCAGCAGCGTAATCTCGAGAAAGCCTGGGGCGCCAAGGTCATCGACCGCACCGGGCTGATCCTCGAGATTTTCGGCCGCCGCGCCCGCACCAAGGAGGGCTCGCTGCAGGTCGAGCTCGCCCATCTCGCCTATCAGAAATCACGGCTCGTGCGCAGCTGGACCCATCTCGAGCGCCAGCGCGGCGGCTTCGGCTTTCTCGGCGGCCCCGGCGAGACGCAGATCGAGACCGACCGGCGCCTCATCTCCGAGCGCATGGCGCGCATCGAGCACGACCTCGATCAGGTCAAGCGCACGCGCGGCCTCCATCGCAAAAAACGGCGCGAAGTTCCCTATCCGGTCGTCGCTCTGGTCGGCTACACCAACGCCGGCAAATCGACGCTGTTCAATCGCTTGACCAAGGCCGGCGTGCTGGCCGAGGACATGCTGTTCGCGACGCTCGACCCGACGCTTCGCCAAATTCGCCTGCCGCATGGCGCCAAAGTGCTGCTCTCCGACACGGTCGGCTTCATCTCCGATCTGCCGACCATGCTGATTTCGGCCTTCCGCGCGACGTTGGAGGAAGTGACGCTCGCCGATGTGATCTTGCATGTGCGCGACGTCTCGCATCCCGATTGGGAGGCGCAGGCCGCCGATGTCGAGGCCATTCTCGGCGAGCTCGGCCTGTCCGGCGAGGCGGGAACGCGCATTCTCGAAGTGTGGAACAAGATCGACGCGCTCGACGACGAGGTCGTCGCCGCGATGAAGATCGCCGCGCGTGGAAAGAAGAACGTCGATCGGCCGTCTCTCGTCTCGGCGCTGACCGGGGAGGGGCTCGACGCTCTGCTCGAGCGCATAGAGACGCGTCTCGCCGAGGGGCGCATTCAGCTCGAGGTCGAGCTCGATCCCGCCGACGGCGCCGGCATCGCTTGGCTGCACGCCCATACGGAGGTGCTCGATCGCCAGACGCTGGCCGATGGCCGCGCGCGGCTCATCGTGCGCGTCGCGCCGGAGCGATTCGACGGGGTCACGCGCCGCTATCCGCAGGCGGAAGTGCGCGCTCGCGCGTCATCCAAGCGGCGCGCGCGCTAATTCCTCTTCTCGGCGCGCCTCGAGTCCCGAGGCGCTGGAACCGGCGGAACGCATCATGGATCGAATTTATCTGATCGTCGCTATTCTCTCCGAGGTCGTCGGCACCTCCGCGCTCAAGGCGAGCGAGGCGTTTTCCAAGCCGCTGCCGTCGGCCATCGTCGTCATCGGCTATGGCGTGTCGTTTTTTCTGCTGTCGCTCGCGCTGCGCAGCATACCGGTCGCCGTCGCCTATGCGATATGGTCCGGCGTCGGCCAGGCGCTGATCGCCGTCGTCGCATGGTTCGCTTTCCATCAGAGGCTCAACGCCGGCGAGATGGCCGGCATGGGCCTCATCATCGCCGGCGTCGTCGTGCTGAGCCTGTTTTCGCAGACCGCTCATTGAGGATGTTTCGATGCCGTTCGCCTTGCTCATCGGCAGTGATCTTCGTGTTTCTGGATCACTTCCGCTCGTCGGCTTTGGCGGCCTGCCATAACGCTTCCATCTCGTCGAGCGTCGATTGTTTCGGGCTCTTGCCCTGTTCGGCGAGCGCGCGCTCGATGAAACCGAAACGCCGCTCGAATTTGGCGTTGGCGCCGCGCAGCGCCTGCTCTGGGTCGGCGCCGACATGGCGAGCGAGATTGGCGACGGCGAAGAGAAGATCGCCGATCTCCTCGACGACGGCGGGCGCGTGCGGCGCGCCGTCGACGCCCAGCTCCGCCTCCACCTCCAGCGTCTCCTCGCGGATCTTCTCCAGCACGAGACGCGCGTCGGCCCAATCGAAGCCGACCTTTCCCGCCTTTTCCTGAAGCTTTACCGCGCGCGTCAGAGCGGGCAGGGCGGGCGGAACGCCATTGAGCAGGCCGGCGGGCTCTTCTATGCCGCGGCGCTCGGCGCGGGCCTTCTTCTCCTGCGCTTTGATCTCGGCCCATTGAACGGCGACATCCCCCGCCGAGGCAGCGGATTTGTCGCCGAACACATGCGGATGGCGGCGGATGAGCTTGTCCGAAATCGCCTCGGCCACATCGGCGAAGGCGAAAGCGCCGCCCTCCTCGGCCAGTCGGGCGTGAAAGACCACCTGCAGCAGCAGATCGCCGAGCTCGTCGCGAAGATCGCCGAGATCGCCGCGCTCTATGGCGTCGACCACCTCATAGGCCTCCTCGAGCGTATAGGGAGCGATGCTGGCGAAGTCCTGCTCGAGGTCCCAGGGGCAGCCGGTTCCAGGAGTGCGCAGGGCCGCCATTATGCCGAGGAGCCGCGCGATCGCGTCTTGCGTCATCGACAGGCCTCTAAGAGGCGGAACGAGCATTGAAAAGCGCGAGCGGCGCGTTGTTTTGACGCAGCGGCGCGTGGCAAAAAAAGCGAGGAATCCGAAACGCTTTGCTCTAACATGAGTGCCGGATCTCGACTGCGCCCTTGGTCTAACCGCCCTCCGCAGTCGATCCGAGGGTCCGGGGCCAGATTACGCCTTGCAAACGACAGCGCCTCGGACCCGACTTGCGCATCCGAGGTGAGATCGTTGTCGCCTTCAGGCGCGTAGCCGCAAGCCGGGAAGGACTTGCGGCCCACTGATTTTAAAAGCCTCAGTCGACCGTGATCGACAGCGCTTCGCGACCCTTGGCCGTGTCGACGACCTGCATCGTCACAGGCTGGCCTTCGGCGAGATGATTGACGCCGGAGGGACCGAGGATCGAGATATGGACGAAGACGTCCTTCCCGCCATCATTCGACTGAACGAAGCCGAAGCCTTTGGTCTCGTCGAACCATTTGACCTTGCCGGAGACCGGCACGGCCGTCGACGGATCGGGAGCCTGACGGCGAGGCGGTCGATCGAAGCCGCCGCCGCTGCTGCTGCGCGGACGCTCTGCGGTCGCGGTCGAAAGATCGACCTCAAGCACGCGAGTGACCTGCTGGCCCTTGACCGAGCTCGACACCTGCACCTTCAGCTTCGCTCCGGGCGGCAGGGCGTCATAGCCCGCAGCCTGAACGGCGCCGATATGCAAAAATGCGTCGCCCGTGCCATTGCCGAGCTCCACGAAGCCGAAGCCTTTTTCGGGCTTGAACCATTTGACGACCGCGTCGATCGCGGGCTCGTTCGAGGACGGGGGCGGCGCATCGCCAAATCCACCACCTCCGCCGAATGGCGACCTCGGCGGCCGGCTGGGCCGCGGGCTGTCGTAGCCGTATGGGGGGTCGTCGTCGAACCCACGCTTTCTGGGTCCCCGGAAGTCTCGACCTTTGCTGCTCATGTCTTGGTACTCGTCTCCGCCATCCGCCAAAAGACCGCTATAGCCACATGCACGGCCTCTCGCCGGGCGCAAAAGCGCCGACGACGCACGCGTCCGCCGGCGTCTCGCGGAGAGCCGGTTTTGGTGCGTTCGTAAGTGTGCCAGTTGAATGCCATATAGTCCCGCGCAATCGCCTTTTTACCAGGAAGCGGCCCAGTCTGGCTAGATGAATTCGCCAGCATTTTCGAAAAAACCCGAGGCCGCCGCTCACCATGCAACGAATCGCACGCTGAGACTGCGCTGATCGAACCCCGGAAAAGTGGCGCGAGCGCGGCAAGAACGCCGCGCATCCGCGCTCGCCGCCGCAGCGGCGAGGGACCTCGAAGGCGAAAGGCCGGATGCTCGACACGCAATGGTCTGAAATCATGGAAGATCAGAAAAATGAAAATCGCATAATCGATATTATGGAACTTATATCCAGCCGCCTCGGGGCAGCGCGACGTTGGTCGACGATGGCGATCAGGCGACGCGCAGATTAGCACGCGCCATATCGGCGCGGCTCGAATCGATAGGTTCATGGATAATGTGGCTGTTTCGGACGCCCGGCTCAGGCCAGCTCGATCCGCATTCCGTCGAAGGCCGGGGTCACATTCTCCGGTAGAGTCGCGGCCAGCGCGTCATAGTCGAGATCGACATGCAGATCGGTCAGAATTGCACGGCGGGGCTTGAAATGGGCGACCCATTCCAGCGCCTCGCCGACCGAGAGATGCGTGCCGTGGCGCTTGTGACGCAGCGCATCGATGATCCAGACGTCGAGCCCCTCGAGATGGCGGAAGCTCTCCTGCGGCACGGAATTGAGGTCCGGCGTATAGGCCAGTCCGCCGATGCGGAAGCCGAGCGCGTCCATATCGCCATGGTCGAGCCGGAACGGCATCGCCTCGATGGTTCCGCCGGGGCCTTCCACCGTCACCTCGCGGCCGAGATGAATGCGATGCTCGTCGAGCAGCGGCGGATAATAGCTGCCGGGCGGCGTCTTGAAGATATAGTCGAAGCGATCCGTCAGCATTTTCGCCGTCGGCTCATCCAGATAGGCCGGAATGCGGCGGCCGCTCTCCAGCACCAGGCCGCGCACATCGTCGACGCCATGCGTGTGATCGGCGTGCGGATGGGTGAAGAGGATCGCATCGAGATGGCCGACCTTAGCATCGATCAATTGCTCGCGCAGATCGGGCGAAGTGTCGACCAGCACATTGGTCCGCGCGTCACCCTCGGTCCGCGTCGCCAATATCGAGCAGCGTCGGCGGCGATTCCGCGGATTGGCGGGATCGCAGGCGCCCCAGCCCTGGCCGACGCGCGGAACGCCGCCGGAGGAGCCACAGCCCAATATGGTGACGGATAGGCTCATTCGGCCGCCCGCCGGGTTTCGATCGGCGTCATTTTGGAGAAGAGCGCCAGCGCATTGGCCGTCGTCTGCGCGGCCATCTCCTCGAAGGTGACGCCCTTGGCCGCGGCGAGCGTGCGCGCCGTGTCGGCGACATAGGCGGGCTCATTGCGCTTGCCGCGATGCGGGACGGGCGCCAGGAACGGCGCGTCGGTCTCCACGAGCAGACGCTCCAGCGGCACGTCGCGCGCGATCTCGCGCAGCTCGCCGGAATTCTTGAACGTCACCACGCCGGAAAACGAAATGTAGAGCCCGAGCTCGACGGCCGTCTCTGCCAGCGCGCGCGAGCTGGTGAAGCAGTGGAGCAGGGCCTTGAAAGCCCCCTTCCCCATTTCCTCGCGCAGAATCTCGGCGCAATCGGCGTCGGCGTCGCGCGAGTGAATGACGAGCGGCAGGCCGCTCTCGCGCGCGGCGGCGATATGTGTGCGGAAGACGCGATGCGCCAGCTCGCGCGGGGCCTTGTCATAGTGATAGTCGAGCCCCGCCTCGCCTATGCCGACACATTTCTCGTGGCGAGCCAGCTCGACGAGCTCGGCGGCGCTCGCCTCGCGCTCCTCATGGGCGTGATTGGGATGCGTGCCGACCGTGCAGAACACATCCTCGTAACGCTCGGCTAAAGCAGCGATCGCAGCGAATTTCTCGACATGGGTCGAGATGGTGACGAAACGCGCCACCCCCTGAGCCCGCGCGCGCGCCACGACCTCCTCCTGCTCGGGAGCGAAATCGGGGAAGTCGAGATGGCAATGTGTGTCGATCAGCATGGGCTCGGCCTGAATTTTCGGCGTGTCGGCGCCGAACCCTTAACGCGCCCGGCCGGGAATTGGAACGATTCTATTCGGAGGAGGATCGGCGTCCCTGAGGCGGTTAAGCAATTTGGCGACCAGCCGAGCGCCTTCACGAGCATCCGGTGACGAGACCATCGCTGCGCCCGGCGCGTAGCGAGCGCGAGACGCGCGTCACCAGCGCATCGAATTTCTTCTTCTGTGACGCGGGATATTCGATCGAGACATTGTTCCAGATCTCGCCTCTGCAGGAGAGCAGCGAGCGTCGATAGAAAATGCGGTCGCCCTTCGTGCCGGAGACGACGACCCAATCCTTGCCTTTCTTGGCGTAGGTCACGCTCTCGCCCTCGCCCGGCGCGAGACGGTCGGCGAATTCCTGATCCTTCTGAAAGGCGCGGTAGCCGCCGTAGACGGCGATCTCGGCCTGTCTGTCCGGCGAGGTGAAGACGCGGCCGTCGTCATTCTCCGGCGCCTCGCCCATGGTCCAGCCCTTGGGCAAATCGGCCGTGGTCCCGAAACGGGCGTTGCGATAGGCGATCCAGGCTTCGGCCTGCGACGGGCCGGCGCAGAGCAGGGCCGCGACCGTCGCCGTCATCAAAATGAGGCTCGCTCGCGACCGTCTCATCAGCGTCTCCCCGTCAGCTTTTGGCGCCTTGCGCCTCGCCCTCCTCCACATAGCGCGGAAAGACCGGCGCGGGCGCCGGCAGCGGCGCGCCGGGGCTCAGCGCATGCGCCTCGCCGGCATGGGCGAAATCCCGCGCATCGGCGGGAATGGCGAGCAGATCGAGCAAGCCCGAGGCCGCGGCCGGAATGAAAGGCTGCAGCGGAATGGCGAGCCGCCGCAGCGCCTCCGCCGTCACATAGAGGATCGTTTCCATGCGTTTAGGGTCGGTCTTCTTCTTGGCCCAGGGCTCCTCGCCGGCGAAATAGCGATTTGCGTCCCCGACGACGCGGAACAGCTCCGCCAGCGCCAGATGCGGCGCATAGGCGTCCATCGTCTCGCGCGCCTTGCCGAGCGCGGCCGAGGCGTCGGCGAGCAGCGCGCGGTCGGCCTCGGTGAGTTCGCCCGGCGTCGGGACGACGCCGCCGCAATTCTTGGCGATCATCGACAGCGAGCGCTGCGCCAGATTGCCGAGGTCATTGGCCAGATCGGCGTTGATACGATTGACAATCGCCTCATGCGAATAATTGCCGTCCTGACCGAAGGGCACTTCGCGCAGGAAGAAATAGCGCAGCTGATCGACGCCATAGCGCTGCGCGAGATCGATCGGATCGATGACATTGCCGACCGACTTCGACATTTTCTCGCCGCGGCTGAACAGAAAGCCGTGCACGACGATCTGCTTCGGCAGAGACACGCCGGCCGACATCAGAAAGGCCGGCCAATAGATGGCGTGAAAGCGCGTGATGTCCTTGCCGATGACATGGGCGTTCGCCGGCCAAAAGCGGGCGCGATCCCCCTCCCCGGTCAGAAAGCCGGTCGCGGTGATGTAATTGGTGAGCGCATCCACCCACACATACATCACATGCGGCGCATTGGTCTGCGGCTTCGCCGGCACGGGAACGCCCCAGTCGAAAGTGGTGCGGCTGATCGAGAGATCGGTGAGGCCGCGCTTCACGAAGGAGACGATCTCGTTTCTGTATTTCTCCGGCGTGATGAAATCGGGATGCGCCTCGTAATGGGCGAGGAGCTTGTCCTGATAGGCCGAGAGCTTGAAGAACCAGCTCTCTTCCTCCACCCATTCGACCGGCGTGCCCGTCGGCGCGAGCTTCTTGCCCTCGACCTCGGTTATCTCGCCTTCGTCGTAATAGGCCTCGTCGCGCACCGAGTACCAGCCGGAATATTTGGCGAGGTAGATATCGCCCGCCGCCTCCATGCGCTTCCAAATCTCGAGCGCCGCCTCCGCGTGGCGCGGCTGCGTCGTGCGCACGACATCGTCGGCGAGCGCGTTCAGCTTTTCGCCCATGGTCTGGAACTGGCCAGCGGTGCGGTCGGCGAGCTGCTGCGGGGTCAGCCCCTCGCGCTCGGCGGTGCGTTGCATCTTCTGGCCGTGCTCGTCCATTCCGGTCACGAACAGCACGTCGAAGCCGTCGAGCCGCTTGAAGCGCGCGAAAGCGTCGGTCGCGATGCGCTCATACGCATGACCGATATGCGGGGCGCCATTCGCATAAGGAATGGCGGTGGTGATCATGAAGGTCGGACGTTCAGCCATGGCCAAGGGTCTAGCGCGCTTTGCCGCGGCGGGGAAGCGGAAGGCGTGCGGCGCAGCAAAATTCCTGATCAGATCAGGCGCGCGAGCGCGGCCCGCCAATGTTCGAGCTTACGATCGAAGCTCATGGCCGCATGGGCCGGGCTAGTCGAAGGCAAGATCACGCTGGGCGGCGCCCATGCGGCGAGCGTCGGCGCGACCATCCGGCGATAGAGATCGCCCGCCTTGCCGCCATTGAGGCAGACGAGAGCGGTCTGCGGATGCGCCGCCAGAAAGCCGGCTATGTCGTTGACGACGACGCTGGCGATGTCGATCTTCTGATCGAGGCTGCCCGGCCGCCGCCCCTGCGCGCAGACATCCCACAAAGCGACGCCCTTCTCCGTCAGCCGCGCGAGCCGCTCCTCATAGGGAAGCTCCGGCGCAACGCCGAAGACCCGCCCCATGATCGGCCAGAAAGCGTTGCGCGGCTGCGCATAATATTGGACGCGCGCCAGCGAGACCTGCCCTGGCAAGGAGCCGAGGATCAGCACGCGCGCGTCGGCGCGGGAGACCGGCGGGAAGCCTTTCGAGGTCGGAATAACGTCCAAGGAAAGCCTCTATCGGCGCGCCGCTTCTTCGAGATCGGCGAATACCTGTAGAATGAGCCCGCGCTTATCGAAATTGAACACTTCCGTCTCGCGCGCCGCTTCGCCGATGCGTTCCCAGGCGCGCGCGTAGGGGGCGAGGCTCGTCGCGCTCGCGCCTTCGCCGGCCTTGGTCCGCACTGTGGAATCGAGGAAGCGATAGAGCCCGCTCATGAAAGTCTCATAGGCCTGCTCATTGTCGCGTCCGGCCAGCCGGTCGGCGAGCGAATGCACGGCGAGCCAATCCACTTGCGGAAGGCGCGCGAACATCGCGCGCAGCGACGCGTCGAAGGCGACGCCGTCGCCCTCCAGCAGACGCAGCGCCTCGCGCACCGAGCCCTCCGCGCCTGCAGCCGCGCCGGCCAGCGCCTCTGCTGGCGCTGTGCTCCAGGGCGCGCCCAGCGCGCGGATCGCGGCGATGACGTCCGGCTCGGCGAGCGGCGTGAGATTGAGCTTGCGGCAGCGCGAGCGGATGGTCGGCAGCACGCGGCCCGGCTGATGCGCGACCAGCAGGAACAGCGAGCGCGCCGGCGGCTCCTCGATCAGCTTCAGCAGCGCATTGGCGCTGGAGCGGTTGAGATCGTCCACGCTGTCGACGATGGCGACGCGCCAGCCGCCCTCGCCCGAGCTCTGGTGAAAGAGATGGATGAGCCGGCGCACATCCTCGATGCGGATTTCGGTGAAATGCTTCTTGGTCTTCTCGTTCCACTCGCGGCGCAGCAGGAAGAGATCGGGCAGCGCCAGCGCCGCTATGCGTCGGCTGACGACGCTCTCCTCTGCGACGAACAGCGACCGCGCGCGCGCCGCCTCGGGGGCGGCGGCGTCGGGATGGGCCAGAAGAAAGCGCGCGAGCCGCCAGGCCAGCGTCGCCTTGCCTATGCCCTCCGGGCCGCCGATGAGAATGGCCTGGGGCAGCTTGCCGCGGCGAAAGGCGTCGAGCAGCTCGCTCTCCGCCACGTCATGGCCGAGCAGCGCATGGGTCTCGCGGGGATGCGGGAAATCGGCGAAACGATCGCTTTCCGGCGGGGCCTCGGCGTCGCGCTTCACGCCATCACTCTCTTCAAGGGAATGACGATCTCGGGCCGAAAAAAGCGGGCTTCGACGACATGCCAAATGGCCTCGGCCACCTCCTGCTCGGGCGCCAGCGCGTCGACGACGCAGCAGCGGCCGGGCTCGCTCGTGGCTATGTCGAGATAGGCCTGGCGCAGGCCGAGGTGAAACTCCAGCCCCTCGCGCTCGAAACGATCGGCCGCCTCGTCCGGCGGACGCCGCCGATGCGCGCGCTCGAGACCGATCTCCGGCGGCAGATCGAGGATGATGGTCAGATCGGGCGAGGAGCCCATCAGCGCGACGCGCTCGAGCAAAGCGATGAGCCGCGGATCGACGCCGCCGCGCGCGCCCTGATAGGCTCTGGTGGAATCGGCGAAACGGTCGCAGATCACCCAGGCGCCGCGGGCGAGCGCCGGCTTGATCAGACGGTCGAGATGGTCGATGCGCGCCGCCGAGAACAAAATCGCCTCGCCGAGCGGGCCGAGCGACGCCGCCTTGCCGCCGAGCAGCGCCTCGCGCAGCGCCTCGGCATGCGGCGAGCCGCCGGGCTCGCGCGTGGCGATCGCCTCCACGCCCCTCTGCGCGAGGCGCTCCTGCAAGCGGCGCATCTGCGTCGACTTGCCGGCCCCCTCGCCGCCCTCCAGCGTTATGAACTTGCCGGCGCGGCCCTTGTCCTGCCCACGCGCCGGGCCGAGCGGCGGCTCTGCGCTCATTGCTTCTTCGACAGCTTGTTGTGAATGGCGCCGGCCGCATATTCATAGGCCGCGTCGAATGCGCGGCTCGGGAGCGAGCCTTTCTCGACCGTCTCGGCGGCCTCGAGCGGCTGCTCGAGCACGACGGTCGAGCCGCGGCGGATCTCGAGCTTGGCGACCTTGGTCCCCGCCTCGACCGGCGCGATCAGCGGCCCCTCATAGACGATCTTGCCCGAGAGCTTCTCCGAGCCGCCGCGCTGCAGCAGCACTTTGATGTCGTTCGACGCGCTCAGCGGCACGGAGCCGGCGGTTCCGCCATAGACCTGCGCCGAGCCGACGGTCTCATTGGCCTTGAACAGCGACTTCTCCTCGAAATTGCGGAAGCCCCATTGCAGGATCTTGCGCGCCTCCTCGGCGCGGTCCTTGGCCGTGCGCAGCCCATAGACGGCCACGATGAGGCGTCGGTCGTCCTGCACGGCGGAGCCCACCATGCCATAGCCGGAATCGTCGATATTGCCGGTCTTCAAACCATCCGCGCCGATGCTCATGGTGAGCAGCGGATTGCGGTTCTGCTGCTTGATCTTGTTCCAGGTGAACTCCTTCTCGCCGAAATAGCGATAGAGGTCTGGATAGGTCTTGATGATATGCGCGGAGAGCTGGACCATCTCGCGCGGCGTCACCTTCTGGTCCGGCCCGGCCTGACCCCAGGGATTGCCGAAGATCGACCGTGTGAGGCCGAGCTCGGACGCCCGCTTGTTCATGCGGCCGACGAAAGCCTCTTCCGATCCGGCGACGCCTTCGGCGAGAGTGATCGCCGCGTCATTGCCGGAATCGATCACCAAGCCGCGGATCAGATCCTCGACCCGCGCCTTGCTGTTGACGGCGAGGAACATCGCCGAGCCGCCGGCCGGCGCTCCGCCGGCGCGCCACGCGTGCTCGGAAACGGTGAATTCATCGTCGAGCTTCAGCCGTCCCTCGGCGATCTCGTGGAACACGACCTCCGCGGTCATGATCTTCACGGTCGAGGCCGGCGTCACATATTCGTCGGCGGCTTTTTCCAGCAGCACCGTATGTGTGCCGGCGTCCATCAGAATGGCGCGCGGCGCGGTGGTCTGGAAGCCTTCGGCGAGAGCCGCCGTCGGCGCGATGAAGGAGGCCGCCAGGACGAAGCCGAAGCGGGCGAGGGATTTGGCGAGGGTTTTGGGAAGGGAGACAGGCACGCGTCTTTCGCCTTCGTTCGATGCGCCGTCGAAGCGCGTCGACGGCCTCACGCAATGAGTTCCGCTGAAATGTGGCGCGTCGGAGGGCAGAAAGCAACGGCCTCGCGCGGCGCGCGGCCGTCCAGAGCGCCGTCGAGGTTAATTGAGCGCTTGCCGCAAGCGCAGATTGCGCGGCGACGCCGTTCCGAGATCGAAAGGCCGCGAGGGCGGCAGCGGCGCGCTCTTGGCCATGGCCTGCGCCTTGGCCGAGATAGGCGTCGGAATGGTGGAGACCGGCTCCTTCTCGACCGCGCGAGCCTCGGTCCGGCGCGGGCTCTCTGCCTCGCGCGCTTCCGCGCGAGCCACGCTCTGCATTTCCGCCCGTGACGCGCTCTCCTCCTCGCGCGACTCGGCGCGGGCGGCGGAAGCGCGTTCGGCCTGCTGCGCCTCCTCGGAGCGCTCGAGCCGCGCGACGCGGCTCGGCGTCTCGCGCAGATTGGTGGCCACCATGATCGGCGCGCCGCCCGGCAGCGTCGCAGGACGACCGTCCTCGCGCAGCGTCGCCAGCAGCTTGATGTCGTCGGAGCCTTCGAGCGCGGCGCGGCCGACGAAATCGACCTTCACCCGCGCCGTGCCGACGCGATAGAAATCCAGCGCCTGGGCGACGCGTTGCGAGACATCCATCACGCGGCCGCCGTGATAGGGGCCGCGATCATTGACGCGCACGATCATCGAGCGGTGATTGCGCAGATTGGTCACGCGCGCATAGCTCGGCAGCGGCATGGTCGGATGCGCGGCGCTGATCGAGGCGCTGTCGAACACCTCGCCATTGGCCGTCTTGCGTCCGTGAAAATCCGATCCGTACCAGGAGGCGAGACCCGTGGCCGTATAGGCTCTCTCGCTCGGGTAATAGGTCTTGCCGGCGATCTGATAGGGCTTGCCCACCATATAGTAGCCGCCGCCGCGCGGCACCTCTTCGCCCTCGGCGACGACGCGCGGGCTCGGCGCGACGCCATAGCGCGGGTCGATCTGCGAGCGCGCGATCTTGTTGTGCATGGCCGGCGGGGCGGACGAGCAGCCCGCGAGCGCGCAAAGGCCGAGAAGCGCGAAGGAGTAGCGAAGTTCCGGCAGTCTCGATCTCGATCTCATGTCAGGCGCGCATTCGCTCGAAATGGGGGACGGTTCGCTTCGCTCGCGCGGACGTCGAGGAGCCGCGCATGCGGGAGCCCCGAAAACCACGCTGCTTCGGCGCGACCGCACGCCTCAATGTCTCGCGCCCGAATTACTCGAGAGTTAACGCGCCTCGCGCGCTCTCTCCCGCATCCTCGAGCTTCGCCATGAGAAGGGGCGATTGCGACCAAATTGCGACGAGAGCTTCGCCGCTCGCCACACATTCGCCCAGCGCGCCCGTGCGCCGAAATCGTCAGATGCGCCAATATCTTCACGATTATTCGCGCGTTCACCATGTTTCGCGATCCGGCCGTGCGAGATCGACGATGCGCGTCTCCACGCGCTCGGCGCCGCGAAACACATTGGCGCCCAGCCGCGCGGCGACATGCAGCACACGCCCGCGGCCGTCCAGCAGCGCGTCGCCGACCGGCGTTCCCACGGCGCGGAAGGCGATGGCGTCGAGCCTCGTTCCATCGCCGGATTGAATCCGCGCCCGCACATGGGCGGAGCCGACCACTCCTGCATCGACGATGCGCTGATCCGGCAGGACGAAGAGCGGTTCTGGATTGCCGGCGCCGAAAGGTCCGGCCCGCTCGAGCGCGCGGATGAATTCGACGCTCGCGCCGCGCGCCGTCAGCGCGCCGTCGACGAGCAGCGCATCGGCGTCGCGGGCGCGCTCGACGTCCTCCTCCAGCGCGTCGTTCATGAAGGCGCGGAAGGCGTCGATTCGTTCGCTCGCGACCGTGACGCCGGCCGCCATCGCATGGCCGCCGCCCTTTTGCAGCAAGCCCTGCTCGACAGCCATCCGCACCGTGCGGCCGAGATCGACGCCACTCGAGCCTCTACCTGAGCCTGAGCAAATTTCCCCTGTCTTCGCAATGACAAAAGCTGGAATCTTGAACTTGTCCTTTAACCGTGAGGCGACGATTCCGACAATGCCCGGATGCCATCCCTCGCCCGCGACCACGAGGCAGGAGAGGCGATTGGAGCGCATGAGCTGGCGGTCCGCCTCGGCCTCCGCCTCCTCCAGAGTGGCCTTTTCCAGCGCCTGCCTTTCGATGTTCAGCCGGTCGAGCTCGGCGGCGATGCGAGCCGCCTCGACGGGATCGCGCAAGGTCAGCAGACGCGCGCCGAGCGCTGCGTCGCCGATGCGGCCGCCGGCGTTTATGCGCGGCCCCAGCACGAAGCCGAGGTGATAGGCGCGCGGCGGCCCGTCCACGCGCGCTGCGTCCAGCAGCGCGGAAAGGCCGATGCGGGCGCGGCCGCGCATGACCGCGAGGCCTTTCACCACAAAGGCGCGGTTGAGGCCATGCAGCCGCGCGACATCGGCGATCGTCGCTAGCGCCACGAGATCGAGCCCGGCGAGAAGATCGGGCTGCGGCCGCGCGTCGGTCCAATATCCGCGCCGGCGCAGCTCGCGGGCCAGCGCCGCCAGAGCGAGAAAAGCGACGCCGGCCGCGCAGAGATGGCCGAGGCCGGAGAGATCGTCCGCCCGATTGGGATTGACGACGATGGCGTCCGGCAGGACCTCGGGCGCCTGATGATGATCGATGACGATGACGTCGAGACCCGACGCGCGGGCCGAGGCGAGGGCGGTGTGGCTGGTCGTGCCGCAGTCGAGCGTCACCAGAAGGTTCGCCCCCCTCGCCCGTAGATCGGCGATCGCTTCGAAGTTGGGGCCGTAGCCTTCCAGAATGCGGTCGGGAATGTGCAGGAAGGGTCGCGGGCAGCCGGCCGCCTCCAGAAACTCGGCGAAGAGGGCCGAAGAGGCCGCGCCGTCGACGTCATAGTCGCCGAACAGGGCGATCTGCTCGCCCGCCTCGATGGCGCGGGCGAGCCGCTCGACCGCCGCATCCATTTCCTGCAGGACGAGCGGATCGGGCATTAGTTCGCGCAATGTGGGCGCGAGAAAGGTCGCCGCTGTCTCCTGGGTGATCCCCCGCCCGGCCAGCACGCGGGAGAGAAGATCGCCATGGCCGTGGAGTTGCGCGATGGCGCTCGCCTGGGCCTCCTCCTGCGGCCGCAGCCGCGCGCGCCAGACGCGCTCCGAAACGGAGCGCTCGACGCCGAGGAAGGGCGGCCGGTCGCTTCCGGCGATTTTGTCCAGCATCGAGACTCGGGAGACGAGAGGGAATCGTCTGCCGAGAATCGCCGCGGCCATGCGGCCGGTCAATGAGACAAGGCGCGCCGCGTCCGCCGATCCCCCGAAAATACGCCGAGTCCCTCTCCTCGCCATTCGGCGATCGGCCGGGATGTCCCGAGCGGAGGTCGTCCGATGAAAAGACCGCCGCCGCCGATGACCGCCACGCGCCACGCCGCTTCCGCCATTTCGGATTCGCCATGCCGGATTCGCGCTCCTCGGCGTCAGGGCGCGTCGCCCGCGACGGGCGGGCGCCATCGCTGCGGCTCGGGGCCGCGCAAGGTTCTGAAGAGGCTCGACAGGATGAGCAGCAGCAGCAGGCCGCCGGAGAGGCCCGCGGGAAGCGCCCAATCGCGATTGAGCTCGAACCAGCTCGACGGCCGGATCGGCGGCGCGGGAGGAGAGACGGCCCGCTCCCGCTGCAGCGCGACGAAAGTCTCGTAGATCGGCCGGACGGCGAATTTCGGCGGCGGCGGCGGCGGGACGTAGGCGACCAGCGTTTCCCCGCCGCGCTCGTCGGTCGCGAGCTTCGTCGAGACGAGCTCGGCGCGGGTCAGCCAGCGTATGCTCTCGGGCGGGGCGGTCATCATCAGATCGACGACCTCCTTGGTCTCGCCCATTTCCGCGAGATAGCGGCGCACGCGCCGATAGGTCTCGGGCGTCGGCTTCGAGCGGCCGATGTGGCGCACGAAACTCTTCTCGCCGACGAAGACTTTTTCTTTCGAGACCACGCGGCCGCCCTTGGTGAGCGTGCGGATACGGTAATAGCGCATCGTCTGGGTGACCGTCGTCTCCGGCACGACGATATCATGAAGTCCGACGAGCGCGGTCGGCCCGACGTAGCGCTGCGTTCCGGCGGCGAGGATCAGCGTGCAGGCGGAGGCGCAGCTCGCCTGGAGGCTGCGCGCGAACCCCCTGGCGTGCGGCGGCTCGAGCTTTTTGATTTTTCCGCGCGCCGGCTCCGCGGCCGCCGGCGCGGCTTCGGCGAGGAATTCCGTGCGCGCGACTGCGACCTGGAATCCTTTCTGGCGCAAGAGCCGGCCGATCGCTATAGCGGAATCGACATCGCCGCCGCCCGAATGAATGAGGATCGGCGGCTTGCGCGGCTCGGCGGCGTCGATCGCCGCGCGGAACAGCGCCGGCGACTGCTTCTCGATCCGCCCTTCCGCGGCGATCCATTCTTCACAATTCGGCTCGCAGCCCGGATAGGCGCCGCGCACGATGGTCACACGCATCGGCGGTCCGTCCGGGCGCGGAGCGGAGGCGGCCTCGCGGGTGGGCGCGGCGGCCGCCGGCGCGCAGAGCGCGAGCGCGGAGATCAAAATCCATGAACGGCTGAAATACATAGGCGAGGAAACCTTTCGAGCGCGACGGCCCGTCGTTACCGCTCGCGGCGGGCGAGCCGGAAATGTCCCGGCTCGTCTGTATCGCGCGCCCGCGCGAACCATGACGCGAAAAATGCGCCGTCCCCCCGGATTTCGCAAGACGCCCGGAAGTCGCTCCCAGACCACGGCCCGGATCGCTACGATCCCCGAATGATGGATACGATTCGCTTGACGGCCGGCTCTCTCGACGTCGCCGAAATCTCATTGTTCGGCGCCGAGCTCCGCTCCTGGCGCGCGGGCGGCGTCGAGGCGATCTGGACGCCGCAGCCCTCCGTTTGGCCACAGACCGCGCCGCTGCTCTTTCCGGTGGTCGGCTGGACACGGGACGGGCGCGCGCGGGTCGACGGCGAGACGTTCCCGCTCGGCCTGCATGGCTTCGCGCGGAGAAAGCGCTTCGCCCTTCTCGAGCGGAGCGAGGACGAGGCGCGCCTCGTCCTCGAGGAGGACGAGGACACGCGTTCTCTCTATCCTTTCGCCTTTCGCCTCGAGGCGCATTTCGCGCTGCGGCCGGGCGAGTTGCGCGTCTCCCTCGCCGCCTCCAATCGGGACGCGCGGCCCCTGCCCTACGCCTGCGGGCTGCATCCGGGCTTCAGCTGGCCGCTCGACGGCTCCCCCTTCCCGCACGCCATCCGTTTCGATCGGGAGGAAAACCGCGAGGTCCCGGTCATCGCGCCGGGCGGGCTGTTCTCGGACCGACGTCGCGCGATTCCGCTCGCCGGAAAGAGGCTGCCGCTCTCGGCGGCGCTCCTCGAGCAAGAGGCTCTGTGCTTCCTCCACGCGGCGAGCCGGCGTCTCCTTTACGACAATGGCGACGGGCTCGCGCTCGCCGTCGAGCTCGATGATTTTCCCCATATCGCGCTCTGGGCGCGGCCTCCGGCCCCTTTCCTCTGCATAGAGGCCTGGACCGGCCATGGCGACCCGGAAGATTTTTCCGGCGATCTCTATGAGAAGCCGTCCATGCGGATCCTCGCGCCGGGCGAGCGCGCGGCCCATGCCGCTACATTCCGCTTGGAGAGGCGGCGGGCGAGCGAATAGGAATAATCCTTGCTTCCTCACACTCTATCGGCTAGCGCGGATTATTCGCGCGTAAAGGACGGGTCCGACATGAAATTCGCCGCCAATGTCATCGAAGCGATCGGCAATACTCCGCTCATCGAATTGAAGGCGGCGTCCAAGGCCACGGGCTGCCGCATTCTTGGCAAGGCCGAATTCATGAATCCGGGCGGCTCGGTGAAGGACCGCGCCGCGCTCTCCATCGTCCAGGCCGCCATAGCGGAGGGCTCGCTGAAGCCGGGCGGAACCATCGTCGAGGGCACGGCCGGCAATACCGGCATCGGCCTCGCGCTGGTCGCCAATGCGCTCGGCTTCCGCACCGTCATCGTGATTCCGCAGACGCAGAGCCAGGAGAAGAAGGACACGCTGCGCCTTCAAGGCGCGCAGCTGGTCGAGGTGCCGGCGGTCCCTTATGCCAATCCCAATAATTATGTGAAGCTCTCCGGCCGCCTCGCCGAGCGGCTGGCCAAAGAGACGCTAGAGGGGGCGATCTGGGCCAATCAATTCGACAATGTGGCCAATCGCGACGCCCATATTCGCGGCACCGGGCCGGAGATTTTCGCGCAGACCGAGGGCGAGATCGACGGTTTCGTCTGCGCGGTGGGCACGGGCGGCACGCTCGCGGGCATCGGCATTGCGCTGAAGGAGCGCAAGCCCTCCGTGAAAATCGCCATCGCCGATCCGCTCGGCGCGGCGCTCTATTCCTATTACACGACCGGCGACCTGAAGGCCTCGGGCTCCTCCATCACCGAGGGCATCGGCCAAGGCCGCATCACCGCCAATCTCGAGGGCGCGCCGATCGATCTCGCCTATCAGATCCCGGACACGGAGGCCCTGCCCATTCTCTTCGACCTCGCCGAGAATGAAGGCCTGCTGCTCGGCGGTTCCTCGGGCGTCAATGTGGCGGGCGCGATCCGCCTCGCCAAGGAGCTCGGCCCCGGCCATACGATCGTGACAATCCTCGCCGATCTCGGCACGCGCTACGCCTCGAAGCTCTACAATCTCGACTTTTTGCGCGGGCAGAATCTGCCGACGCCGGCTTGGCTCGAGCGGACGGGGACGATCGATCCGGGGTTTGCGTGAGGCGTCTCGCCGCTTACGACCGCTGAGCCTCGAGGCTCGCCGCTATGCGCTCGGCCGTCTCGACGTCCTCCGGCCGGTTGACGTTGAAGAACGGATCATAGGGCGCATCGCTCCACTCGACTTGCGTGTTGGCGTAGCGCTCGATGAAGCCCGAGACTTTGCGCAAATCCTCCTTCACCAGCGCATGGCGCAGTTCCTCGCGCAGCGCGACAGGCCATAGTGCGACGGCGTGATGCGCGCGGTCGCCGGATGCGGCCACGGCGATCTCCGCCTTCGCCTCGGCGCGCGCGCTGGCGAGACGCTGGGCGAGATCGAGCGGAACAAAAGGCGTGTCCGCCGGAACGCTCAGCATGAGCGGAATGTCCGGGAAATTGGCGGCGACATGATCGAGGCCGGCGAGCACGCCGGCGAGCGGCCCCGCAAAACCCTCCACCTCATCCGGCACGATCGGCAGATGGAAGGCGGCGTAGCGCGCCGGATCGCCATTGGCGTTGAGCGCGAGGCGCACGCATTGCGGCGCAAGCCGGCGCAAGACATGCTCGAGGATGGGCGCGCCGCCGACCTCGATCAACGGCTTGGCGACGCCGCCCATGCGCCGCGCCTGGCCGCCGGCCAGAATGAGTCCGAAACAGCGTGTCATCTTCCCCTCGCCCGGCGGTCCGCCTCAGAACCTATACCATAGGGCGCCGAGCAATCCGCGCTCGGCGGAATCATTGACGCCGCGAAGTGAGGCGCGAATGCCGAGCTGCATCGCGACCTCGCGGGTGAGGTCGTAAACCGCGCTCACTTGAGCCTTTTGCGAGGACATGAAGGGCGCGGAGCCATTCCAAGGAGAGAAGGAGAAAAAGCTCTGCGCCAGCAGCAGCACGCCGTCGAACGGCCGCAGGCCGAACGTCATCTCGCCGCGTATCTCATCGCCGCTCTGGCCGAGAGAGCGATAGCCGAGTTGCATGTCGCTGAAACCGGAAAGACCGAAAATCTCGATTGGCCAGCCCAATTGCAGACGCACATCCTCCTGCAATCGCCGCTTCATGTCGAGATAGGTCTGCGCGGCGGGCGTCGCGGCGCGCAGGCTTCCTTGCACGGAGAGAATGGTCGCGCCCCATTCGAGCAGCCGCAGGCGGGCGCCGATCCAGCCGGCGCCGAGCCCCTCGTAGCGCGCGCCGCCGCCGAGTCCGGGCGGCAGATAGAGCGGCGCGCCGGCGATCGCTTCCGCCTTCAGATATTGCAATTGCTCGAGCTGGCGCTGCTCATTGGCGCCGCGAAAGCGCATATAGCTCGACTCTGCGACGAATGTGATCTCGTCGATGAGACCATATTCGACATAGGCCTGCGTCTCGAATTTGGCATAGGAGGGCGCGGCGACGAGCTTGCCGCGCGAGTCATAGGCCTTATGGGCGTCGGCGAAGCTGGTCGAGAGGATGACGATCCCCTCGCCCGGCTTTTGCAGAAACGCGCCGGCGCGGCACGCAGTCGATTGTAGAAACGACAGCGCCGCGACACAGGAGCAGATACGCGCCCATGAACTCATGAAGAAAAACGCCGCATCGAGGCCCGAGCGCAAGCTGCCGATCGAGCTACGAAACGCTAAAATGAAATCAATTTGTCCACAAGCGTCCGCGCCGCGGACGCCGATTCATGGTGAAAAGATACGCTTCAGGCGGAGAAGCTCGTTCCGCGCCAAGTGACGCTCTCGAGCTTCAAATCGCCTTTGGGTTGGAAGGCGTCGGGACGCAGGCTGAGCTCGCCGTCGATCATTTCCAGGCCGAGCAGCCCATAGGCGGCGGACAGCATGCGCGCGGCGGCGCCCGTGTACCAGCTCCAGCCGCCGCGGCCCTCATAGCCCTCGCCCTCATAGACGTCGGCCGGCTGCTGATGCGGCGCGAGGCCGTAGATATCGGCCTGCTCCGGCGTCGTGAGGCGCGACAGCGGCGAGATGGCGAACCAGGCGTCCCACGCGCGCGCGAACAGCGCGTCGGATTGCGCGTGATCGCCGCCGGCGGCGGCCTCCAGCGCGAGGCGCGTCAGCGCGTCGATCAGCCAGGAGACGCCATGCGAATATTGGCCGCCATTCTCGCGTACGCCCGGCGGATATTCGGCGCTGCGGCCGGGATAGGGACGCGAGTTCTCATCGAAGAACGGCGTCACCAGCAATATGCGATCCGGCCGCGCGAGCGCCGCCAACGCATTATCGAGAGTCTCCTTGCCGCGCGCGAAATCCACCGCGCCGGAGAGGATCGGCCAGGAGGCGGTCATGGCGCTCATCGGCGCGACTTCGCTTCCATCATCCGCATAGGCGCGCAGGAAACGATCGCCGCGCCAGCAGGAATCGAGCGCGGCGCGTAGCGCCTCGGCGCGCTCGCGATAGCGAGCCGCGCGTTCGACGTCGCCGCGCGTCTCGAACAAAGGCCCGATATCGACGAGAATTCCATGCAGGAAGAAGCCGACCCAGACGCTCTCGCCGCGTCCCTGCGCGCCGAGCAGATTGAGCCCGTCGTCCCAGTCGCCCGTCCCCATCAACGGCAGGCCATGAGCGCCGAAGCGATCCAGCGAATAGTCGATCGCCCGCGCGCAATGGCCGAGCAACGTGTCCTTGTCGCGCGAGGTCAGCGGCACGCTGGCGTTTCCTTCCCGATCGGGCGGCGTCGGCTCCGCCTCGAGGAAGGGCTCGATCGCGTCGAGAATGGCGTCGTCGCCCGTTCCCTTCACATAGCGGATCGTCAGATAGGGCAGCCATAGATGCGGGTCGGAGGCGTGGGTGCGGTCGGCGATGCCGCAGCCGCCGTCCGGCGCGTCATGCCACCATTTCACCGCATCGCCCTCGATGAACTGATGAGCGGCGTGCTTCAAAATCTGCGCGCGGGCGAGCTCCGGCGCGAGATGAATCAGCGGCAGCACGTCTTGCAGTTGATCGCGATAGCCGGTGGCGCCCGAGCGCTGCGCCGGGCCGGAGCGGCCCCAGAGCCGCGAGACGAGCAGCTGATAGGGAAGCCAGTCGTTCACCAGCCGGTCGAACTCCGGCCGATTGGTCTTCACCCGCAACACGCCGAGGCGCTGCTCCCAATCGCGCTTGGTCTCTTCCAACGCGCGCGCGGCATAGGCCGGGTCGCTGGCAAGGGCGGCGAGAATCTTGGAGCTTTCGAGCGTCGGCGTCTGCCCCATGGCGACGACGACGAGAGATTCGCCATGCGCAGGAACGTCGAGCGCGCCGGAGAAACTCGCGACCTTGCGCTGATGCTCCGGCGCGCCGGCGTCGGGATGGCCGTGCTCGACCATATAGGGAAGCGCCGGGTCGCGGCTCTCATGACCGAGGAAGCGCCGCCGCGAGGTCTCAGCGAATTCCGCCGGGACGGATGTCGAGACGAAGGCCCAGCCCTGGACGAAATTATTGTCAGGATTGCGAAAGTAGAGCGCGCGCTCATTCTCGCCAGCGACCGCCTCGACGCGGCCGAGGCTTTCGTTCGGCGTCTCGGCAAGGACAATCTCCATCGCCGGCGTGATCTGCAACAGACGCTCGTGATCGCGCCGGTTGATGATGCGCAGCAGCTTGATTTCCACCGGCAGGTCCGGCGGGACGAAGACGGTCAGCTCGAGCTCGAGATCGTCGCGGCTCGAGCGATAGATCGCATAGCCGAGGCCGTACTCGACCTCATGCTCGGCGTCGCGTCGGCGCAGCGGCGCGAAGGTCGCCGAATGCGCGTCCTGACGGGCGAGGTCATAGACATAGATGGCCTGGCCCGCCGGCGTCATGCGGCCCTCGCCCATGCGGAAGGGCGTCAGGCTGTTGAGCCGCGAATTGCCGTGGAAGGAATAAATATCGCCATGATTGCCGAGCACGGCGCCCTGCCCGACCGCATTGGCGATCACATGGGCGTAGAGGCGCGGCGTGTCGGGACGCAGCGTCAGGCTGCGGCCGTCCTCGGACAAGGCGTAGCGATGCTCGGCCGGCGCCGGCGGATGCAGCAGCGCGCGCTTGCGCGCCAGCGCCGCCTCCACGCTCGCGAAATCGAAGTCGCGGGAGAGATGCTTGGCGATCGTGCGCGTCGCGGCGCCAATGTCGCGCGCCCAGCCGTCGACGATGACGATCTCCGCCGCGCCGCCGGCCGCAATATCTAGCTCAGCGCGCAGGCTGGCGATCGGCTCGAAGCCGAACAGCAGGCCTTCGTCGGACGGATCGCGCGGCTTGTCGCCATCTCGGAGGCTGTCCGGCGCGCCCGCGGCGCCGAGGCCGTAGAACCGCGCCTTCACATCCTCATAGCCGATGAGGCGAAGCCGCGTTCCCTCGCCGGCGCCGATCGCATGAAAGCCGACCTCCGGCGAAAGGCGACGATCGACGTCGCGCCGCGCGCCGCCCTTCAGCAGCCGGTTCTGCGCGATGATCGCATTCAGCCCGCCGACGAACCATGTGCCGATGTGAATGGCGTTATAGGCGGCGTCGCGCTGCTCGACGCCGGTCTCGTTCAGCACCCATTCGCGCAGCGTCGCGAGGGTGAGCTTGCGCGGTCGCTGCTCGAGATCGACGAGGCGCAGGCGCGTGATCTCCACGGCCTCGTCGGGCGCGAGCGAAATCTTCGCCTCTATGGCGAAGCCGCCCTGCTCCATCAGCACGTAGAGGAAAGTGCAGCCCTCGCTCTCCAGCGACACTTTCTCGCAGCGCGCGCAGGTCGGCGCGGAGCCGAGCGACCAGAGATCGCGGCCCTCCTCGCGGAAGAACAGAAAGCGTCCGCGCGGATGCGCGTGATCGTCGGGCCTGCGGGTGAGATCGATCGGCGGGCCGCCGCGCGCGACGCCCTCGACGCGCATCGCGCCCTGCCCATCCTCGAACCATTGGCTGGTGACGAGACCATTGGTCAGCTCGAAGGGCTTGGAGCCGGGCGCGCCGCCGGCGCCGGTGATTCCTTCCAGCGGCAGCTTGCCGGCCTTGGCGAGCTGAATCAGCAGGAAGATCACCAGCGCGATGGAGAGCGCGCCCGCATAGGCCATGTAGCCGCCCATGAGATAGGAATAGGATGGCGGCCTCAGATGCGTCATGCGCTCGGCCGCGCTCCAGGCCTGATCCCATTCCGCGCCGCGCGGAATATAGAAAGGCAGCAGCAGCGGCGCCCAGGTCGCGAAGCGGCGCAGGCCTTCCGGTATGGCGCGGCTTTTCTGCGCCTTGCCGATGAAGCGCGCGGCCTTTTCGTCGGCGACATCGCCGCCGACGAAGGAGAGGTTTACCAAGGTCGCGACGCGCAGCCCCATATGGTCGAACCAGATCAGCACGCGGATCGCGTCATAAGCGAGCAGAGCCGTGAAAATATCGAGGCTCCAGGCGCGGAAATCCTGGTCCGGCAGCGCGTGATTCATCCATATGGCGACGCCGGTGCGGATGAGCCCGTCCTGATTGTACCAAGCGGGATCGGGCGAGGCCTTCAGGAAGGAATAGATGACCGGCGCCATCCAGAGGCCCCAACGCAGCACGCGCACTGCGTTCTCGACCAGCATGTCGAGACCCTCCCAGCTGGCGAGCTGGCGCAGAGGAGCGAGGCTGCGGCGCACCAGCGCCGTCAGGAAGAAGAGATTGATCGAGAATAAGGGCGCGGCGAACACCCATTGAATGACGCCCGACAGCGACTCGTCGAAGAACAGCCGCACGCCGCCATCGACGAAGCCGAGATTGGTCGCGCCCCATTTTGAGAACAGCGGGCGGATGACGTAATCGGCGACCGGCCGACCGTCGGCGGCGTAGCTCAGCGAGATATAGGCGAAGAATTTCTTGGTGATCGTCGAAAGCTGATCGGCGTCGAGATACCAGGCCACCGCCCCGCCGACGAGCCCACCCAAGAGCGCGCCGAGCGCATAGACGCGCCAGCTGCGCAAATGCTGGCGGCGTTTCTGCTGCAGAGCATAGAGGTCGAAGCCCATGTCCACGCCGGCATAGGCGAGCAGCCCCGCTCCGGCGCCGAAGAGGAAGCGCGCGCCGCCGTCCTCGTGCGGCAGGCCGAAGAGCAGCGCGAGCCCCACCGCCGCGCCGGCGACGAGGCCGCGCGGGAAATTGGCGATCCGCTCATATTCGTGCCGCAGCCTCGCGTAGAAGGGCGGAGTCGAATCCGTGCTTTCGACGATGGCGCGCAGCAGCGGGAAGGTCGCGGCGCCGATGAGCGCGCCGCCGACCGGCCCGGCAGCGACGAGAAGCCCGAGCGCCGGCGGGAAGCTCACGATCAGCCCGGCGACCAGCAGCAGCGCCATGAAGACGAAGCCATAGACGGCGCCCTTGGCGGCGCCGGTCTTCCAGTCGTTGAGCACGATGACGGGAAGCGAGGGCGTCCCCCGCAGCATTCCAGCCATGGCCTGAGTGACGAGATAGGTTTCGCCCCAAAGACCGGCCTGCGCGGCGGCGGCGAGCAGGGCCGCGACGATGATGGCGACCGGCGCCGGCAGAAAGGCGACATGCGGATGCGCGCCGAGGCTGGCGATCTCCGGCGTGACGGCGGCGATCAGAGCGGCAAGGAACAGCACGCCATGCGGGCGCCATTGCTGCGGCAGATAGCGGCCGAGCGCCAGCGGCGCACCGACGATGACGGCCTCGTTCAACAGGAAAACAATGACCGTCCGCGCTGCGATGACGCGCGCCGTCTGTGGAACGTCGAGGCCGAGGAAGATCAGCCCGCCCAATTCGCCGATGACCCGTGAGCCGAGCGCGACCAGGAGGCTGAACAGGAAGGGGAGAAGGAACAGCGCCGCGCGCAGCGCGAAAGGCGAGCCGGGTAGAATGGAGACGCCGAGCAGATAGAGGCCGACCGCCGAGCCCGCGCCGATCGGCGTCAATGTGAAGAGGCCGGAAAGCGCCTCCGGCGCGCGCCACAGCACGCCTGCCGGATCGCAAAGCAAGGCGAGCGCGCCAATGGCGAGGAGATCAATGGCGAAATCGACGCCCTGGCGGATGCGCCCCTGCGCCGGCCGCAAAAGGAGCAGAGCCGTCGCCGCAAAAAAGCCGGCGACGAGCATATGCTCGCGGCCGCCACCCGCCTCCATGGCCGAGACGAGCGAGCAGATCGCGCCGAATGCGAGCCGCCCAAATCGCACGCCTGCCGTCGGCAGGCCGGCTTCGTGAGGCGCCATAGGGGTCTCCAGCTTGCGCGCGGCCTGCAGCGGGCTGCGGCCTCCTCCTGCGCGCGAATCTGCGGGCGCCCGCTCTCGTCGGCCGGAGATTTGCCGGATGGCGGCGCAAATGTCGACTCTTCCGCAAGCTCGGCCGTCGACCCGGACGCTCCGACTTTCGCGGCCAGAGAGACGCCCGCAAGGAACATCGTCGGAACACAGGCGCCATCTTATAATATTCGCGTCGAATTATCAGTATTATTCCCGATATCCTATTGGCGCGTTCGTAACGACGGCCATGCTTTATCCGCCTTTGCGGTCTAACCAGGACGCGCTCGCCTCCGATAATGGCTCGTTACATGAGAGCGAAGCCCCGGCCGAAGCTTTGCTGTGAGCGGCTCTTTCCGGTCGAAACTCGGTCGCGAGAAGGTATAATGAATGAGATGGCCATGCGGTCTTTCGTGCGAATGAGTGAGATGGACGAATCCAAAAGGGAGGGCCAGCCGGCGACGACGGACGATGCGCCCGCCCCGACGGCGCTGGTGACGGATAGGCGGTCCGAGCGGGGCTCCAGCCAGCGCGCGCTGGCCACGGAGACCAAGGAGACGCGCGTCGCCAATCTGACCGGCGCGATGCGGCGGGCGCGGCTCGCCAACGCCGAGCGCTCGGGCGTTCTAGCGGATCTTCGTGACGCCGAGATCGCGCGGCTCGAGATTTTGCGCGATCATTTGGAGCCCGTCCTCGCCCAGGCGCCGAAGGATTGCGATCTCTTCGACATAGGCGTCTCGCATGGCGATCGTCCGCGGCTCTTCATCGATCATGTCGGCTTCGTCGAAATGGGCCGCGACCGCCGCACCTATCGTTTCCTGCAGGACACGCGCAACGGCCGCGTCACCATAGGCGAAAGCGAAAATATCGCGACGGTGGTGGAGGCGATCACCGAATATATGGCGCATCGGCTGATCGAGCGGGAGAAAGCGCTGGCTTTCGATTTCGCCGGACAGGGCGGCGCCCGCGCCTTCACCGAGGAGGCGGCGAAGAAAAAGCTGCTGGCGGCCCCAAAGGCGAGCCTGCCCGCCCTGCCCCGGCCGGGCGGAATCGGCGAGAAGCTCTATCGCGCCATTCTATTTCTGGCGCAGGGCGCCGGCGCGGCGGCGTTCTTCTTCCTGCTGTGGCGGCTCGGCGTCTACGCCATCCCCTATCTGACGCGTTGAGCCTTCACAGAGCGAGCGCGTCCAACTCCTCGATCGTCTCGCCGTCCGCGCCCAATCCGCGCGAGCGGGAGGAGATGGTGATTTTGTCGCCCTCGCGCTCGATGGAATAAAGATTATAGGCGGCGCGGGGATAATGCGCGCCGGCCTTGGCCGAGGCGGAGGCTGCGCCGATGACGGGCGTCTCCCCATGCGCGCCGGGCAGGCGATGCAGGCTGATCTTGTGATTATGTCCGTGCAGGATCAACTCGGCGCCGTGACGAGCGATGATCGCCTCCAGCTCGGCGGCGTCGTCGAGACCGCGCAAAACCTTGGCGCCGCCGCGATGCGGCGGATGATGCAGCAGCACCACCCGCGCCAGCCCTTCGGCCTTGGTCTTGTCGAGCAGAACCGCCAATTTCTCGCGCTGCTCGGCGCCGAGCCGTCCCGAGGCGACGAAAGGCGCCGTCGGCACAGCCGAATCGAGCCCGATGATCGCCACTCCGCCGCGCCGCCGCAGATAGGGGAAGCCTGTCCCTTCCTCGGATGTCGTCCAAGGCGCGAAGGTCTCGGCGATACGGGACACGGCGGCGGGCACATAAGCGTCGTGATTGCCGGGGGTGAAGCTCACATTCTCCGGGCTGCCGAGGCCCAAGAGCCAGAGCCGCGCCGCCTCTATCTCGGCGTCGAGCCCGATATTGACGATATCGCCGGTCATCGCGACATGATCGGGCTTTTGCGCTTCCATATCCGCGACGAGCCGGCCGAGCAGGCCCATGTCATGCGCCTGCGCCCGCTTATTGATCCAATTGGCGTAGCCGGTGAGCCGCTTGCCGGCGAGCTCGCGCAGGCTCGGCCGCGGGATCGGCCCGATATGGGCGTCGGAGAGATGAGCGAGCAGAAACGCCATTGGCTAGCCTCACGCGCCGCCGATGAGTATGCCGGCTGCGAGCACGATCGCGCCGCCGAGCACGATCTGAAAGACGGCCTGCAGAAAGGGCGTGTCCATATAGCGCGCGCGGATGAAGGCGATCGCCCAGAGCTCGACGAAGACGACCGCGCCGGCGATGGTCGTCGCTATGGCGAAACTGTCGGGAATCGCATCCGGCACGAGATAAGGCAGCGTATGGCCGAGGCCGCCGAGCGTCGTCATCAGTCCGCAGACGCCGCCGCGCAGAAGCGGCGAGCCGCGGCCGGTCAGCGAGCCGTCGTCCGAGAGCGCCTCAGCGAAGCCCATGCTGATGCCGGCTCCGATGGAGGCGGCGAGGCCGACGAGAAACGTCTCCCAATTATTATGGGTGGCGAAGGCGGCGGCGAAGAGCGGCGCCAGAGTCGAGACCGAGCCGTCCATGAGCCCGGCGAGGCCCGGCTGCACATATTGCAGGATGAAGAAGCGCCGATAGGCGAGATCCTCCTCCTTTTTCGCGCCGGGCGTGAGGATTTGCGCGCCGAGGCGCATGGCGAGGGTCTCGTGTCCCTGCTCCGCTGCGGCGAGATCGCCGAGCAGCTTGCGCACGCCGACGTCGGTCGCCCGTTCCGCCGCGCGCTGATAGAAGAGCGCGCTCTCATATTCCATGACCTCCGCTTCCTTGCGGATCGTCTCGAGCGAGAGATTGCGGGTCAGCCAGATCGGCCGGCGGCGCAGAAAGCCCTTCACATCCTCGCGTCGAATGGGCGGCAGATTGGGGCCGAAACGCTTTTGATAGAGGTTGAGCAGCGCGTGGCGATGGGCGGCCTCCTGCTCGGCCATTTCCTCGAAGACCTGGGCGGACGAAGGATAGCGCTCGGAGAGGTCTTCCGCGAAGCTCTGATAGATGCGGCCGTCCTCCTCCTCGGAGGCGATGGCGACGGCGAGAATTTCACGTTCCGTGAGGTCGCAAAAGGATTTCAATCTGGCGCTCCTTGCGCAGGGCGGAACGGCGGCGCTAGTTAGCTCTCGGCGTCGCGCCGGCGACGATTTGGAGCGGTTCTAGAGTGTCGATACATGGAACGCCAGAAATTTGAACCGACGGCCACCGCACAGGCGCCGGGCCGATGAGCGAGTCCGGCTGGCGGACGCTGCTGACGACGCGGCTCGTCGTGCTCGCGGCGACGGTGATACGGCCGATGACGCTCGGCGTTCGCGGCCTTGTCGTCGATGCGGACCGGCGTGTGCTGCTGGTGCGGCACACCTATATCTCCGGCTATTATCTGCCCGGCGGCGGCGTCGAGTCGGGCGAGACGCTCGAGCAGGCGCTCGCCCGCGAGCTGGCCGAGGAAGGCAATATAGAGCTCGAGGCGCCGGCGGAGCTGCGCGGCGTCTATCTCAACCGCCGCATCTCCAAGCGCGACCATGTGGCGTTTTTCGTCGCGCGCGCCTTTCGTCAGACCGCGCCGCGCCCGCCCGACCATGAGATCGCCGAGGCGGGCTTCTTCCCGCTAGACGCCCTGCCCGAAGACGCGACTCCGGCGACGCGGGCGCGCATAGCGGAGGTGTTCGGCGGCGCGGAAGTCTCGCCCTATTGGTGAGGCGTCGGACCGCCGAGTCCGGCGATGCGGACTCGGCTTTGCGCTTGCCTGATTGTCAAAATTTCGTCATTTTAAGAGGAGAATTTTTCCCGTTTCATCGACGCTGCAGCAATAGCGCAGCGACTTTTCAAGAGGTTGCAGAGTGGCGGAGAATCCGATCGCCGGCGCAGCCAGCGCCGCCGCCAATGTGGCGACGAGCCTCACTCCCGGACAAATCCTCGGCGCGCTTCTTCTCGCCGGCCTGCTCGGCGCAGTGGGCCAGGGCGCCCGCGCCATCGTCGGGCTGAAGAAGATGAACGACGAGGCGCTGACCAAACCCGCCGGCCGCGCCGATCTGTTCGTCGCCAGCCGCATCAATGTCAGCCTCGTCGTCGGCTTCATCGCCGGCGTCATCGCGGGCATTTCGATCGGCATAAGCCGCCTGCTCGCCATCAAGCCGGACGATGTGCAGCTCCTCTTGGGGATCGCGGCTTCCGGCTATGCGGGCGTCGATTTCCTCGAGGCGTTCACGCGCAATCTCGGCGGCGCCCCTGCCCCCGGCGGCGGCTCGGTCTCGCCGCCGAAGCTTCCCAGCGGCGGCGGCAAGCCCGGAAAACCGACAGGCAAGCTCAGCCCGCTGCGGCAAAATCAGATCGAGGCCTATGGAGCCGCGCGCCAGCAGGGTCTCGGCGATCTCGCGGCGCGCGCGCTCGTCGCCAATATGACCGGCGAATCCCTCGCAAATCCACGGGACGAGCACTGGGATGTTCACCACAGCTCCCAAGGCATAGTGCAATGGGATCCGAGCCGCGCGGAAGCCATTCGCAAGCAGTTCGGCCGCTATCCGAAAGACATGTCGGTCGCCGAGCAGACGGCTGCGGCCATATGGGAAATTCGTAGCTTCCCGCGCTTCGCCCGGACATGCGGCGCGCTCGAGCACGGCGCCTCCGCCGGCGAGATCATGGACGCGCTGGTGCGCAATTATGAAGTTCCCGCCAAGCCGGACCTCGAAATACGCAAAAGATTGGCTTTCTTCGACGATCTGCCGCCGCTGAGCGGCTACGCGGTCGCCTGAGCGCGCTCCAGCCGAATTTCCGCGTTTTTTATTTGTGAGGTTTGTCATGACGGATAGCAGCCAGCTCTTCGACGTCCTCGGCGCGCTCACGCTCGGCGGCTTGCTCGGAGCGATCGGCCAAGGATTGCGCGTGATCGCGGGCCTGAAGAAGATGAACGACGACTCACAGGCCGCCGACGCCTCGTCGGAGGATTTGTTCAGCGCCGCGCGTCTCGCGACGAGCCTGATGATCGGCTTCGTGGCCGGAGTGGCGACGACGCTCTCGCTCGGCCCCGCCAAGCTGATGAGCGTCGATCCATCAGGATCGGCGCAAATTCTCCTCGGCGTGATCGTCGCCGGCTATGTCGGCTCGGATGTGATCGAGGCGTTCACGCGGAACCTCGCCAGCGTTCCCGCGCCCAAGATCGACGCCTCTCTGTTCGCGCGGACCGGCGCGGTCTCGCTTCCCGCGACGCCGCCGTCCTTGCCGCCGCCCGTCTCGTCGACGCCTTCGCTTCCGGCCGCCCCCGGACGCAGCGTCGCCTTTCGAGGTCCAATGTCGACCTTCGGCGGCCCGCATGATCCGGGCGTTGGACCCAACGAGGGCCTCGCTCTGCTGCAAGAGTCCGATATCCCCGCTTATCCGGGCCTTTTCCTGCCGCAGCAGCCGCCGGGAACGACCGGGCTGGCGCGCCGCCTCGATCCCGACGCTTTCTATATCGCCTGCCGCTGGAATTACGACGACACGCCCAAAGCTCATCTGAGAAAGATCGAGGTCTCGGTCGTCAATCCGAGCACGGGCGCCGCCGAGCGGGCGCAGCCGGTCGATTGGGGGCCCAATGAGAATACCGGCCGCATCGCAGACCTCTCGCCCGGCCTCGCTCACAAGCTCGGCCTGTCGACCAATCAGAATTGCGTCGTCGTCGTTCCGCTTCCCGAAAGCGCGGCTCCAGCCGCGCCGCCGGCGCCCGTGACGCATCTCAAAGTGCTGAAGACCGACGAAATCCGCGAGATTTTCGGACGCTTCGCCTATGAGGAGAGCGCTCCGCGCGGAGCGATAAAAATCACCGACGACTGGGCGAGAGACAATATCGTCACCGTCCAGATCGAAACGCTCGCCCATCTCGTCGCCAAGGGCGAGATCGCCTGCAACAAGGCCATTGCGGAGCCGTTGCGCGCCGCTATTGCGGAGATCGCCGCGCGCGATCTGCTCGACCGAATTCTGAAATGGGACGGCTGCCATGTGCCGCGCCACAAATCCTGGAACCCCACGCGCGATCTGAGCGCGCATAGCTGGGGCCTCGCCTTCGACATCAATGCGCGCTGGAACGCCTATGGAGCCGATCCCGCTCCGAAAGGCTCCGTCGGCAGCGTGGTCGAGCTGGTCGCGATCTTCGAGAGCTTCGGATTCGCCTGGGGCGGATATTTCCGGCCGGACAGCGCGCGCGACGGAATGCATTTCGAGTTTTGCCGCCGCCCGTCGCCGGGCGGACAGATCGTCTGAGCTAACGCGCGAGCCGACTCAGGTCCCGCCAACCATAGGCGACCTGCGGAACGCCGCGCCAGGAGAGCTCGCGGCCGAAACGGCGCGCGCCCATCGCCTCATAGAAATGGCGAGCGGGGAGATTTTCGCGCAGCACCACGAGGCTCGCCCATTTGAGGCCGCTGGCGCGCATCTCTTCCGCCATCAGCCGCAGCAGCCTGCCGCCGAGCCCGAGTCTCAGCACGGAGCGGCGCAGATAGATGGCGCAAATCTCGCCGCCGCGGCCGAGCCGCCCTCTGAGCGCGAGCTCATGCGCGCGCCAATGGGTGAAGCCCGCCGCCTCTCCGGCGGCGTCCGTCGCTAGAGCGACGACATTGCCCTCCGTCTGAAAAACTCCGCGCCAATGATCGAGGCGCTCATCGAGCGTGAGGGCGGCGAATGTCTCCGCCGGCAGCAGGCTCGCATAGGTCTCGCGCCAGCAGGCGAGATTGAGCGCGGCGAGCGTCTTCGCATCCTCGGCCGTCGCAGCGCGTAACGAGAATTCGTCCGCCAAGGCGCGTCACCAGGGCTTGGCAGGCGGCGGATCGATGAGCAGGCCGAGATCGCGCCAGCCATAGGCGACCTCCGGCACGCCGCGCCAGGCGCCTTCGACGCCGATCTTGCGGCCGCCGAGCTTCTCGTAGAATTTCCGCGCCGTGAAATTATGCCGCAGCACCCAGAGGCTCCCCCATTCGATCCCGCGCTCGCGCAGCGCCTGCGCCATGACGCGCATGAGGCTACGGCCGGCGCCGTGGCGCTGCGCCTCCTTCAGTAGATAGATCGCCTGAAACTCGCCGGCATAGCCGCGCTCGCCGAGAATAGCGCTCTGCTGCGCGCCGCTGGCCGCAAAGCCGATGGCGACGTTTTTCCGTAGCGCCAGAAACACGCTCGGCGGCGGCTGTTGCGGCCCGCCGCCGCCCAAGGTCTCCCGCCATTGCGCGAGGCGCGTCTCCAGCGTGTATTCCGCGAGAATTTCCGCCGGCGCCAGAGGCGCATAGGTCTCCGCCCAGCAGGCGACATGGAGGGCCGCGATCGTCTCTGCGTCCGCCGGCGTCGCTGGTCTGATCTCGATCGCATCCATGCGCGTTTTTCAGCAAGACTCGGGCCGGTCGCGGTCTTTGCCGACCGGGCGGCCCATGTTATGCGCGAGCGATGATCGATCTCGTCATCCGCTTCTCGCCGCAGACGCCGGCCGATGCGCCCCAAATCGAAAAGCTCGAGGAGCGAGCTTTCGGTCCTGGCCGCTATGCCCGCACGGCCTATCGGCTGCGCGAGGGCGTCGGGGCCGAGCTCTCCCTCTCCTTCGTCGCTCATGTCGGCACGCTGCTGGTCGGCGCGAATCGCATGACCGCCATTCTCGTGGACGAGGCCCCGGCTCTGCTTCTCGGCCCGCTGACGGTCGAGCCGGCCTTTCGCTCGCAGGGGCTCGGCGAGGCGCTGGTCAAGAAATCATTGGACGCCGCCCGCGACGCCGGTCACGGGCTGGTGCTGCTGGTCGGCGATCTCGACTATTACGCCCGCCTCGGCTTCGCCCGCGTGCCGCATGGCAAGATCGTCATGCCGGGGCCGGTGGACGCCCGCCGCCTGCTCTATTGCGAGCTGCGCGAAGGCGCCTTCGACGCGGCAAATGGCAGGATGCGGCGGCTGTGACCTCTCCGACGAGGCGCCGCGCATGACGGCGCCGCGCCCCCTCCTCGCCCGCTATGAGAAGCTCGTCGCCAGCGGCGCGCTGGAGCGTGATCCCGCGCAGCTCGCCGCGCTCGAGCGGCTGGAAGCGCTGGCGCGCGAGCTGACGCGTCGTCCCGCCGCCCCTTCGCATAGCGGTCTCGCGGCGCGGCTGCGTGGGCTGCTCGGACGGCGCGCGCCCTGCGGCGGTCCGCGCGGACTCTACATTCACGGCCTCGTCGGGCGCGGCAAGACGACGCTGATGGACATCTTCTTCGCCGAGCTTACGCTCGCCGCCAAGCGCCGCGCGCATTTTCATGATTTCATGGCGCAGGTTCACGCGCGCCTGCTCGCCGCGCGCCGCAGCGCCGCGCCCGATCCGCTGGCGCATGTAGCGCAGGAGATCGCGCGCGAGACGCGCGTGCTCTGCTTCGATGAATTCGCCGTGACCGATATCGCCGACGCCACCATTCTCGCGCGTCTGTTCACGCGGCTGCTCGAGGACGGCGTCATCATGGTGGCGACCTCCAATGTCGAGCCGCGCCGGCTCTACGAAGGCGGCCGCAATCGCGATCTCTTCCTGCCCTTCATCGCGCTGATCGAGGACAGGCTCGATCAATTGCGCCTCGATGCGCGCGCCGATTTTCGTCTCGAGAAGACGCCGCTCGGCGAGACCTTCTTCACGCCCGCCGACGCATGCGCCCGCGCGGCGATGGATGCGCTGTTTCATCAGCTGAGCGGCGTCGCCATGGGCGCGCCGAGGATGCTGCGCGTCGCGCGCCGCGACATCGCCGTTCCGCAGGCGGCGGGGCGCGTCGCGCGCTTCTCCTTCGAGGAGCTGTGCGCGCGGCCGACCGGCGCCGCCGATTACATGGCGCTCGCCGAGGCCTTCGACACGATATTCATCGATGCGGTTCCGAAGTTGAATTTCGATCGCCGCAACGAGGCCAAGCGATTCATCACGCTCATCGACATTCTCTATGAGAAGAAAACGCGGCTGATTCTTTCCGCCGAGAGCGAGGCGCAGGATCTCTATCACGCGCCGACGGGACATGAGGCGCAGGAATTCGCGCGCACAGTGTCGCGGCTGATCGAGATGCGCTCGCGCGATTATCTCGCCGCGCCGCATGCCGGCGCCGTGGAATAACCGACTCCCGCGCTCGGGCGGAATCGGATAGGCCTCACATTCGCAGCCGGATTTTTTCGGCGCGGTCGAAAGCGCTTTTCGTCGTCTCGTTTCAATCTATGTTTTCGAAAAAGAGGCTTTCCTGCTCCTGGTCGCGACATTGCAGCGCGCGCTCACGGCCGGCGGCGTCGCGGCGACGCTCGCCGTCGTCCCCGCATCGGCGCAGGAAGACGATTCTGGCGCGCTGCTCGGATGGCCTGCATCACCCGCCTCGCGCGCGCCTGCGTCATCCGGCTCGGACAAGAAATCCGACAGCAAAGCCAAGTCGCCGCCGTCCTGGCTCGACGCATTGAAGGTGACGGGCTTCGTCGAGGCCGGCTCCACCTTCAATTTCGACAATCCGTTCAACAAGCTCAATTGGGGCCATCTGTTCACCGATCGCGCCAATCAGCCGCAATTCAACGCCGGCGTGCTCACCATGCAGCGCCTGCCCGATCCAAAGGCGAGGAAGGATTTCGACTTCGGCTTCAAGATTCAGACGATGGTCGGCTCCGACGCACGCTACACGCATTTTATGGGGGAGCTCGATTATGCGATGCGCGACCGCACGCAGCTCGACATTCTACAGGCCTTCGCGACCGCGCATCTGCCATGGATCACGGACAATGGATTCGATGTGAAGATCGGCCAATTCGTCACGCTCGAGGGCGCCGAGCTGGTCGACAGCGTTTTCTACAGTCATTCCTATATTTTCAATTTCGGCATTCCGCTCAAGCAGACCGGCGTGATGATCTCGTCCGATCTCGCCTCCTGGCTTTTTGTCCATGCGAGCGTCATGTCGGGCGACAGCGCCAGCCTCGGCTGGCCCGGCGACAACAATAGCGCCGCCTCATTCCAGGCCGGCCTGCGCATAAAGGCGTTCGACGACAGGCTGACCATTCTGGGCACGACTCACATCGGCCCCGAAGATCCGATGCAGCTCGATCCGCTCGGCGTCGGTTGGCCGAACATTCCGTATGAATGCGCATGCGATCCCAATCGCACATTGTCCTACAGCAATGATGTGACGCTCACCTGGAAGGTGACGGATCGGCTCACTCTCAGCACAGACATAAACTATGTTCGCGACGATGGATGGAATGCGCTCTCGGTGACGGGGCTGTCCGAAGGCGTGCTGCGCCGGCTCGGCGATATCTACGGCTTCGACGCCACGCTCATTCCGCGTCGTCCGCGCGGCGTCAACGGCTATGGCGTCGCGCAATATGTCTCTTACAAGATCGACGATGTGCTGCAGCTCAACGGCCGCGTCGAATTTTGGCGCGACCATAGCAATTTCTTCGTCGGCGCCTATCCCGGCTATTTCGATTACACGAACATAGAGCATGGCTTCTACACGCCCTCGGCGATCTTCCAGCCGGAGGGGCGCGGAACCAGCTATCTCGGGATCACCGCCGGGCTGACGATAACGCCGGAAATTCCCAAAGGTCTGCCGATCACCAGCTGTCGCTGCGGCCGGAGCTGCGTTACGACGCGTCGCTGACCGGCGCGGCGCCCTTCTTCGGCGCGAGCGGCTATCGACGCTCGACCGGCATGTTCGCAATGGATGTGATCGTGCCGTTCACGCTGAAGTGACGTTAGGCAACAAAGCCGCTGGCGACCCCGGTAGGATTCGAACCTACGACCTACTGCTTCGAAGGCAGTTGCTCTATCCAGCTGAGCTACGGAGTCGACGCTCGCAAATTAGCATGTTCTACCGGCGACGTCTCGGGCGCTGTCGTCGTTGCGCCCTTTCCGCCGCCAATGATCCGGCGGCCGTCGACCACAATAGCTGCTTCCTTGGCGACCCCGGCTGGATTCGAACCAGCGACCTACCGCTTAGAAGGCGGTTGCTCTATCCGGCTGAGCTACGGGGCCATGACGGAGGCTGCGGCCGTCAGTGTGTCCACTGGCCGACGCGCTGCGTCTTGAAATTATCGGCGTAGGATATGATGCGGCGCGAAGCGGCGCCGGGCTTGGGCTCCTCGACGCGATAGACGAGCGCCTTGCGCTCGGCATAGGCGATCGCCTCCTCCTTGGTGGCGAAACGAAGCCTGATCTGAGCCTTTGCGTCCGACGTGCCGGTCCACCCCATCAGCGGATCGAGCTCGCGCGGGGTCTCGTTCTCATATTCGAGGACCCAGGGCTTGGCCGGTCCGGGACCGGATTGCGTCGCGCTGGGGGACGGGCGGTGAATGCGTGCGGTCATATCGGCCTCGGCGAAAGCCGGCTCGCGAGCCGGCCGGAAACGAAAAATCGGCGCTGTGGCGGGGCTCCGCGCCAATGGTCGGGGCAGCAGGATTCGAACCTGCGACCTGAAGTACCCAAAACTTCCGCGCTACCAGGCTGCGCCATACCCCGTCTCGCGTATAGGCCGCGGAGCCCATTTCCGCCGAACGCCTCGCTAGCACGCGGGCGCGTCGCTCACAAGCGCGAGCGCGCGCGCCGACCGCGCTACTTCGTGAAAATCGGATGTTTGACCGTGTCGCCGACGGCGATCGACAAGCGCTGCGCCGCGCCGGCGGCCAGCTCGATGACCGCGAGCGCCGGCCCGCCGGAGGAGATGACGCGCTCCGAATAGGGTTCCGCGGCGAGCGCCAGGGAAACGACCTTTCCGGCGCGCGAGACGAAGACCATGTCGAGCGACAGCGGCGTGTTCTTCATCCACATTGCGACCGGCCGCTCCTCGTGGAAATCGAAAAGCATTCCGCCGTCCGCGGGGAGCGAGGCGCGGAACATCAGGCCTCTCTCGCGCTGGTCGGGCGTTCGCGCCACCTCGACGTGCAGCCGATGCGCGCCGGAGGCGGTGACGATCTCGATCGGCTCTATGGCCATTTTGACCGCGGGTGGCGGTGGCGATCCCGGCTCCTTCGCGTGGCCGGGAACGGCCGCGCAGAAGAGAAGGACGAAAAACGCGGCTATGCCGCCGAAAACGCTCCGCGACACCTCACCAGACATGCTCACCCTCGCCGCATCCAGACCGCCGAGCGCATCGAGACGACGTCGAAACGCCAGCGCTTCGACGGCCATTCTGCCATTGCGGTCGGGAAATAAAAAGCGGCCCGGAAACGCGCCTGTCGCTCGGCCCTAGTGGGAAGCCGGCAGCGCCGATTCGAGCGGCCGCACCTCGGTCGCCATGAGGCCCTTGGGACCGTCGCCATAGCGCACCAGAACGCTGTCGCCAGGCTTCAGCTCGGCCAGCCCATAGCGGCGAACTGTCTCCATGTGCAGGAAGATATCGTCGGTGCCCTCGCCGCGGGTGAGGAAGCCGAAGCCTTTTACCCGGTTGAACCATTTGACGATGGCGATCTCATAGCCGCTCGAAGGCGTCACTTGGACATGGGTGCGGGCGGCGCCGTTCTGCGAAGGGTGAACCGCCGTCGACTCGTCCATGCCGATGACGCGAAACACCTGCATGCCCTTCACGCGCTTCTGCGCTTCGCAGACGACGCGCGCGCCCTCATAGGCCGACTGGAAGCCGGAACGACGTAGGATCGTCACATGCAAGAGAATATCCGCGCCGCCATCATCGGGAACGACGAATCCGTATCCCTTCGAAACGTCGAACCACTTGATGGTTCCCGACATTTCGACCAGATCGAGCCCGGCTTCACCGTTTTCGACATTGATGGTCGACGCGCTCAACTCATTCTGGAATGAAATTTTTGCGCCCAACAGACCAACTCCCCCTGCCGATTCGGAACGAATGCGCTCCGCTCGCCTTCGAAGACTCGAATCGCGACGCTCGCCCGTGAATCACTGTGGTTAAGATATCATCGCCACGCTTTCCTCCAACCGACTTTTTTGTCTCGTGCGCCTTCGCTGTGGATACAAAGCCCGAAAATGCTTGGCGTTCCGCGACCTCGGCGCCGGTTACGCGAAATACCGTACGCGCGTTGTCAATGCGCGATCACGGCTCTTTGGGGCTCCTCGCGCGCATGTTTCGGCTTCGATCTTCGCCATGAAAGCGGCGCGATTGGGCGCCAGAGCGTTCTTTCGTCACATTCGCGCGCGGCGCAGCCCCTCCTCGAGGCGCGCGCGGCGCTGGACAGAGCGGCGCGAAGCAATATGCTCGTCCAAATGTTGCGGCCGTCGCGAAGCCGCGACATAGTGCGTCGCCGCCGATGGTGGCGCAGCCGACGAGCCGCAATTCCCGCGAGAAGATCGCACGCAGCCCTTGAAAGCACGGACTTCGAACGAATGAGCTTCATCACACCGCGAGACGATCGTGAATTGGCGCAGCATGACGGCGCCCCGAATTTCGATCTCGCCTCGCTCTATGCGGAGCGGGAGAACGAGCGTTTCGCATTGCACTCGCAGCATCTCAACGAGATGTGGGTGCGCGTGCTGAAGACCATCGGCTATGACGTCGGATTCGTGCGCGGCTCCGGCCAATATCTCTATGACCGCAAGGGCGCGCGCTATCTCGATCTTTTGAGCGGCTGGGGCGTGTTCGCGATCGGCCGCAATCATCCCGCGTTGCGCGAGGCGCTGATGAGCGTGCTCGGCGCCGAGCTCCCCAATCTCGTGCAGCTCGACGTGTCGGTGCCCGCGGCGCTGCTCGCGGAACGGCTGCTCGGCTTCGCGCCTTATATGGAGAAGGTTTTTTTCGCCAACTCCGGCACAGAGGCGGTCGAGGCGGCGATCAAATTCGCACGCGCCGCGACAGGCCGTCCAGGCATTCTCAATTGCGCGCATTCCTTCCATGGCCTCACCTATGGCGCGCTGTCGCTCAATGGCGACGAGATTTTCAAGAAGGGCTTCGGCCCGCTGCTCCCCGATACGCGTGAGATTCCCTTCGACGATCTCGCCGCGCTCGAGGAGGCGCTGCGCCATCGCGACGTCGCGGCCTTCTTCGTCGAGCCCATACAGGGCAAGGGCGTGAACATGCCGGCGCAGGACTATCTCGCGCAGGCTGCGGCGCTCTGCCGCAAATATGGAACCTTGCTCGTCGCCGACGAGATTCAGACCGGCCTCGGCCGCACGGGAAAATTTTTCGCCGTAGAGCATTATGGCGTCGAGCCCGATCTCCTGCTCGTCGCCAAGGCGCTGTCGGGCGGCCATGTGCCGGTCGGCGCGGTGCTGACGCGCAAATGGATCTTCGACAAAATGTTCGATCGCATGGATCGCGCGGTCGTGCACGGCTCCACCTTCGGCAAGAATGATCTCGCAATGGCCGCCGGCCTCGCCACTCTCGAGGTCATGGCGAGCGAGAAGCTCGTCGAGAATTCCGCCGCCAAGGGCGAGCGCCTGCTCGCCTCCTTCCGCGCCATGGCCGAGCGTTACGAACTCGTCGCCGATGTGCGCGGCAAAGGCCTGATGATCGGAATCGAGTTCGGCGAGCCGCGCTCGCTGAAGCTGAAAGCCGCGTGGAACCTGCTGGAGACGGTCAACTCCGGCCTGTTCTGCCAGCTCATCAGCATACCTTTGTTCGAGCAGCACAAGGTGCTGACGCAGGTCGCCGGCCATGGCAATCACACGATCAAGCTGCTGCCTCCGCTGACCATCGACGATTTCGATTGCGATTGGATCGAGCGTTCCTTCGACAAGGTCATCGCCGACGCGCATCACGCGCCGGGGGCGGTGTGGTCGCTCGGCAAGACGCTCGCGGGCCACGCGCTGAAAGCCAAGCTCGGCTGACGCGCCAAGGTTAATGAAATGGGAACGCGCCTTGCTCCGATGAGGCGCGCGACGGGGAGCCGCGCCGATTTGAGACGTCGGCGTAAATTTCCAGCCTGTCGCGCTCCGCTTCGAGACGAAAGGCGTCGATTATGCGTATCAGTGCGACGATTCTGCCTGCGGCCATGCTGGCCGCGCTCGCGGGCGTTCCCGCCCCCTCCTACGCCGGCGCGCGCGAACCGGTCGTCATTCGCGGGCTCGGCCCCGATGATTTCGCGCCGCGGGCGACCGCGAATTTTCAGCTGTTTCATCCTGCCGCTCGTCCGGCGCGCCATTGGCGCGAGGAGGAGCCGAACGACGCCCGCGCCGCCGTCGCGCCCCGTCGCTATCGCGTCGCGGCGGAAGAAGCCACGCAAGGGCAGCCGCCGATCCGTTATCGCTCCACTGAGGCGGCGCCGGTCTCCTATGCGGAGCCGGCCCTTTATCCGCGCGAGGATTACGCCCGCGCCGCCGTCGCGCCGCAGCGCTATCGCGTGGCGACGGAAGATGCGACGCAATGGTGGCGGCCCGCTCGCTATCGCGCCAACGAAGCAGCTTCCATCCCCTTTGCCGAACCGGCCTATTATCCGCATGAGGGCTACGCCCGCGCGGCCGTCGCGCCACAGCGCTACCGCGCGGCGACGGAAGACGCGACGCAGTGGCCGCAGCCGATTCGCTATCGCGGTGAAACGGCCGCCGCTCCCTATGTCAGGGCGGTCTCCTATCCTCACGCGGGCAATCCCTATGATCGCGCCTATCGGCCCGGCGCCTATACTGCGGTCGATCCTATTCCGCAGCGTTCCACGCAGGCCTATGGCTATTTCCTCGACGAAGGCCCTTTCCCTACGCGATGAACCGATCGGCGCCAGAGCGGCGCGACTCGAAACCGACGCATTCGTCGGCTTCAATGTCGCGCAACTGCTCATGAGGGAAACGCTATGCTCATGCTGACTCGGCGCGCCTTTCTGAGAGGCGCGATAGCGGGGGCGGCTTCCGCTTTCGCGGGAGCGGCCTACGCCTTCGGCTATGAGCCGCTGATGGAGCCGCGCGTCGCCCGCTATCACATCGCGCCGCGCGTCTGGCCGAAAGGTTTCGCGCTCGAGATCGCGGCGCTCTCCGATCTGCACGCCTGCGACCCGTGGATGTCGCTCGAGCGCATAGACGCGATCGTCGATCGCATGAATGCGCTCGAGCCCGACGTCATCGTGCTGCTCGGCGACTATGTCGCCGGACTGCATCGTTTCGCCACGCCGATTCCGGCGTCGCAATGGGCGCGGGCGTTGTCTCGGCTCAGAGCGCCGCTCGGCGTCCATGCGATCCTGGGCAATCACGACATGTGGGACGATCACACGGCGCAACGTCGCGGCGGCGGCGAGACGATCGCCCGCGCCGCGCTCGAGGACAATGGGATTCCTGTCTACGAGAATGCGGCCGTGCGTTTGGCGCATAAGGGCCACTCGCTATGGCTCGCCGGCCTCGCCGACCAATATGCGATCACCGTCGGCCGGCGCAAATGGCGCGGGCTCGACGATCTTTCCGCGACGCTCGCCGCCGTCGCCACCGACGATCCGGTAATTTTATTGGCGCATGAGCCGGACGTCTTTCCGCGCGTGCCCGAGCGCGTCGCGCTGACGCTTTGCGGACATACGCATGGCGGACAGGTGCGCCTTTTCGGCTGGGCGCCGATCGTGCCGTCAATCTACGGCAGTCGCTATGTCCACGGGCATATCGTCGAGGACGACAAGCATCTCGTCGTCTCCGGCGGATTAGGATGCACCGGATTGCCGGTGCGCTTCGGCGCGCCGCCGGAAGTCCTTCACATAAGAGTCGAAGCGCCGGCGGCGTGACGCCGGCGCGTCCGCCTCACTCGCCGGCCGCCTTCATCTTCTCGCCGCTCTGGCTACGCGCCAGAAGCTCGGTGAGCGCGCGGCGATATTCCACCGGCATCACCTTGCGGAACTTCGGCTTGTAGCTCTCCCAATCGTCGAGGATCGCGCGCGCGCGCGTCGAGCCCGTGTAGCGCAGATGATTGGAAATGAGGTGCTTCAGACGCTCGGCGTCGAAGCGCGTCATATCGCTCATCACATCGACGCGGCCATGCTGCTCGAGGTCGCCGCTCTGATGATAGGCCTGCGTCATCGCTGTCTCCTCGTCGCGCACCGGCTCGAGATCGACCATCGCCAGATTGCAGCGCTCGGCGAAGCCGCCGTCCTCATCCAGCACATAGGCCACGCCGCCCGACATGCCGGCCGCGAAATTGCGGCCTGTCGGCCCCAGCACGACGACGACGCCGCCGGTCATATATTCGCAGCCATGGTCGCCGACGCCCTCGACGACCGCATAAGCGCCGGAATTGCGCACGGCGAAACGCTCGCCGGCGACGCCGCGCAGATAGGCCTCGCCCCCCACGGCGCCATAGAGCACGGTGTTGCCGACGATGATCGACTTCTCCGGCACGATCTGCTTGGCCTCGCGCGAGGGATAGACGATGACCTTGCCGCCCGAGAGTCCCTTGCCGACATAATCATTCGCCTCGCCCTCGAGACGCAGCGTCACGCCGCGCGCGAGAAAGGCGCCGAAGCTCTGCCCCGCGGTGCCCGAAGCGCGAATGTCGATCGTGTCCTCCGGCAGGCCGGCGAGGCCATAGACGCGTGCGACCTCACCCGACAGCATGGCACCGGTCGAACGATCGACATTGCGGATCGCCGTCTCGATGGAGGTCTTCGCGCCGCGGTCGATCGAGGCGCGCGCCGCCTCGATGAGCTTGTTGTCGAGAACCTTGTCGAGCCCGTGATCCTGTGTGAGGCTGTGACGGATCGCGGCGCCTTCGCCCGCCGGCTTGTGGAACAGCTTGGAGAAGTCGAGTCCCTTCGCCTTCCAATGGGCGAGCGCCTTCTCCTTGTCGAGCATCTGCATCTGCCCGATCAGCTCGTCGAAGCGGCGATAGCCCATTTGCGCCATCAGCTCGCGCACTTCCTCGGCGACGAAGAAGAAGAAGTTGATTACATGCTCGGGCTGGCCGACGAAGCGCTTGCGCAGCACAGGGTCTTGCGTCGCGACGCCCACGGGGCAAGTGTTGAGATGGCATTTGCGCATCATCACGCAGCCGGCCGCGATCAGCGGCGCGGTCGCGAAGCCGAACTCGTCCGCGCCGAGCAGAGCGCCGACGATGACGTCGCGGCCCGTGCGCAGGCCGCCGTCGACCTGCACCGCGATGCGCGCGCGCAGATTGTTCAGCACCAGAGTCTGATGCGTCTCGGCGAGGCCGATCTCCCACGGGCTGCCCGCGTGCTTGATGGAGGTGAGCGGCGAAGCGCCCGTCCCGCCATCATAGCCGGAGATGGTCACATGATCGGCGCGGCCCTTGGAGACGCCGGCGGCGACCGTGCCGACGCCCACTTCGGAAACGAGCTTCACCGACACATCGGCGCGCGGATTCACATTCTTCAGATCGAAGATCAGCTGCGCCAAATCCTCGATCGAATAAATGTCGTGATGCGGCGGCGGCGAGATGAGGCCGACGCCCGGCGTCGAATGGCGCACCTTGGCGATCACCGCATCGACCTTGTCGCCGGGCAGCTGGCCGCCTTCGCCGGGCTTTGCGCCCTGCGCCATCTTGATCTGAATCATGTCGGAGTTGACGAGATATTCCGCCGTCACGCCGAAACGCCCAGAGGCCACCTGCTTGATCGCCGAGCGCGCGCTGTCGCCATTGGGCAGCGGCTTGAAGCGCTCCGGCTCCTCGCCGCCCTCGCCCGTGTTGGACTTGCCGCCGATGCGGTTCATCGCAATGGCGAGAGTGGTATGCGCCTCGCGCGAGATCGAGCCGAAGGACATGGCGCCGGTGGAGAAGCGCTTGACGATCTCGCTCGCCGGCTCGACCTCGTCGAGCGGCACGGGCGCGCGACCATCCTCCTCCGCCGTCTTGACGCGGAACAGGCCGCGCAGATTGAGCAGCTTGTCGTCCTGCGCGTTCAAATGCTGCGCGAAGGCGCGATATTTGTCCTGCGCATTTGCGCGCACGGCATGCTGCAGCAGCGAAACCGTATGCGGCGTCCAGCTATGCGCCTCGCCGCGAATGCGGAAGGCGTAATCGCCGCCGACATCCAGCGCGTCGCGATAGATGGCGACGTCGCCGAAAGCGTCCTTGTGACGGCGCACCGTCTCGGCCGCGATCTCGTCGAGGCCGACGCCCTCGACGCGCGTCGTCGTGCCACGGAAGAATTCGTCGATGAAGCTCTGCGCGAGGCCCACGGCGTCGAAAATCTGCCCGCCGCAATAGGACTGATAGGTCGAGATGCCCATCTTGGACATGACCTTCAGCAGACCCTTGTCGACCGCCTTGATGAAGCGCTTGATCGCCGTCGGCCCATCGACGTCGGAGGGGAATTCCGCCGTCGAAGCCTCGAGCGTCTCGAAGGCGAGATAAGGATTGATCGCTTCCGCGCCATAGCCGGCGAGCAGAGCGAAATGATGCACCTCGCGCGCTTCGCCCGTCTCGAGCACGAGACCGACCGAGGTGCGCAATCCCCGGCGAATGAGGTGATGATGCACGGCCGCCGTGGCGAGCAGCGCCGGAATCGGAATGCGATCCGGTCCCACCATGCGGTCGGAGAGAATGATGATGTTGTAGCCGCCGTTCACCGCCTTTTCGGCGCGCTCGCCGAGCCGGTTCAGCGCCTCGCGCAGGCCGGCGGCGCCGGTCGCGGCGTCATAGGTGATGTCCAGCGTCTTGGTGTCGAAGCTGTCCTCGATATGGCCGATGCAGCGGATCTTCTCGAGGTCCTCATTGGTGAGGATGGGCTGGCGCACCTCGAGCCGCTTGCGCTTCGCCGAGCCCTCGTGATCGAGAATGTTCGGGCGCGGGCCGATGAAGGAGACGAGGCTCATCACCAATTCCTCGCGGATCGGATCGATCGGCGGATTGGTGACTTGCGCGAAGTTCTGCTTGAAATAGGTGTAGATCAGCTTCGGCTTGTCGGAGAGCGCCGAGATCGGCGTATCCGTGCCCATGGAGCCGACCGCTTCCTGGCCGGTGACGGCCATGGGGAAGAGCAGAAGATCGAGTTCCTCCTGCGAATAGCCGAAAGCCTGCTGACGATCGAGCAATGACACATCGGCGCGCGAGGCGCGCGGCTCGACGGGCTTCAGATCCTCGAGCACGATCTGCGTGCGCTCGAGCCATTGCTTATAGGGATGCGAGGAGGCGAGCTCCTTCTTGATCTCGTCGTCGGAGACGATGCGTCCCTGCTCGAGATCGACGAGCAGCATCTTGCCCGGCTGCAGACGCCACTTCTGCACGATCTTGTCTTGCGGGATCGGCAGCACGCCCATCTCGGAGGCCATGACGACGAGCCCGTCCTCGGTCACGAGATAGCGCGCCGGGCGCAGGCCATTGCGGTCCAGCGTCGCGCCGATCTGGCGGCCGTCGGTGAAGGCCATGGCGGCGGGACCGTCCCAGGGCTCCATCAGCGCGGCGTGATATTCGTAGAAAGCCTTGCGGTCGCCATCCATCAGCGGATTGCCGGACCAGGCCTCCGGGATCAGCATCATCACCGCATGGGCGAGCGAATAGCCGCCCTGCACGAGAAACTCGAGCGCATTGTCGAAGCAGGCGGTGTCCGACTGCCCCTCATAGGAGATCGGCCACAGCTTCTCTATGTCGTTGCCGAACAGCGGCGAGGCGACCGAGGCCTGACGCGCGGCCATCCAGTTGAGATTGCCGCGCAGCGTGTTGATCTCGCCATTATGCGCGACGAAGCGATAAGGATGCGCGAGGCGCCAGGACGGGAAAGTGTTCGTCGCGAAGCGCTGATGCACGAGCGCGATGGCGCTGACGAAGCGCGGGTCTTTCAGATCGAGGAAATATTCGCCGAGCTGCGAGACCAGCACCATGCCCTTGTAGACGATCGTCTGCGAGGAGACCGAAACCGAATAATGCTCGCGCGCCGCCGGCCCCCGCGCATAGATTTCATTGGAGGCGGTCTTGCGCGCGAGATAGAGGCGACGGTCGAAGTCGACATCGTCGATCACGGAGGGGCCGCGGCCGATGAAGACTTGGCCATGCACCGGCTCGACCGCCTTCACCGCCGCGCCGAGATCGCTCGAATCGACCGGCGTGTCGCGCCAGCCGAGCACGACGAGGTCCTGGCTCGCGGCGGCGGCCTCGATGAATTCCTTCGCCTTGGCGCGCTCGGCGTCGTCGCGCGAGAGGAAGAATTGGCCGATGGCGTAATGGCCGGGCTCCGGCAGGGCGAAGCCGAGCTTCGCGCATTCCTCCTTGAAGAACTGGTGCGGAATCTGCACGAGAATGCCACAGCCGTCGCCGAGCTTGGGGTCCGCGCCCACGGCGCCGCGATGATCGAGATTGAGCAGGATCTGCAGACCCATCTCGACGATCTCGTGGCTCTTGGCGTTGTGCAGATTGGCGACGAAGCCGACGCCGCAGGAGTCGTGCTCCTTGGACGGATCGTAGAGGCCCTGAGCCTGCGGCAGGAGGGGGTCTCTGGCGTCGATCGCGGTCATGGCGGCGTCTCCCGGGCGAGTCCGGGGGCCGCCCGGCCCGATCGCCGCGCCCGCTCCCCCGTCCTTGGTCGTCGAATTCATAGCGTCGCTCGCAGGGTGGCGCGAGCGACATTGGCGCAGAATGGTCAGCATGACTGACATATCGGCGGGAAATATTGTTGCCAGATTTGCGCCCCTCGCACAAGCAATCTGCCGCTACAAAACCGAATTCCCGGCGCATTCCATCGCCGGCGCGCGCCGCTTGCGTCCAAAGCTCGCCGCAATGGTCGCCCAAGCTCGGCAATCGAGACGGGGCCAG